>NZ_MKUG01000016.1 GCF_001897685.1 Thiobacillus sp. 65-1402
CCTCGACCCCCAGCAGCCCGATCGCTTCCAGCACGTTGTCCAGGTTGTGGGCCGGCTCGCCCATGCCCATGAACACGACCTTCTTCACCGGGCAGCGGCTCCTGGCCAGCACCACCTGGGCGACGATTTCCGCGCTGGAGAGCTGGCGCAGCAAGCCGGCGCGACCGGTCATGCAGAACACGCAGCCCACCGCGCAGCCGACCTGGGTCGACACGCACACGCCGTCGCGCGGCAGCAGCACGGCCTCCACCGTCTGACCGTCGGCCAGTGCCACCAGCAGGCGCGCCGAGCCATCCTCGCCGGGATGCTCGGCATGCACCCGCGCCAGTCCGCGCAGCTCGTCGAACAGGCCGGGCAGATCGTTGCGCACCGCCAGCGGCAGGAAGTCCTCGGCGCGCCGCCGCTTGTTGTCGAGCGAGCGTCCCTGCGCCCAGGCGCGCAGCACGCGCCCCTCGTGGCAGGGCGCAGCGCCGAGGTCGCGCAGACGTTGTCGGAGTTGGGGGATTCGCATGGCGGGCGGGATGGTAGCACGGTGGCCAGGGTCGGCTGCGGCAGGCTGGCCGCCAGCAACCGGGCAGGATCTGCCCCAAACGCACAGGCCGGCCAATCGTCCGATCCATCTTTGCTACAGTGAAGCAAGGCGGTATGCGATTCTGCAGGGCATGGCGTCCCACCAAGCTGCAAAGGAGTGACCATGGGATTCTTCAGGCTGCGGGACTCGCCTCGATGCTCGACCTGAACGGCGACGGCCATGCGCTGACCCCGCGAAATGCGCGCACGCGAAATTTGAATTTCGACCCTCAAGGGAGGAACACCATGAGCTGGATCGTCTCGTTGATCATTGGCGGCATCGTCGGCTGGCTGGCGAGCATGGTCATGAAGACCGACGCCCAGATGGGCTGGATCGCCAACGTGGCGGTCGGCGTGGTGGGCTCGATGCTCGGCTACTGGATCGCCGGGCTGCTGGGCTTCGCGGCCGTGGGCGGCATCGCGCGCTTCATCGTCGCATTCGGCGGCGCCGTGCTGCTGATCTTCATCCTCGGCAAGCTCGGCATTTTCCGGAAGGCTTAACCCCGGTGCCGTAGTGTCATCACCCGACGCATCGGGCGTCGTTTACCACGACCACAAAGGAGAAAGAGACATGGCAGGATGGTTCGAGTTGAACAAGAGTTCGGATGGTCAGTTCCGCTTCGTTCTCAAGGCTGACAACGCGGAAACCCTGCTCACCAGCGAGCTCTATCACACCAAGGCTTCGGCCGAGAACGGCATTGCCTCGGTGCAGAGCAACTGCGGGGTGGATGCGCGTTATGAGAAGAAGCTCGCCTCGAACGGCAAGCACTACTTCAACCTGAAGGCCGCCAATCATCAAGTGATCGGCACGAGTCAGATGTACGCCTCCGCCGATTCTCGCGACGCCGGCATTGCATCGGTCAAGTCGAACGGCACGAGCACAACCGTGAAAGACAATACCTGAACCCTTCCCGCATGGACTTGCCCCGCCCTGACGGGGGCAAGTCCTGCCTGGAACGATGAGGGGCCGCGGGGCGCTAACGCGTGCCGACGACCACCGTGCCCGCCGACGGCATCCGGACGACCCCGTCGCGCAGAAACTGGCTCGCCAGGCCGAGCACCTCGGCGCGGATCCGCTCGCGCGCATCCGCGTCCGCCCTGGCGAGCCCGGCCACCACCGGCGCGGCGATGTCGGTCATGAATTCCCAGTAGCGTTCCGGCGTGTCGATGACCATGTCGCAGCTCACCTCCTCCTCGACGATGTCGCGCAAGCCCGCCTCGGCGAATAGCGCACGCATGTAGCCTGGCGACGCGCAGCGGAACAGGCCCGGCGCCCCCGGAGGCGGCGCGGGCATGTCCACATGCCGGGCGATCGTTCCCATGATGCCGGTTGCCCAGGGATTCTTCTCTGGTTCGCCCCATACCGCCGTGCAGACGCGTGCGCCCGGCCTCGCCACCCGTGCGAATTCGCGCGCGGCGGCCGCGACGTCGGGAAAGAACATGAAGCCGAAGCGGCACAGCACGGCATCGGCGCTCGCGTCGACGAAAGGCAGCGCACCGGCGTCGCAGACCCGCGTCTCGACATTGCGCAAGCCGCGCTGCGCGGCCTTCGCAGCCGCCCCTTCCAGCATGTGCTCGGCGAGATCGGTCACCGTCACCCGGCCGCGCGGCACCCGTGCCGCCGCCGTGAGTCCCGGTTCGCCGGTGCCGGCGGCGATGTCGAGCACCTCGGAATCCTCGCGCAACCTGGCATGCCGGATCATCGCCTCGCCGAACGGGGCAATCCAGCCGATGACCGTTGCGTCCCACTTCTTCCAGCCCGCAGAGAATTTGTCCCAGGTTTCGCGCTGCTGGTCACGGATCTGGTCGAGGCTGGGCGTTGCGCGTGTTTCGGTGTTCATGGCCGTTCCCTCCATCGGAGTCATGCCGCTTGCGGATGGCGGGATTGATCTCCGGGAATCCTCACATCATAGGACACTGGATTTGACGGGCGGATCGCGGAAATGGGTTATTCGCGATATCCGTGGATCGGATGCGCAAGCAGCCGATCCACGAGATTTGGCCTTACAAGCCCGATCCCGAGACGCCTGCGCGTCAATGCACGCGCCCCCTTTCTTGCGTGTGAAGGCGCCGGGACGCAGCCTGCTCCTCCATGCCCCGATTTGTATTGGGTGCGTGCTTTTCTATACTTCTTTATTCTCCGGCGTCTGCGCAGCGCTCCCTTTCGGGCGTTGGCCTGTCTCCAACCCAGTCGGTCTTGCCCGCGCAAAAGTCACTGCGATCAGGTGCCGTCCCCAGCGGCCGCCACGGAGGTGAACCTGCCATGCTCGAAAGACCCGTCATTCTGGTCGTGGACGATGAGCCGACCGCCCTGGCATCGATGCTCGACGCCCTCACGCGGCGCTTCGGCGGCGACTACCGTGTCGAACCCCACCTCTCGGCGCAATCCGCGCTCGATGCCGTATCCAGGCTCAAGGCCGACGGCGAGGAAATTGCCCTGGTCATCGCCGACCAATGGATGCCCGAGATGAACGGCGACGAATTTCTCGGGCGGGTGCGCACCATCGAGCCCACGGCCAAGCGCGCGCTGCTTGTCTCCTGGGGCGACCGCGATGCCTCGCCCGTGATTTTGCAGGCCTGCGCCCTGGGTCAGCTCGACAACTATCTCTACAAACCCTGGGCGCCCGCCGAGGTGCACCTGTATCCCTATGTCAGCGAGTTTCTCGCCGAATGGACACGGCTCCATCGCCCCGGGATGGAGTTGATCCACATCGTCGGCGACGAGTATTCCACGCGCGCGAACGAGATCCGCGAGCTCCTCGACCGCAACGGCATTCCCCATGGCTTCCACCCGGCCGGCAGCCCGATGGCCGACCAGCTGGTCGACAAGCATCATGCCGGGCAGCAGGCGCTGCCGCTCGTCTTCCTGCTGGACGGCTCGATGCTCGTCAATCCCGGCGATGCAGAGATCATGGACGGCGTCGGCGAAAGCCCTGACGCATTGCAATGCGACGTGGCGGTGGTGGGCGGCGGGCCGGCCGGACTCACTGCGGCGATGTACGCAGGCTCCGAAGGGCTGGGCACGCTGGCAATCGAACGGCATGTGATCGGCGGACAGGCCGGGGCCAGCTCGCTGATCCGCAACTACCTCGGTTTCCCGCGCGGCATCAGCGGGGCCGAGCTCACCCAGCGCGCCTACCAGCAGGCCTGGCTGTTCGGCGCGAAGTTCGTGTTTTCACGGGAGGCCACAGGGCTGCGGCTCGACGGGGACGGGAAGATCCTCAGCCTGTCGGACGGGCGCGAAGTCAGCGCAAGTTCGGTGATCGTCGCCACCGGGGCCAAATATCGCCGTCTGGAGGTTCCTGAACTGGAGCGTTTTGTCGGCATCAGCATCTTCTACACCACCTTCGGCGAGTCCCGCCTGGTGCGGGGCCTCGACGTGGCCGTGGTGGGCGGCGGCAATTCCGCAGGACAGGCCGTGGTCCACCTGGCGAAATTCGCCCGCAGCGTCACCCTGATCGTACGCGGCGACGCGCTCGGACGCACCATGTCCGATTATCTGGTGCAGCAGATCCGCAGCACGCCGAATATCCAGCTGAAACTCGAGGCCGAGGTGGTCGGCGGCGAAGGAGGCGATCGTCTGGAAACCTTGCAGGTCAACGATCGCGCCAGCACCGCAGTCGAGACGATACCGGTGCGAATTCTGTTCGTGCTGATTGGCGCCCTGCCCCATACCGACTGGCTCGCTGGCGTGGTACAGCGAGACGCCAAGGGCTTCATCCCCACCGGGCCACGCGTCGACCGCGCGCTGTGGCCGCTGGACCGCCAACCGATGAACTTCGAGACCAGCGTACCCGGCATATTCGCCGTCGGCGACGTACGGCTGGACTCGATGAAACGCGTCGCCTCCGCCGTCGGCGAAGGCGCAGGTTCCATCCAGAATGTCCACCAGTACCTGGCGCAGGTCAGGGGGCCGGGCGAAGTCAAGGCCAGGGTGGCGGGTTAAGCCATGGCCCCGGGTTTTCCGATGGCAACAGGCAAAGCCTGACCCTGGCGTCTTGCCGGAAAAACAAGGAGGAAGGGCGAGCGATCTCGCGGTCACAGTTTGGAAATGTGGTTTTGCAAGCGCTGGTCCGCAATCGTTATAAGGAGTGAGTCATCATGAAGGCACCATGGAACGTTTCGGGTACGTATTTCGAGTCGTGCAACTGTGAAGCGGCTTGTCCATGCGTATTTCTTGGCCCACCGACCGACGGCGTATGCAATGCGCTGATTGGGTGGCACATCGACCAAGGCAGCTTCGACGACGCCCGGCTGGATGGGCTGAACGCTGCCTTGTTTGCGCATTCGCCCGGGCACATGCTGCAGACGAAATGGAAAGTGGCCTTGTACGTGGACGAAAGAGCCGACGACAGGCAAAAGGACGCCTTGACGAAGATTTTTTCCGGGGCGGCCGGGGGGCATCTCGCGGCGCTCGGCCCGCTGATCGGGGAGGTTCTGGGTGTCAGGAGTGCCGCCATCGACTACCGCATGGATGGCAAGCAGCGCACCCTGGCAATACCGAATGTGGCCGAGATGGAAATCGAGGCGATGACGGGGCAAGGCGGGGAAGACGTGACGGTCTCCAACATGCCTTTTACGCCGGTGCCCGGCTATCCCGCCGTGGTGTGCCAGTCGAAACGCCTGAGCTTCAGCGACTATGGCTTCAATCTGGAGATCTCCAAAAAGAATGGCTTCTATTCGCCCTTCAGCTACCACGCCTGAAAAGTGGAGCCGGGCGCTCATTGAAAACGGCGCGCTGGCGGCCGGCCTCGGCTCGATCATCCTGCTGGCATGGGCCTACCTGTTTTACCAGGCGTGGGCCATGGAGCACATGGACGTGGTGGACATGGCGATGCCCGGCATGCAGGACTGGGGAATACGCGACCTGTCGCTGGTGTTCACGATGTGGATCATCATGATGGTCGGCATGATGGCGCCCTCTGCGACTCCGATGGTTCTTCTGTTTGCGCGCATCCAGAAGCAGCGTCATGGCGGCCGTTCGATGCCTGCGAGCGGACTGTTCCTGCTCGGCTATCTATTGGTCTGGAGCGGGTTCAGCCTTGTCGTCACGCTGATCGAATGGGCGCTGCATCATGCCCTGTTGATCTCGCCCATGATGGTCGCCACCAGCCCCCAGCTAGGCGGTGCGGTACTGATCGCCGCCGGCATTTACCAATGGACCCCCGCCAAGCAGGCGTGTCTCGCGCACTGCCGTTCACCGATCGGATTCCTGCTCAACGAGTGGCAGGACGGTCAGCGGGGCGCCCTCTTCATGGGGGTGCGCCATGGCCTTTATTGCACGGGATGTTGCTGGCTTTTGATGCTTGTCCTGTTCGTCGTCGGGGTGATGAATCTGCTGTGGATCAGCTTGCTGACGGCCTATGTGCTGCTGGAAAAATTCCTGCCGCAGGGACCCTGGGGGAGCAAAATCGCCGGGTTGGCATTGATGGGATGGGGCGTCTGGATGGCCGGGCTCAGCGGGTAAGTGGCCAAGGCGCAAACAGCATGTTGGCCATCCCCTGGAAACCGGCCTGGAAGCCCGGTTTGAGGCGGTGGCGGAAATAAATGGGCGCAGTCCGGGCCCGTTTATTCATTTCGGTCCCTGCCGGCAATCTGTGCACGCAGGCGTTCCTCCTGCTCCCGCAGTTCAGGAGGGAACTCAGCCCCAAAGTCGTCTGCTTCAAATATCTGCCGGATTTCAATCTCCGAATCTTCAGGCATGGGGTTGGGACAGCGCTTCACCCACTCGATGGCCTCTTCACGAGAATTCACCTGCCAGAGCCAGAAGCCAGCAACCAGTTCATCTGGATTGGCAAACGGCCCTTCGATGACCGTGCGCTCCGCCCCCGAAAAGCGCACGCGCACGCCCCTGGAAGTAGGATGAAGCCCTTCCCCGGCCAGCATGATTCCCGCCTTCACCAGTTCCTCGTTGTATCGTCCCATTTCAGCAAAAAGTTCTTTGCTGGGCATTACGCCCGCCTCCGAGTCTTTGGTTGCCTTCACCAGAATCATGAATCTCATAACGATGTCTCCTGCGTGAGATTGGACGGATCCAGATATGGGAACGTGTCAGGTCTTGCTGGCGCAGTCGAACATCCAATGTACGCCGAAGCGGTCGACCAGGCTGCCGAAATAATCGCCCCAGAACATCTCCTGCAGCGGCATCTCGATCTTGCCGCCGGCCGCAAGCGCATCGAACAGACGCTCGGTCTCGGCGCGCGTGTCGGGCTCAAGGTTGATGTATACGTTGTTGCCTGGCGTGACGGCAAAGCCCATGGATTCCGGCGCATCGGTTCCCATCAGCACATGCCCGCCCAGAATCGGCAATCCGACGTGCATGACAAGGTCCTGGTCGGCTTCAGCCAGCGGCGGCTGGTCAGGCGCGGGCGGCATGTCCTTGAAGCGGGCGATGGGCGCGTCGAACTCCGTGCCGAAGACCGACTTGTAAAACAGGAAAGCCGCTTCGGTCGAGCGGGGAAAATTGAGGTAAGTGCTGACGCGAGCCATGTTCTGTTTCCTCCGAAGTGAACTTCCAAGCTGAGGGATGGCGAACATGATCCATGTCGGAGATCCAATCCCCCAGGGAGATCACCTATTCCCGTTCGGTGCGTCGTGCTTCACGCGGTGCGCCGCCCGGATAACGGGCGTACACGGGGTGGAACCCCGACGCCTTGCTGCTTTTCTTTTTAGCATACGTCTGAGCACGGGCGCGCCCGGGAGTCGGAGGCTGCTGCAACGCGACCGCCCGGCACCGAAGCGGGGCACAGGCTGGGCCGCCCCCATTTATTGTTTCATTCTTGCCTATGAAAACGGACGGCCCCGTTGCTAATCATGCAGCGCGGCGCGGCGCTTGCTGATGGCCGTTTCGCCTGCCTCGGCGGAGAGCGGCGTCAAGTCTGCTCCGGTGAGCCAGGACGTATCGATTTTCTTGACGGCCTTCACGTAAAGCTTCTCTCCACCGATGCACTGCGCGGAGATCTTGAGGTCGTATGCGGCAATGTCGATATTGCCTGCCGCGCGGGAAAGGAAGAGGTAGGTGTCAGACTCGACATTGCCGATCGGCGCGCCATCGACGAAGTACTTTACGGTTCCGGCCGGAAACGGCCAGGGCAGGCGGTCCAGGAAAAGATAGACCGCGCACTCGTCCGCTTTCGGTTGGTATGCCTTGGCAAACGCGTCGTCGGCAGCGGGAGCCATGCCACCGAAGCACATGCCGTTCGACAGGCACTTGCCGAGGTCGTTTTTCTCGACGAACACCACCTTGCCGGCCTTGTCGAATCGCACGGCGAGCCACTCGTCATCGGTGATGACCGCGCTGCCGTGTCCGCCGATGATCCCCCACGTCGCGCGCGAGTTCCAATAAAACCAATAGTCGCCCCCGGCCTTGGTCAGGACGGGGCTCCCCAGGACCTGTCTTACCCGATCCCTGTCGGCGTCTTTTGCGGCAAGCTTCCGCAGAACCTCCGGGCTATACGGCGACTTTGTGAAAACCCCGACGGGCACGGCAATGCATGACGCGCAAGCCAAAGCCAGCAAGGCCGCCGCCAGCCGGCGCGGCCAGGGCAAGTGCTTCGAGCCCGGTCTCTTCATCGCATTTCGGAGAACGGGGGGAAACAATGTGAGCCAGGTCTCTTTGATTCTTAGATTTCCTTGGAGACTAATCGTGTCTGACCCCATTTACACCACCACGGGAACGGTAACCCGGTGGCAGGCGCTATGTGTTAATGCAACTGACCCCGTCCCTGACTCCCGCGTGCCGCTCGACGACGCGCAGTCAGTCCGACCAGTCCAAGTCCCGCAATGAACAGTGCCGTCTCACTCGGCTCCGGCACGCTGCTGACCACTAGTTGTGCGCCATTCGGTCCTGGGAAGGATAAAAAGCTGGACACGAACAGGCTCTCTCTGTTGACCATGCCATCCAGCGTCGTGATCGAGCCTCCGATCCCAAATATGCCACTGGCTGCATTCAATGCGGCCAGCCCCGATGCGTTCAGGTTGATTTCAACAAAGTGACCGTTGTCCGCCAAGCTGGCGGTATACGTGCCGTAGCTTTGCCCCGATCCGAGATCATTGAAAATACTTTGCCCGGCTACCGAGCCAACCTCATACTCTCCCACCAGATGCGTGCCCCCGGTGGGCTCACTAAAGAAGTCCGTGGAGACATCAAACAAAGCAAAGGTTTCAGTCGGGTCAGAACTCGTGTACCCATAAGGCACAGAGGGCGAATCCGATGTGTCAGGGTTATACAGCCGCAGCGTCGCAGTGGTGATCGGCCCGCTCACGCCCGACAGATCAAACAGAAAGAAATTGTTACGGGTATACCCATCCAACCCGCCGCCCACTGCATAGATGGAATTCATTTCAATGTGCTCGCCCGCGTCGGAGAACCAGCCACCACCTACCGAATAGAGCGTCGTCGCCGCCTCCGTTGCCATGGAAAACGCGAACGATATGGCCGCTAGCAGAAGTTGGGCTGAGCGTATTGTCGTGTTGTGCATATCAAGCTCCCTGAATTGATTATTGTTAGCGCTCGCCAAGGCAATATTGTTATCCGGACTGACGAGTCAGTTCGTAAGTCTAAAACATTCCTTCAGTCAGCCCATGCTTGCGCTTCGAGACGGTACCTGACCCCAAGATTCTTCCGCTCGAATCGGCTTGTCCTGAAACCTTGGTCGGCCCCCTATTGTTTTTTCCCGCGGCCGTTGTGTTAATGCAAGACCTGACCCCGGAGTTTTGGTCACCCTGAGTTTCGGCGTGTCTTCGTCCGAGCTTGCTTCAGTCTCCTCGCCTGCCGAGTTGATCCGCGCATCGGACATGGCGCTATAAGAAGCCAAACGCTGCAGGCGTAACCAAATCGTGGCATCTCGGGAAACGACGTCGGGGCTGAATCGCGTGCTGTAGGCCAATCTGACCCCATTTATTTGGGTGCTTGATTAAACTGTCCGGGAAACCCGGGTTAGCTCAAGCTGCCCACTTTAGCTATGAGTTCGGCGGCATTCTGCGAGGCCCCATGTCCGCGGCGATTAAGGGCGTGCGGGGTTATGGTGTCTGACCCCATTTCTTCGTCCGCGCTTGCGTTGTCTGTGCCGGTCGGGATTCGTCTTTTCTGTGTCTGCACCGTTTTGATAGGGCGGGGACAATATCGAAGAAAGGCAATGGAGGGAAAAATGACAACTCTCGCTATTGAAGCGCCATCCCGGCCGCAAGTGCGCACGGTGACCGGCCGAATACCGGGCAACAGGGGCATGTGGGCGGGGATCACGTGCGAATTCGTCGAGTTCATCGTTCTCTTCGCTGTCTATTTCGTCGCGCGTGCCCACTTTCCGGACGCGTTCGAGCAGGGCGCGCAGCGCCTTTCGCTCGCTTCGGGCACCGCGATTACGTTGATCATGGTCACCAGCAGCTTTTTCATCGCCTGCTCGGTGGCAACGATACGCGCCGGTCGACGCCGGCAGTCGTTCTGGTGGCTGGTCGCCGGACTGGTCGTGGCGCTCGGTTATCCCGTCGTGAAGTTTTTCGAAGTCCAGGCGAACCTCGCGCAAGGGATCAATGGCGAGGCGGGGATTTTCTTCACCGTCTATTACTACCTGACGATCAACCATCTGGTGCACTCGTTCTGGGGGATTCTCGGCATTTTCTGGGTTCTGGCACGCCACCTCGGCGGGGCGTATTCGTCCGACGATTACAGCGGCCTGGAGGCGCTGGCGAGCTATTGGCACGCGACCGACATCATCTGGCTGGTCATCTTCCAACTCTGCTACGTATTGGCCTGAACCATGAGCACAATCGAAAAACAGCCCATCTCCCGGTTGGCGCCGCTCACCTTCGCGTGGGCCGGACTGGTCGCGCTGACCCTGTTCAGCGTTGTCGCCGGGCGGTGGTTCGACGGCGGCGTCTGGCTGCAGCTCTTCGTGGCCGGCACCGTCTGGCTGAAGGGCGTGCTCGTCGCCCGCGGGTTCATCGAAGTCGAGCTGGCCCATCCATTCATCCGCCGGGTGGTGCTGGCGTTCGTCGCCTTCGCGCCGCTTGCGCTGATCGGCATCGCCTTTTTCGGCGACCAGTTCGCCCGTTGGGCGACGCTATAACTGTTCGGCGATCAATTGCCCCAGCGTCACCATCGCATCCTGCTGGCGCTGCGAGTCCGAATGGCCGAAATTCAGCCGCAGATGGTGGGTGAATTCCCGCTTCGCCGAAAAAATGGGGCCGGGCGCGGTGCTGATGCCTCGCGCCAGCGTGCGTTGATGCAAGACCAGCGTGTCGATCTGCGGCGGTAGTTCCAGCCACAGGAAATAGCCGCCGTCGGGCCGCGCCAGGCGCGTGCCTTCCGGAAAATTCGGCTCGATCGCCGCGGCCAGTGCGGCTTCCTGTTCGGCGAGCTTGCGCCGCAAGTGCCGCAGGTGGTTCTCGTAGCCGCCGTGTTTCAGATATTCCGCGAGCGCGATTTGCACGGGAATCGTCGTCGCCAGCGTCGTCGAGAATTTTTGCCGCTGGACGCGCTCGGCGAAGCGCCCGGCCGCGACCCAGCCTACGCGGTATCCGGGCGCGAGATTTTTCGAGAACGACGAAACGTGCATCACCATCCCGTGCGGATCCACGGCTTTGGTGCACAAGGGCGCCTGGCGGCCGAAATAAAGCTCCGCGTAGACGTCGTCTTCGATGAGCGGCACGTCGTGACGATGCAGCAATTCGACGAGTTACTTTCTCCGCTCGTCCGGAACGAGGCTGCCTGTCGGATTCGAGAAATTGAGCATGAACAGGCAGGCTTTGACCGGATGGCGCTGCAGCGTCTCCGCCAGGGCGGCCATGCTGATGCCCTCGCGCGGGTGGGTCGGGATTTCGATCACCTTCAACCCGAGCCGCTCGCTCGCCTGCAGCCCGGCGTAAAAGGCCGGCGATTCGATGGCGATCAGGTCGCCGGGCCGGGCGACCGCCTGCAGACAGAGGTTGAGCGCCTCCATCGCGCCGCACGTGATGACGATTTCGTCGGGCGAAACGGACGCGCCGGACGCGAGGTAGCGCAAGGCCAGTTGCCGCCGCAACTCCTCGTTTCCGGGCGGCAGGTCGATGACCGTGGCGAGCGGGTCGAGCTTGCGTGCGGCGCTCGCCAGAAAACGCCCGAGCTTGTCGAGCGGAAACAGAAACGGGCTCGGGAAGCTCGAACCCAGCGGCACGACCGACGGATCGCGGACGCTTTCGAGAATCTGGAAAATGAAATCGCTGACCTGCAACTGTGTCGAGCTGGCGACCGGGCGCGTCATGTCCGGCTCGCGCAGGTTCTGCCGGAGCCGCGCGCGCACGAAATAGCCCGACTTCGGCCGCGCCTCGATCAGGCCGCGGCTCTCCAGCAGGTAGTAAGCCTGCGTGACGGTAACGGGACTCACATCATGGATGCGGCAGGCCTGGCGCACCGAAGGCAGGCGGTCGCCCGCGCGCAGCACGCCGTCGACGATCAGTTTCTCTGTGTGCTCGGCAATGTCGTGATAGCGGCTCATACGCAGATGCTATCAGCGTTGGCGGCGGCGCTTTCACCCGGTGGCTTCGCCTGATCCGTTGTCTTCGAAATCTTCAGCCGCCGCACCGCCGCGAGCCGGTCGCGCGCCGCTTTTCCATGGCCCGCTCCGCACGCCGTGTCCTTCTCCCTCCTACACACGGAACAGAGATGACAAATATGGAACGTGGAGTCGTTGACGCGCAGGTTTCGCCGACGGGGCGGATGGAGGTGCTATCGCGGACAGAGGCGGCGGCGTTGTCGAATCAGGGGCGAGGGGGGCTGCACGCAGGTGCACGCAGATACAAAACAGGGTCACCATTTCTGCAGGGTCAGACACCATTTCAGCATCGTCCAGCCCGATCCGCTGGCAGCGTCGATAGCGATGAAGCGTGGGACAAAACAAGCATCAGGCATAGGCGAGGCGTCTGCCCTTCGGGGTCGGCACGGATCTTCCGAGTTCCTCGGCAGTCGCGATCCACAGCGCGATCGCCTCGTTGACGCTGGCGAGCGCGGATGCCTGCGAATCGCCATGCGCCATGCAGCCGGGCAGTTCGGGCACTTCGGCGACGAAGGCCTGGTCGTCCTCGCTCCAGTACAGAATGATTTCGTACTTCGGATTCATTCCTCGGCTCCAAGTTTGTATTGAAGGATTATGGCGCGAACTTGCCGAACCTGGTAGGGCTTGGCCTTGCCGCCATCGCGCTGGAGGTTGATCAATTCCAGAACGTCAGGATGGCTGAAAATGTGATGGCTGCCCCGGGTGCGCTGCGAAAAGCCAAGGCCGATCAGGACATGACACAGCTCGTCGAAGCCGATATTGGCATCGCTGCGGCCCAGCAGGATCTGCTCGATCAGCTTCGCGAGCTTCGCCATTTCAATCCCAGCTCAACGCCCCGCCCATCTGATACTCAGTGACACGCGTCTCGAAGAAGTTCTTCTCCTTCTTCAGGTCGATCATCTCGGCCATCCAGGGGAAGGGTTGCTGACGCCGGGGAACATTTTGTCGAGGCCGATTTGCTGGCAGCGGCGGTTGGCATTCGGCCTCATCGTCCCTGCCGCTCCATCTCCGAAACCGCCGCCTTCGCCAGAAACCCCGAGCGGCTCAGATGATGCGCCTTGGCATAGGTATCAATCCGCTTTACCAAGCCTTCCGGTAATGACACGTTCAATCGCACCGGACGAGTAGAGAGTTGGGAAACATCAACGTCCACCAACATCCACACGCCGTCCTGATATTCGGGCTGGGCGGTTAAAGTTTCCAGTGGGGTGGGGGCAGGAATGTCCATGTCCTCGCCTTCGCAATAGACTTCGATGGCTTCCTGGATTTTGGCGGGGAGTTCGTCCCAGTTGTCTGCTGCCGAGTAGCAGCCGGGAAAGTCGGGCACGGTAACGCCGTGTGCGTGTTTGGCGTCGCCAACGTGTACATAGACGGGGTACAGCATGTTTACCTCCATTCCCAACCGGCTTGCCGGTAGATGTTGCGCAGGGTGCCTATGGCAATGTCTTTGCGCGGATGGGGTACAACAACGTGGCCGGGGTTTTCAGGGTGTTTGTACTTGGCATGGTCGCCCTTGCCGCCTGCCCTGATCCAGCCTTCGCGTTCCAGCCGTTTGATGAGTTCCGCGCTGTTCATATTGTATTACACACAAATACACAAAACAACGCGGAATTTGGGCGCGTGCTCAGCACTTAATCCCAGCTCAACGCCCCGCCCGTCTGATACTCGGTGACGCGCGTCTCGAAGAAGTTCTTCTCCTTCTTCAGGTCGATCATTTCGGCCATCCAGGGGAAGGGGTTGGTGACGCCGGGGAACATTTCGTCGAGGCCGATCTGCTGGCAGCGGCGGTTGGCGATGAAGCGCAGGTATTCCTTGAACTGCGCGGAGTTCAGCCCCAGCACGCCGCGCGGCATGGTGTCTTCGGCGTAGCGGTATTCGAGCTCGACGCCCTTCTGGATCAGGCCGCGGATTTCGGCCTTGAACTCGCTGGTCCACAGGTGGGGGTTTTCCAGCTTGATGGTGTTGATGAGGTCGATGCCGAAGTTGCAGTGCATCGACTCGTCGCGCAGGATGTATTGGTACTGCTCGGCGGCGCCGGTCATCTTGTTCTGGCGGCCCAGCGCGAGGATCTGCACGAAGCCGACGTAGAAGAAGATGCCTTCCATGATGCAGGCGAAGACGATCAGCGACTTCAGCAGGGCCTGGTCGGCCTCGGGGGTGCCGGTCTTGAAGTTCGGGTTGGTGAGCGTGTCGATGAAGGGGATGAGGAAGTCGTCCTTGTCACGGATGCTGGCGACTTCGTGATACGCGTTGAAGATCTCGCCTTCGTCCAGGCCCAGGCTTTCGACGATGTACTGGTAGGCGTGGGTGTGGATGGCCTCTTCGAAAGCCTGGCGCAGCAGGTACTGCCTGCACTCGGGCGCGGTGATGTGGCGGTAGGTGCCGAGCACGATGTTGTTGGCGGCGAGCGAATCGGCGGTGACGAAGAAGCCGAGGTTGCGCTTGACCAGGCGGCGCTCGTCCTCGGTGAGCGCGGCGGGGTCTTTCCACTGCGCGATGTCGCGGCTCATGTTCACTTCCTGCGGCATCCAGTGGTTGGCGCAGCCGGCGAGGTATTTTTCCCACGCCCATTTGTACTTGAAGGGGACAAGCTGGTTCACGTCCGTCGCGCCGTTGATCACGCGCTTGTCGGCGGCCTGCACGCGGCGCGCCTGCGGAGCGGGATCGGCGACCACGTCGGCACCAAGCGGTGCGGCGGATTCCTTGCGCAGGAAGGACGGCACGTCCATGGGCTTGGTGGCGGGGGTGAAGTCTTCTTCAAAATTCAGCATCGTTTAGATCTCCTTATGGTTTTTGTAACCACGGTGGTTGCCCACCAATTTTCATTTCTGTTGCCACGGTCTGCACGCCGGGTCGCCCCTTCTCGCCACCCCGACTGAACCGAGTCAGCGGGGATGAAGGCGAGCACTGTTCGAGCTCCGAAGGAGCGAGTGGCGCAGCAGGGCCGCCTTTTCTTTGCTTACTTTCTTTTGGCGACGCAAAAGAAAGTGACTAGCGCCGGGCATACGATTCCACACGCACTTTTAGTGCGTAGTGGATCGGAGTCCTTTAGGGCTACCCCCGGCCAACGAATCGCTGTTTATCGCAAGCGCATCCATTGGCAAGGCTTCACCCTCCCCTGCCCCCTTACTGGCACGCCTCGCATTCCTCGAACCCGGGGTCCCCCGGCCGCATGGTGCACGCCTGGCCGACAATCTCCGGCTCGGGCAGGTGCTGGGGCGCGGATGCGCTGCTGCCCATCGCTCCCGCGCCGCCGCCCGCCGACACCGCATTCAGCTCGCCGCCCTTGCCGGTGGATTTCTCCGCCGAGGTGGCGCCCAGCGTGCGCAGGTAATACGTCGTCTTCAAGCCGCGTATCCACGCCAGCTTGTAGGTCTCGTCGAGCTTCTTGCCGCTGGCGCCGGCCATGTAGATGTTGAGGCTCTGCGCCTGGTCGATCCACTTCTGGCGGCGGCTGGCGCACTCGACCAGCCAGTGGGTTTCCATCTCGAACGCGGTGGCGTAGAGGGTGCGGATGTCGGCCGGGATGCGGTCGATCTTCGCCAGCGAACCGTCGAAGTACTTGATGTCCGCGACCATCACCTCGTCCCACAGGCCGAGCTTCTTCAGGTCGGCGACGAGGTACTTGTTGGCGACGGTGAATTCGCCCGACAGGTTGGATTTGACGTAGATGTTCTGGTAGGTCGGCTCGATCGACGCGGAGACGCCGACGATGTTGGCGATGGTCGCGGTCGGCGCGATCGCCAGGCAGTTGGAGTTGCGCATGCCGTACTGGCCGATGCGCGCGCGCAGCGCGTCCCAGTCGAGCGTGGCCGAGCTGTCCACTTCCAGGTAGCCGCCGCGCTCCTCCATCAACAGTTTCAGCGAGTCCTGCGGCAGGATGCCGCGGCTCCACAGGCTGCCTTCGTAGCTGGAATAGCGGCCGCGCTCGGCGGCGAGTTCGGTCGAGGCCCAGAAGGCGTAGTAGGCGACGGCTTCCATCGAGCGGTCGGCGAACTCGACCGCCTCGTTCGACGCGTAGGGCACGCGCAGTTCCTGCAGCGCGTCCTGGAAGCCCATGATGCCGAGGCCGACCGGGCGGTGCTTGAGGTTGGAATTGCGCGCCTTGCCGACGGCGTAGTAGTTGACGTCGACCACGTTGTCGAGCATGCGCATCGCGGTGTGGATGGTCGCCTTCAGCTTGTCGAGGTCGAGCCTGCCATCCTTGAGATGATTCACCAGGTTGACCGAGCCGAGGTTGCACACGGCGATCTCGGTGTCGCTGGTGTTGAGCGTGATCTCGGTGCACAGGTTGGAGCTGTGGACGACGCCGACGTGCTGCTGCGGGCTGCGGATGTTGCACGGGTCCTTGAAGGTGATCCAGGGGTGGCCGGTTTCGAACAGCATCGACAGCATCTTGCGCCACATCTGCACGGCGGGAATGCGCTTGAACACCTTGATCTCGCCGCGGTCGGCGCGGCGTTCGTATTCGGTGTAGGCCTCGGCGAACTTGCGGCCGTAGAGGTCGTGCAGGTCGGGCACGTCGTTGGGCGAGAACAGCGTCCAGTCGCCGCCTTCCATCACGCGCTGCATGAACAGGTCGGGAATCCAGTTCGCGGTGTTCATGTCGTGGGTACGGCGGCGGTCGTCGCCGGTGTTCTTCCTGAGGTCGAGGAATTCCTCGATGTCGAGGTGCCAGGTTTCCAGGTAGGCGCACACCGCGCCCTTGCGCTTGCCGCCCTGGTTGACCGCGACGGCGGTGTCGTTGACGACTTTCAGGAACGGCACGACGCCCTGCGACTTGCCGTTGGTGCCCTTGATGCGGGCGCCCATGGCGCGCACCGGGGTCCAGTCGTTGCCCAGCCCGCCGGCGTACTTCTGCAGCATGGCGTTTTCCTTGATCGCCTGGTAAATGCCGTCGAGGTCGTCGGTGACGGTGGTGAGGTAGCACGACGACAGCTGGCTGTGGCGGGTACCGGCGTTGAACAGGGTCGGCGTCGAACTCATGAAGTCGAAGCTGGAGAGCACCTGGTAGAACTCGATGGCGCGCGCCTCGCGGTCGATCTCGTTGATGGCGAGGCCCATCGCCACGCGCATGAAGAAGGCCTGCGGCAGCTCGATGCGCGACTCTTCGATGTGCAGGAAATAGCGGTCGTACAGGGTCTGCAGGCCGAGGTAACCGAACTGGTAGTCGCGACCGGCGTCGAGCACGGCGGCGAGGCGCGCGAGGTCGAACTGGCCGAGCTTCTCGTCGAGCAGTTCGGCGGCGATGCCCTTCTTGATGTAGGCGGGGAAATAGTCGGCGTAGCGGGCGCCCATCTGCGCCTGCGTCACCGCCTCGCCCAGCACTTCGTGGCGGATGGAGTTGAGCAGCAGCCGCGCGCTGACGAAGGAATAGCCCGGGTCCTGCTCGATCATCGAGCGCGCGGCCAGCACCAGCGCCTTTTCCACTTCGGCCATCGGCACGCCGTCGTAGAGGTCGCGCAGCACGGTGTGCATGATCGGCTCGGCCTTGACGTTGTCGCCCAGCCCGCTGCAGGCGTCGGCCAGCAGCGCGGCCAGGCGCGCGGTGTCGAGCGGCTTCTTCTGGCCGTCCTCGATCACGTGGAGCTGGACGTCGGGCACGCCGGCGGCTTTTTGCGCGGCGCGCTCCTGCGCGCGCTTTTCGCGGTACAGCACGTAGGCGCGCGCGACTTCGTGCTCGCCCGAGCGCATCAGCGCCAGCTCGACCTGATCCTGGATGTCCTCGATATGGAAGGTGCCGCCGTTGGGGGTGCGCCGCAGCAGGGCGGCGGTCACCTGGCCGGTGATCGATTCGACCAGTTCGCGGATGCGCGCCGAGGCCGCGGCCTGCCCGCCCTGCACCGCGATGAAGGCCTTGGTCACGGCGATGGCGATTTTATTGGGCGCAAAGCCGACCACCGCACCGTTGCGGCGGATGATCTTGTAGTCGGCGTAGCGCGTATCGGTCGCCGCCACGTCGGCGGTTTCGAGCGGGGGAATGGGGGCGGATGCAGCGGATTCGGTGGCGACATTCAACATCGATGGGGTCTCCTCGGTGGGTGTAACAAAACCAGACGGCCGTGCCGGCGCGATATTCACACCTTATGCACAGCTTTCCCAGCTCCCGCTCACAGTTTTATTCACAACATCTTGTGGTACGGGTGGGAGCCGGGTACAAATTCTAGGTGCCCAGCCAGACATGTCAACCCGGATTCGTTTTATTGCGCCGGCATTTTTCACAGGCCGGAAAATCCCATGGCAAATCAAAGTTTTTGCCTGGCGGCATGCCTAAATAATGAACAGACGCATGGCTGGATGCGGGCTGGCGCCGAGAAACAGCCAATTCGGCCAATGGATGCGTTCAAATTCAGCTTATTAGCGGGCATGAATACATGCCTGCGCTGCGCAAAGACTGCTGAATCTTTGCGCGACTCGTCATGAAACCGGGAAGCGGCCGCATCACCTCGGGATGAGCAGGGGAATTTTGGTTATGATTGCGTAAAACCCACACCCCGGATTGCCGGGCGCCACCATGCGTCATACCGCCGTTCTACTGATTTCCTGCCCCGACCAGAAGGGATTGGTCGCGGCCATCGCCGATTTCCTGCTATTACAGAATGCCAACATCCTGCACGCCGACCAGCATCAGGATGCCGAGCTGAAGCTGTTCCTGATGCGGGTGGAATGGGATCTGGCGGATTTCAGCCTCGACCTGGCCGACTTCGCCGCCGCCTTCGGCCCCATTGCCGAGCGCTTCGGGATGACCTGGCGGCTCGCCGAATCGAGCCGCAAGCCGCGCATGGCGGTGTTCGTCTCCAAGTTCGACCACTGCCTGGCCGACCTGCTCTACCGCTACCAGAGCGGCGAACTGCATTGCGAACTGCCGATCATCCTGTCCAACCACGAGGACACGCGCTGGCTGGCCGACGCCTACCGCGTGCCCTACCAGCACCTGACGGTGCAGAAGGACGCCAAGCACGAAGCCGAGCAGATGCAGCTGGCGATCCTGCGCGACCAGAAGATCGACTTCATCGTGCTGGCGCGCTACATGCAGGTGCTGTCGGCGGATTTCATCCGCCATTTCCCCAACCGCATCATCAACATCCACCACTCCTTCCTGCCCGCCTTTCACGGCGCCAAGCCCTACCACCGCGCGTTCGAGCGCGGCGTCAAGCTGATCGGCGCGACCGCGCACTACGTCACCGAAACCCTCGACGACGGCCCGATCATCGAACAGGACGTGGCGCGCATCTCGCATCGCGACAGCCTCGACGACCTGATCAAAAAAGGCGCCGACCTGGAGAAGGTGGTGCTGTCGCGCGCGGTGAAGTGGCATCTCGACAACCGCGTGCTGGTGTACGCCAACAAGACCGTCGTGTTCGACTGAGCCGGCGCGCCGGCGCCGCACCGCTTTCCGTATACTTCCGCCTTCGGCCAGCGCCAGGCAGGACGCGCCGGCCGACCGATTCGCCCCTCAGCCCTTCGCAGACGAGCAGCCATGACCGAAATTCTTGTTTTGTATTACAGCGCCGGCGGCAGCGTGCGCGAGATGGCGCAGTTGGTGGCACGCGGCGTCAACCAGGTGGCCGGCGCCGCCGCCCGCGTGCGCACCGTGCCGCCGCTGGCGCCGCGCACCCAGGTGGCCGAGCCGCCGGTGCCGGAAGAAGGCGCGCCCTATGTCGAACTGGCCGACCTCGAACAATGCGCCGGCATAGCGCTCGGTTCGCCCACCCGCTTCGGCAACATGGCGGCGCCGCTGAAGTATTTTCTCGACACCACCGGCGCGCTGTGGGCCAAGGGCACGCTGGCCGGCAAACCCGCCGCCGTGTTCACCTCCACCGCCAGCCTGCACGGCGGCCAGGAAACCACGCTGACCAGCATGATGCTGCCGCTGCTGCACCACGGCATGCTGATCGTCGGCCTGCCCTATACCCACCCCGAAGTGACCCATACCGCGAGCGGCGGCACCCCTTACGGCGCCAGCCACTGGGCCGGCGCCGGCGACGACAAGCCGCTCACCGGCGACGAGCGCACGCTGTGCATCGCGCTCGGCAAGCGCCTGGCCGAAACCGCCGTGAAGCTGGCAGCATGAGCCGCCCGGCGAGGAACCCGCGCAGCGGGATCGAGGGCCGGCGCATGCTGCCGGAAGCCGGACGCATGAAAACCCTGCAAATCGTCTCCAGCGTCAGCCTGATTGCGCTGATTTTCCTTTGCCTGGCGTGGGAACTGGCGCTGGCGCCGATCCGCCCCGGCGGTTCCTCGCTGGCGCTCAAGGCGCTGCCGCTGTTGCTGCCGCTGATGGGCATCCTGAAAGGCCGCCGCTATACCTATCAATGGGCGCCGATGCTGGTGCTGGCCTACTTCAGCGAAGGCGTGGTGCGCGCATGGTCGGATACCGGCCTGTCGGCATGGCTCGCCGGCGCCGAGGTCGCGCTGTCGGTGGCGTTCTTCTTCGCCGCGATCTATTACGCCAAGTTCAGCGCGCCGTCGCGGCAGGCGCAATAAAAAACGCCCCGCGGGGCGTTTTTCATTCGGCATGGCTCACACCTGCGGATGCGCGCGCTCGCGTTTGCTGTGCAGCTTGTTGAGCGCGTGCAGATAGGCCTTGGCCGAAGCCACCACGATGTCGGTATCGGCGCCCTGGCCGTTGACCACGCGCCCGTCCTGCGCCAGCCGCACCGTCACCTCGCCCTGCGCGTCGGTGCCGCTGGTGATGTTGTTGACCGAATACAGCAGCAGGTCGGCGCCGCTGTTGACCACCGATTCGAGCGCCTTGAACGTCGCATCGACCGGGCCCGAGCCATCTCCCGCGGCCTGTTTCTCGGCGCCCTCGTCGGTGAACACCAGTTGCGCGTGCGGGACTTCGCCGGTTTCGGAACACACTTTCATCGATACCAGCTTGTAGCGTTCATGCCCGGCGGCGTAGCCTTCGTCGGACACCAGCGCCTGCAGGTCCTCGTCGAAAATCTCGCGCTTCTTGTCGGCCAGATCCTTGAAGCGGGCGAACGCGGCGTTGAGCGCTTCCTCGCTGTCGAGCACGATGCCGAGCTCGGAAAGCTTGGTCTTGAACGCGTTGCGGCCCGACAGCTTGCCGAGCGTCAGCCGATTGGCGTGCCAGCCGACATCTTCCGCGCGCATGATTTCGTAGGTCTCGCGGTGCTTCAGCACGCCGTCCTGGTGGATGCCCGATTCGTGGGCGAAGGCGTTGGCGCCGACGATGGCCTTGTTCGGCTGCACCGGGTAGCCAGTGATGGTGGAAGCGAGCTTGGAGGCCGGCACGATCTGGGTGGCGTCGATGCGCGTGTCGCAATTGAACACGTCGCGGC
>NZ_MKUG01000017.1 GCF_001897685.1 Thiobacillus sp. 65-1402
ACCCGATGTATTGGGGCGGCGGTCTTGCCGCGCTCGGGCTGGGGGGCGTGCTGTGGTGGATGGTGGCGAGCGGCAATCGCCGGCGCAAGTCCGGCAATAGCACCCTGGAAGACAGCATCATGAGCGGCGGCGACGTTCGCCCCAATACCGTCATCGGCGCGGCGTCGGGGGGCAGCGTCAATACCGGCGACACCTCCTTCCTGACCGACTTCAGCCAGGCGGGCCTGGGCACCATCGATACGCATGACGTCGACCCGATTGCCGAAGCCGAGGTGTACATGGCCTACGGCCGCGACGCCCAGGCCGAGGAAATTCTCAAGGAAGCCATCGGCAAAAATCCGGACCGCCACGAGATCCGCGTCAAGTTGCTGGAAATCTACGCGGCCCGCCGCAACCTCGCGACGTTCGAAGCGGTCGCCGGCGAACTCTATGCCGCACTGGGCAGCAAGCCCAGCCCGTTGTGGGACAAGGCCTGTGAAATGGGGCGCAGTATCGACCCGACCAACCCGCTGTATGGCGGCATTCAGTCGAGCGCCGCCGCGGCGGCAACGGTGGCCGCCACCGCGGCGGTTGCCGGCGGCGCGGTGACGTTCCCGGACGAACCGGCGCCTGAACCCGAGCCTGCCGTGCAGTCCGCCGCCCCGGCCGAGATCGAACCCGAGCCCCAGCCTGCGCTCGAAGCCGTGGCGGCAGACGCGCCCCTGGAGTTCGAGACCGCGGGACACGTGCTCAATTTCGACACCCCGCCCGAGACGGCTGCAACGGCCGAAATGGGTTACCCGGAAATGGATGCCCAGGGTCTCGATTTCGAACTGCCGGAACTGGACCTGCCTGTCACCGCCGACGAAGAGCTGAAACTCGATCTCGGCCTTGAGGAAGACGGCGGCCTGGACAGCAAATTCGACTTCAGCGGCCTTGATCTCGATTTGGGCGATGCCGGCGGCAATGAACTCGAACTCGACGAGGTCGGCACCAAGCTCGATCTTGCCCGCGCCTATGTGGAAATGGGCGACAAGGAAGGTGCGCGCGAAATCCTCAACGAAGTGCTGGCCGAGGGCAACGACAAGCAGAAGACCGATGCCAAAGGCATGCTGAGCGAGCTTGGTTAAATCCCTGCACCCGGCTGCCCGCATCCTGCTGTGGTGCGGGTGGGCGGTGGCGGTGGAGCGTGCCCCACTGGCCCCGCTGATCATTCTGGCCGTCGCCACTGCGACGGCCTTTCTGTTTGCGCCGGTCCGCCGGCAATTGCTGCGCCTGCTGCGCCGCACCCGCTGGCTGATGGCGGTGCTGCTGCTCACGTATGCCTATACCCTGCCGGGGGCGGCCTTGTGGCCGGCGCTGGGATGGGGCAGCCCCAGCGTGGAAGGGGCGCAGCAAGGCGTATTGCGAGTGGCGCGGCTGGCGCTGATGCTGGCGGGGCTGGCGGCGCTGCTGGCGTATACATCCCGCCCCCGCCTGATCTACGGACTGTATGTGCTGGCCCGGCCGCTGACTTGGCTGGGCTTTGACCGCCGTGGTTTCGCGGTGCGGCTGGGTCTGACCCTGGATTATGTCGAGCATGCGCCGAAACCGGCACGCTGGCTGGATGCACTGCGTGCGCCGCTGCCCGACGAGGCGACGCCCGCCACCTACACCCTGCAGGCCGAACGCTGGCAAAGCTGGGACAGCGCCGTCATACTCGCGGGCTTGCTTGGGGTATTGATCGTGCTGGCATGAGGCCGGGTTGATATGAGAATCGTGCTGGGTCTGGAATACCGCGGTGTCGGCTTTTGCGGCTGGCAGTCGCAGCCGCAGGGCTGCGGTGTGCAGGATGCGCTGGAAGCCGCGGTGTCCGCCATCGCCGGCGAAAGGATTGGCGTCACCGCGGCCGGGCGCACCGATACCGGGGTGCACGCCGCGTTCCAGGTGGCGCATTTCGATACCGCAGCCAGGCGCCCGCTGACTGCCTGGGTGCGCGGCGTCAACAGCCATCTTCCCAGCGGTGTGGCGGTGCTGTGGGCGCGCGAAGCCGGCGAGGACTTCCACGCGCGCTTTGCCGCCAGCCAGCGCGGCTACCGCTATGTGCTGCTGAACCACCCGGTGCGGCCCGGCCTCGAGCACGGGCTGGTCGGCTGGCATCACCGCCCGCTGGATGCTGCCGCGATGAACCTGGCCGCGGCAAGCCTGCTCGGACAGCATGATTTTTCAGCGTTTCGCGCCGCCGAATGCCAGGCCAAATCGCCGGTCAAGGAGTTGCGGCAGGTGCACATCGAGCGGCGCGGCGATTATCTTTTATGCGACTTCCGCGCCGACGGCTTTCTGCACCACATGGTGCGCAATCTTATGGGCTGCCTCGTCCAGATCGGCGCCGGCAGCCAGCCGCCCGGGTGGGTGCGCGAGATCCTGGACGGCCGCGACCGCACCCGCGCCGCGCCGACCTTCGACGCCGCCGGGCTGTACCTCACCCACATCCGGTATCCTGCGCACTTTGCCTTGCCGGAAAGCTCAGAACGATGGCTGTTCGCGTAAAAATCTGCGGCATCACCCGCTTGCAGGATCTGCATGCCGCCTGCGACGCCGGGGCGGACGCAGTGGGCTTCGTGTTCTACGAAAAGAGTCCGCGCCACCTCGCGATCGATTCCGCCGCCATGCTGGTGCGCGCACTGCCGCCGTTCGTGCAGAGCGTCGGGCTGTTCGTCAATGCCGAACCCGCATTCATCGAGCGGGTCTTGCATGCGGTGCCGCTCGACCTGCTGCAATTTCACGGCGACGAGACGCCGGCCGACTGCATGCGCTACGGCCGCCCCTGGATCAAGGCGGTGCGCGTCAATCGGGACACGGATTTGCTAGAATGCGCGGCTGACTTCGAAGCCGCCCGCGGTTTGCTGCTGGATGCCTATGTGGCGGGCGTGCCGGGCGGCACCGGAGAGCGCTTCGACTGGAGCCTGATCCCGCCGCGCCTGTCCCGGCCGATTGTTCTGTCTGGCGGACTCACGCCGGACAACGTCGCCGAAGCGGTGCGCCGCGTGCGGCCCTGGGCGGTGGATGTGTCTTCCGGCGTCGAGGCGGAAAAAGGCATCAAGGACGCGCACAAGATTGCGCGATTCATTGCGAAAGCGAAAGAAGCATCATGAAGCTGACTGATCTCCCCGATTCCCGCGGCCACTTCGGCCCCTATGGCGGCATTTTCGTCGCCGAAACCCTGATGGCGGCGCTGGACGAGCTGCGCGTCGAATACGACCGCGCGCGCAACGATCCCGCTTTCCTGGCCGAATTCGAATACGAACTGAAGCACTACGTCGGCCGCCCCAGCCCGGTCTACCATGCCAGGCGCCTGTCGGAAGCCTATGGCGGCGCGCAGATCTACCTCAAGCGCGAGGACCTCAATCACACCGGCGCGCACAAGATCAACAACACCATCGGCCAGGCGCTGCTGGCGCGGCGCATGGGCAAGAAGCGCGTCATCGCCGAGACCGGCGCCGGCCAGCACGGCGTCGCCTCGGCCACCGTCGCCGCCCGCTACGGCATGGAGTGCGTCGTCTACATGGGCGCCGAGGACGTCGCCCGCCAGTCGCCCAACGTCTTCCGCATGAAGCTTTTGGGCGCCACCGTGGTGCCGGTGGCTTCCGGCTCCAGGACGCTGAAGGATGCGTTGAACGAGGCGATGCGCGACTGGGTGACCAACATCGAATCCACTTTTTACATTCTCGGCACCGCCGCCGGCCCGCATCCCTATCCCATGCTGGTGCGCGATTTCCAGTGCGTGATCGGCCGCGAGTGCGTCGTGCAGATGCCGGAGCTGGCGGGACGCCAGCCGGATGCGGTGATTGCCTGCGTCGGCGGCGGCTCCAATGCGATCGGCATCTTCCATCCCTACATTCCGTTCGAGGACGTGCGCCTGATCGGGGTGGAGGCGGGCGGCTCCGGCCTCGCCAGTGGAAAGCACGCCGCACCGCTGAATGCCGGCACCCCCGGCGTGCTGCACGGCTTCCGCAGCTATCTGATGCAGGACGAGAACGGCCAGATCATCGAAACCCATTCGGTCTCCGCCGGTCTCGACTATCCCGGCGTCGGCCCCGAGCACAGCTACCTGAAGGACACCGGCCGTGCCGAATATGCCGTGATCGACGACGACGAAGCCATGGCCGCCTTCCACGACCTGTGCCGCTTCGAGGGCATCATTCCTGCGCTCGAATCCAGCCATGCCGTGGCCCATGCCAAAAAACTCGCGCCGACCCTGGGCCGCGACCAGATCATCCTGGTCAACCTGTCCGGGCGTGGTGACAAGGACATCAACACGGTGGCGAAGGCGGTGGGGCTTACCCTGTAGGCCTGCCGCCATCCAATTGAACCGCTTTTTTCAGAAGAACGAACCATGAGCCGCATCGGCCAGACTTTTACCGCGCTCAAGGCGCAAAACAGGAAAGCCCTGATCCCTTTCATCACGGCCGGCGACCCCGGCAAGGGCCTGACGGTGCCGTTGATGCACGCGCTGGTGGAAGCCGGGGTGGACATCATCGAACTGGGGGTGCCGTTTTCCGACCCGATGGCCGACGGGCCGGTGATCCAGCGCGCCTCCGAGCGGGCGCTGGCGAACAAGGTCGGGCTGAAGGACGTGCTGGCGATGACGGCGGAATTCCGCAAGACCAACGCGACCACGCCGGTGGTGCTGATGGGCTATGCCAATCCGGTCGAGCACATGGGTTACGAGGCCTTTGCCCAAGCGGCCCAGGCGGCCGGCGTGGACGGCGTGCTGACGGTGGACATTCCGCCGGAAGAGTCGCACGGGGTGGCCGATGTATTCAAGGCGCACGGCATCGATCCGATTTTCCTGCTGTCGCCGACCACGCCGGAATCCCGCGTGGAGCAGGTGACGGCGGTTGCCGGCGGCTTCATCTATTACGTGTCGCTGAAAGGGGTGACCGGCTCGGCCAGTCTCGACACCGAGGAAGTGGCGCGCAAGCTTGCCATGGTTCGCGCGCATTGCAGCCTGCCGGTGGGGGTGGGATTCGGCATCCGCGACGCGGCGACCGCCGAGGCGGTGGCGCGCATTGCCGACGCCGTGGTGGTGGGCAGCCGCATCGTGCACGAGATTGAGACGGCACCCGAAAACGAGGTGATCAGCCGGGTGAAACATCTGGTGCAGGACTTGCGCCGGGGCGTCGACGCGGCGTCGAAATAGGCAAGCGGAGAAAACGATGAGCTGGTTCCAGAAAATTTTGCCGCCGAAAATCAAGCGGCGTGCGCTGGCCGACAAGAAATCCATGCCCGAGGGGCTGTGGTCCAAGTGTCCGGCATGCAACGAAGTGCTGTACCGCGCCGACCTCGAAAGCAATCTGGAGGTGTGCCCCAAATGCGGCCACCATCACCGTATCGGCGCGCGGCAGCGGCTGGCGATGCTGCTGGATGCCGAGGGGCAGCACGAGATCGGCGCCCAGGTAACGCCGCTCGACCCGCTGAAGTTCAAGGACAGCAAGAAATATCCCGACCGTCTGAAGGATGCCCAGGCCGGCACTTCGGAAACCGATGCGCTGGTGGTGCTGGGCGGCAGCGTCAAGGCCGTGCCGGTGGTGGCGGCGGCGTTTGAATTCAAGTTCATGGGCGGTTCGATGGGCTCGGTGGTGGGCGAGCGTTTTGTGCTCGGCGTGGAAGCGGCGATCGAATCGAACTCGGCCTTCGTCTGCTTTTCCGCCAGCGGCGGCGCGCGCATGCAGGAAGGCCTGTTTTCCTTGATGCAGATGGCGAAGACCTCGGCTGCGCTGACGCAGCTCTCGCGCCACCACCTGCCCTTCATCTCGGTGCTGACCGATCCCACCATGGGCGGCGTGTCGGCGAGTTTTGCCATGCTGGGCGACCTCATCGTGGCCGAGCCGAATGCGCTGATCGGCTTTGCCGGTCCGCGCGTGATCGAGCAGACGGTGCGCGAGACGCTGCCGGAAGGCTTTCAGCGCGCCGAATTCCTGCAGGAGAAGGGCGCCATCGACCGCATCATCGATCGCCGCCAGATGCGCGACGAACTCGCCGCCACGCTGGCGATGATGATGGGGCGGCCTGTGCTTGCCGTCTAGGGCGTGCCGACGCGTCCGGGACTTTCGCTGGCCGACTGGCTGGCGCGGCTGGAGCAGCTGCATCCCAGCAGCATCGAGCTTGGTCTGGAGCGGGTACGCCGCGTCAAGGACGCACTCGGGCTGGAGGCCGCCTTTCCGCTCGTCGTCGTCGGCGGCACCAACGGCAAGGGTTCCACCTGCGCCTATCTCGAAGCCATACTCCGTACCGCCGGCTACAAGACCGGCCTTTACACCTCGCCGCATCTGCTGCGCTACAGCGAGCGGGTGCGGATTGCCGGCAGGGAGGCGGGCGACGCCGAACTGGTCGCCGCATTTGAAAGAGTCGATGCCGCGCGCGGCGACATTTCGCTGACCTATTTCGAATTCGGCACCCTCGGCGCGATGCTGCAGTTCATCGATGCCGGCGTCGACGTGGCCATCCTCGAAGTCGGCCTCGGCGGGCGCCTCGACGCCGTGAATGCGTTCGACGCCGATGCGGCGATCGTCACCAGCGTCGACCTCGACCACATGGATTATCTGGGCGACACCCGCGAAAAGATCGGTTTCGAGAAAGCCGGCATATACCGCGCCGGCCGCCCCGCCATCTGCGCCGACCCTGAACCGCCCGCCAGCCTGCTCGAACACGCCCGGCACCTCGACGCCGACCTGCGTTGCGCGGGCCGCGACTTTGCCGCGCAGCGCGAGGCGGACCACTGGACCTATCGGGGGCTGGCGCATACCTGGACCGATTTGCCCCTGCCCGCGATGGCGGGCGCCTATCAGCTGCGCAATGCGGCCGGTGCGCTGGCGGTGCTGGAGGCCTTGCCCCCCCGCCTGCCGGTGAGCGAGGCGGCGATACGCCAGGGGCTTGCCGTGGCGCGGGTGCCGGGGCGATTTCAGTGCATTGCCCATGCCCCGGAGGTCATTCTTGACGTGGCGCACAACCCGGAAGCGGCGCGGGCGCTGGCCGCCGCCTTGCGCGACCGGCCGGCGGCCGGGCGCACGCTGGCGGTGGTGGGCATGCTGGCGGACAAGGATGCGGCAGGCGTGTTCGCCGCATTGTCCGGCGAGATCGATGCATGGTGGGCGTGCATGCCCGCTTCGCCGCGCGCACGCGATGCCGAGGCGCTGGCAGCCATCCTGCGCACGCACGCAGGCCATGCCCCGGTCAAGGTGCAGCGGGACGTGAACACGGCGCTTGCGGAGGCGCGAAGCGCGGCGTGCGAAGGTGATAGAATTCTCGTCTTCGGTTCGTTCTATACCGTTGCCGCCGTGCTCGACCATGCCGCCACCCAGCAGTGAAAATGACCTCAAACGCCGCGCCCGGCGCCGCCTGATCGGCGCGGTTGCGCTGACCTTGCTGGCGGTGATCGTGCTGCCGCTGTTGCTGGAAGACGAGCCGCCGCCGGCCAGTTCGCTGGCGGTGAAGATGGCGGTGTCGCCCGCCGCAGCGCTGCGCGATGAGCCGAATCCGTCCGTCGAGGCGGAACCGGCGGAGCAAGCAGCTGTCGTGGCGGCGGCGTCTCCCCCGCAGCCGGAGGCGAGGCAACCCGCCGCGCCCCAGGCGGCGCCCGCCGAAGCTGCGCCCGGACCCGAACCGCTCAAACCCGCAGTAGCCAGGCCTGCCCCCCAGCCGGAACCGCCCAGGCCCGTGCCCCAACAAGCGGTTGCCAAACCCGCACCGACGCCCGCGCCGCAGGCCAAGCCCGCCGCAACCGGCGAGACTTTCGTGGTGCAGCTTGCCGCGCTGTCCGATTCAGCCAAGGCCGGTGCGCTCAAGGCGCGTGCAGCCAGCGCCGGCTTGCCGGCCTACACCGACAAGGTGGGGGTCTTGACGCGCGTGCGCGTGGGCCCCTATGCCTCGCGCGAGGCCGCGGTGGCGGCTGCGGTGAAACTGGCCGAAAACGGCATGGCCGGGCAGGTGCTCGCAAAATGAGCATGCTCGACCTCGTCGTGCTGCTGGTACTGGCCCTGACCGTGGTGCGCGGGCTGATGCGCGGCATGGTGGATACGCTGTTTTCGCTGGCGGCCTGGATCCTGGCGTTCGTGCTGGGCAAGTGGGGCGCGCTGATGGTGGCACCGATGCTGCCGATCGCGGTCGAAAATCCGGGCATTCGCTATTTCGCAGGCTTTGCGGTGATTTTTCTGGTGGTGCTGATCGGCGTGCTGCTGTTGGGACATGCCCTCGCCTCGCTGGTCAAGGCGGCCGGACTGGGCAGTGCCGACAAGGTGCTAGGCGGCGTGCTGGGACTGGCCAAGGGGCTGGTGATCCTGATGGGCCTGACGCTGGCGGCCGGACTGACCTCGCTGCCGCGCACCGATTTCTGGAAGCAGGCCATGCTGTCGGGCAGCCTGCAGGCGATGGCGCAGCGCGCCTTGCCGCTGCTGCCGGCAGACGTGGCGAAGTACGTTCGTTTCGAATAATTTCATGGATGGGTGCACGGTATGTGCGGGGTAATCGGAGTCGTTTCCAATTCGGCGGCCAATCAGCTTCTGTATGACGGGCTGATGGTGCTGCAGCATCGCGGGCAGGACGCGGCCGGCATCGTGACGGCCGAGGAAAGCCGCTTTCACATGCACAAGGGGCAGGGACTGGCGCGCGACGTGTTCCGCACCCGCGACATGCGCAACCTGCTGGGCGACATGGGGGTGGCGCATGTGCGCTATCCCACCGCCGGCAGCGCCTCGTCGTCGGCCGAATCGCAGCCGTTCTACGTGAATTCGCCGTACGGCATCGTGCTGGGACACAACGGCAACCTGACCAATACCCACGAGCTTAAGGAAGCCCTGTTCCGTTCCGACCTGCGCCACGTCAACACCAATTCGGATTCCGAAGTGCTGCTGAACGTGCTGGCGCACGAATTGCAGGTGCGCGCTTCGGGGCGGCAGCTCAACCTGGATACGATTTTCGGCGCGGTGGCAGGGGTGCACGCGCGCTGCAAGGGTGCGTATGCGGTGGTGGCCTTCATCGCCGGCTACGGCCTCCTGGCGTTCCGCGACCCGCACGGTATCCGTCCGCTGGTGATCGGCGTCAACGAACAGGTCACTCCGCACGAGTACATCGTCGCCTCGGAAAGCGTGGCGATCGACACCCTGGGCTTCCGCCTGTTGCGCGACGTGGCGCCGGGCGAAGCGGTGTTCGTCGACTACCAGCGCAAGCTGCACAGCCGCCAATGCAGCGACCGTGCGGTGCTCAATCCCTGCATCTTCGAATACGTCTACCTCGCGCGCCCGGATTCGGTGATGGATGGCGTTTCGGTCTACAACACGCGTCTGGCCATGGGCGTCTCGCTGGCCGAAAAGATCAAGCGCGATTTTGCCCATCTGAAAATCGACGTGGTGATCCCGATTCCCGACACCAGCCGCCCCTCGGCGCTGCAACTGGCGAATCACCTCGACGTGCCGTATCGCGAGGGTTTCATCAAGAACCGCTACATCGGCCGCACCTTCATCATGCCGGGGCAGGCGCTGCGCAAGAAGTCGGTGCGGCAGAAGCTCAACGCCATCGCCGAGGAGTTCAAGGGCCGCAACGTGCTGCTGGTCGACGACTCCATCGTGCGCGGCACCACCAGCCGCGAGATCGTGCAGATGGCGCGCGACGCCGGCGCGACGCAGGTGTATTTCGCCTCGGCCTCGCCGCCGGTGCGCTTCTCCAACGTCTACGGCATCGACATGCCGACGCGCGACGAACTGATCGCCAATGGCCGCACCGACGCGGAAATCGCGCGCGAGATCGGCTGCGATGCGCTGATCTATCAGGACCTCGACGCCATGGTGGAAGTGGTCCGTGCCGGCAACCCGGCGATTCTCGACTTCGACACCTCGTGCTTCGACGGCCGCTACATCACCGGCGACGTCACGCCGGAGTACCTGAATTACGTCGAGGCCGTGCGCAACGGCGAAACCCCGCCGCCGTCGGCCCTGTCCACCCAGCAGCTCGACCTCAATCTGGCGTCCGGAAGCTGACACCCATGGACAACGAATACGATCTTGAAACCCTGGCGGTGCGCGCCGGAACGGCGCGCAGCCAGTTCAACGAGCACTCAGAGGCGATGTTCCTCACCTCCAGCTTCGTGTTTGGCAGCGCGGCCGAAGCCGCGGCGCGCTTCAAGGGCGAGCAGCCCGGTCCGATCTACGCGCGCTTCACCAATCCCACGGTGCAGATGATGGAAGCGCGGCTGGCCGCGCTCGAAGGCGCCGAGCGCTGCGTCGCGTTCGCCTCCGGCATGGCGGCGATCCTGGCGACCGTGATGGGGCTGATGAAGGCGGGCGAGCACGTCGTCGCCTCGCGCTCGATCTTCGGCTCCACCGTGCAGCTGTTCTCCAACATCCTCGGCCGTTTCGGCATCGAGACCACCTACGTGTCGCCGACCGATCCGGCGGAGTGGCGCGCGGCGCTGAGGCCCAACACCCGGCTGTTCTTCGTTGAGTCGCCGTCCAATCCGCTCACCGAGGTGAGCGACATCCGTGCGCTCGCCGCCATCGCGCACGAGGCCGGCGCCTGGCTCGCGGTCGACAACTGCTTCTGCTCGCCGGCGCTGCAGAAGCCGCTCGAACTCGGGGCCGACATCGTCATCCACTCCGCCACCAAATACCTCGACGGCCAGGGCCGGGTGCTCGGCGGCGCGGTGCTCGGCAGCCAGGCGCTGATGGAGGGCGTCTACACCTTCCTGCGCACCGCCGGGCCGACGCTCTCCGCGTTCAACGCCTGGGTCATCCTGAAAGGCATGGAGACGCTGTCGCTGCGCATGGACGCGCATTCGAAGAATGCGCTGGCATTGGCGCAGTGGCTGGAAGCGCAGCCGCAGGTCGCTCGCGTGCTGTATCCCGGCCTGCCGTCGCATCCGCAGCATCAACTGGCGATGGCGCAGCAGAAAACCGGCGGCGGCATCGTCGCGTTCGAGCTCAAGGGCGGCAAGGATGCCGCATGGAAGCTGATCGACGCGACGAAAATGCTGTCGATCACTGCCAACCTCGGCGACACCAAGACCACCATCACCCACCCGGCGACCACCACGCACAGCCGCATGACGCCGGAGCAGCGCGCGGCGGCAGGCATCGGCGACGGGCTGGTGCGCATCGCGGTGGGGCTCGAATCGGTGGCCGACATCCAGGCTGACCTCGCGCGCGGGCTGGCAGAATGAAGTGGCTGCTGCTGTGCCTGTTCGGGACGGGGCTGTCCGCAATGGGCGCCGCCCACGCGGCCGACATGAGCGCGCCGTCCCAAACCATGATTGCGCTGCGCTACGTCGACCAGGACCCGGGCGATCCGCCTTATCCGACGCGCATCCTGGTCACGCGGGACTTCATGCGCATGGACAGCGGCGAGGACGACGACGATTTCGTCCTGCTGGACCGGCGCCAGCGCCTGGTCATCAACGTCATGCGCGAAAGCAAGCTGGCTATGGTGTTCGCGCCCGGCACGCTGCCGCCCAAACCCGCCGGCTGGAAGCCGCGGCTCGATACCCGCAAGGCTGCGCGCGGCACCCGGCGTTTTAGCCTCGCGGTGAAAGGGCGGGTGTGCAGCGAAGGCGTGGCCGCCCTGAGTGCCGCGCCGGATGCGGCACGCGCGATGGCCGAGTTGAAATCCATCCTGGCCGCCACGCAATACCGCGTCTGGAAGGATTCGCCGCCGGAGATGCAGCACGACTGCGATCTGGCGAATCAGGTGTGGGAGTCGGGCGCCACCCTCGCGCTCGGCCTGCCGCTGGAAGAGCGCGAGTTCACCGGGCGCACGCGGCAACTCGAAAGCGAAACCCGGCAGCCGCTGCGGCCTGAACTGTTCAGCGTGCCGGACGGCATGGCGACGATCAACGCGCCGTCATAGAGCTTCCGTCCTGAGCGCGCAGCCGGTGGCGTCGCACACCACATAGCCCCAGCGGGCATACCAATCCGGCACCACCCAACGCTCGCAGTCACGGCCATCGACCGCATGGACATGCCGCGCCGGACGATGCGTGTGGCCATGGATCAGGCGGCAGATCCGTTGTTCGCGCAGCACGCGCACCACGGCATCGGCATTCACATCCATGATCGCGGCCGCTTTGCCGGCCTTGGCCGATTCGCTGCCTGCCCGTGCCCGGCGCGCTAGGCGGCGGCGCCAGCCCGGTGGCAGATGCCGCAACAACGCCAGCGTCAGCGGGTGCCGCACCCGGCGGCGAAAGGCCTGGTAAGCCGTGTCGTCGGTGCACAGGGTGTCGCCGTGCATCAGCAGCGTCGGCACGCCGTACAGATCGATCCGGCTGGGGTCGGCGAGCAGCGTCATGCCGGACAGCGCAGCGTAGCGCCCGGCCAGCATGAAATCGCGGTTGCCGTGCATGAAGTACACCGGCGTGCCCGCAGCGGCCAGGGCCTTGAGCCGCTGCGCCGTGTCGCGGGCGACCCGTTCGTCGTGGTCGTCGCCGATCCAGGCCTCGAACAGGTCGCCCAGGATGTAGAGGGCATCCGCGCCCGCGGCGTCCTCATCCAGGAAGCGAAAAAAACGCCCGGTGGCAACCGGGCGTTCGTCGGTCAGATGCAGGTCGGCGACAAAGAAGGTGCGGCCCGTTTTTGACGACGAGGTTGGGCTCACCGGGCCGATCAGGCGATTTCGGCCTGGCTGATGACGACGTCTTCCAGCGGCACGTCCTGGTGCCCGGCGCGGCTGCCGGTTTTCACTTTCCTGATCTTGTCGACCACGTCCATGCCTTCGACCACCTTGCCGAACACGGCGTAGCCGTAACCCTGCGGAGTCGGTGCGGTGAAGTTGAGGAAGCTGTTGTTGGCGACGTTGATGAAGAACTGCGCGGTGGCCGAATTGGGATCGGGCGTACGCGCCATGGCGATGGTGTAGGTTTCGTTCTTGAGGCCGTTGGCGGCTTCGTTTTCAATCGCGGCGCGCGTCGGTTTTTGCGTCATGCCGGGTTCGAAACCGCCGCCCTGGATCATGAAGCCGTCGATCACGCGGTGGAAAATCGTGCCGTCAAAAAAACCGTCGCGCACATATTGCAGGAAATTTTCGACCGTCTTGGGCGCTTTCTCGGCATCGAGTTCGAGGGTGATGATGCCGTGATTGGTGTGCAGCTTGACCATGGGTATCCTTGAAGAGAGGTTGCGGATGGTTTCCCGGCGGCCGTTTTCGCGGCGCCGGGGCGGGTGTGATCTTTATTTGGCCGGGGCGGGCGGGCTGGCGCCGGGAACGGGTTTGGCCGCTGCCTGCCGGCGTGCCTGTTCCCCGAGCATGTTCTGGATCAGCGTGAGCTTGGTCTGGACGGTCGCGTTCCCGCTGTCCAGCGCCAGCGCCTTGCCATAGGCAATCGCAGCCATCTTGGCGTAGACGTCGCCGAGATTCTCGTGCCCGGTGGCGTAGTTCGGATGAGTGCGGACCGCCGTTTCCAGCGCATTCCTGGCGGCTTCGTAGCGGGTTTGCGAGGCATACAGCACGGCCAGGTTGTTGTAGGGCTCGGGCAGTTCCGGATGGTCCTCGGTCAGACCGCTAAACAGCTCGATGGCATCGTTGGTCTTGCCCTGATCGGCGAGGATCAGCCCTTTCAGAAAGCGTGCGCGGGCGTCCCCGGGGTTCTGGGCCAGGTAGCGGTTGGCGTGATCGAGCGCGCCGCCCAGGTCGCCGGTGCGGAACTGCAGGTTGATTTCCTGGATTTCATCGGCCAGCACCGGCGTGCCGGCGAGCATGGCGCAGGCGGCAACGGCGGCAAGTAAACGTGGCAGGGCCATGTGATATGCTCGGATCATCTTGGTCAAGCGGGCATTCTAACAACATCGTCCCGGCTGAGACAGTCGGCGTGCCGCTTGAATCCCGCATGTCACCATTCCGTTCGTAGCCGTTCGCATCATGTTGCATATCACCAATTCCCTTACGCGCACCAAGGAAGAATTTGTCCCGCTCACCCCGGGCGTAGTCCGCATGTACGTCTGCGGCATGACCGTCTACGATCTGTGCCACCTCGGACACGCACGGGTATTCGTGGTGTTCGACATGGCGACGCGCTGGCTGCGCGCCAGCGGCTATCGGGTCGAGTACGTGCGGAACATCACCGACATCGACGACAAGATCATCAAGCGCGCGCAGGAAAACAATGAAACGCCCGCCGCGTTGACCGCGCGCTTCATCGCCGCGATGCACGAGGACGAACGCGCGCTCGGCGTGCTGCCGCCCGACCATGAGCCGCGCGCCACCGCCTACGTGGCGCAGATGCTGGCGCTGATCGAACAATTGATCCGCGGCGGCCTGGCCTATCCGGCGCCCAATGGCGACGTTTATTACAGCGTGCGTGCCTTCCCCGCTTACGGCCGCCTGTCCGGCAAGAGCCTCGACGAGCTGCGTGCGGGCGAACGCGTGGAGGTCGACCCCAACAAGCGCGACCCGATGGATTTCGTGCTGTGGAAAGCCGCCAAGCCGGGCGAGCCGGCGTGGGACTCGCCGTGGGGGCCGGGGCGTCCGGGGTGGCACATCGAATGCTCGGCGATGAGCGCCGACCTGCTCGGCCGCCATTTCGACATCCACGGCGGCGGCCAGGATTTGCAATTCCCGCATCATGAAAACGAAATCGCCCAGTCGGAAGGGGCGAACGGCTGCACCTTCGTGAACTACTGGATGCACAACGGCTTCGTGCGGGTGGACAACGAAAAGATGTCCAAATCGCTGGGCAATTTCTTCACCATCCGCG
>NZ_MKUG01000018.1 GCF_001897685.1 Thiobacillus sp. 65-1402
TTCATGTGCACCACTTCGTCGTGCGACAGCGGCAGCACGAAGTTCTCGCTCCATGCGTACATCTGGCTGAAGGTCAGCTGGTTGTGCTGGTACTTGCGGTAGACGGGCTCCTTCTCGATGTAGTCGAGGCTGTCGTTCATCCAGCCCATGTTCCACTTCATCGAGAAGCCCAGGCCGCCGAGTTCGACCGGGCGCGAAACCGCCGGCCAGGCGGTCGATTCCTCGGCGATGGTGAGCACGCCGGGGAAGCGGCCGTGCACCTCGGTGTTCATCTCGCGCAGGAAGTGGACGGCTTCGAGGTTCTCGCGCCCACCGTACCGGTTCGGCAGCCATTCGCCGGGTTGGCGCGAATAGTCGAGATAGAGCATGGACGCCACCGCGTCGACGCGCAGGCCGTCGATATGGAACTCCTCGATCCAGTAAAGCGCGTTGGCCACCAGGAAGTTGCGCACCTCGTTGCGGCCGAAATCGAAAATCAGCGTGCCCCAGTCCCGGTGCTCGCCGCGGCGCGGGTCGGCATGCTCGTACAGCGGCCCGCCGGTGAAGCGTGCCAGCGCCCAGTCGTCCTTGGGAAAATGCGCCGGCACCCAGTCGAGCAGCACGCCGATGCCGGCCTGGTGGCAGGCGTCGACGAAGCCGCGGAAATCGTCCGGCGAGCCGAAGCGCGCGGTCGGCGCGTAATAGCCCGACACCTGGTAGCCCCAGGAAGCGTCGAGCGGATGTTCGGCCACCGGCATCAGTTCGATATGGGTATAGCCGAGGTCCTGCACGTAGGGAATCAGCTCGGCGGCGAGTTCGTCCCAGCCGTAATAGCCGCCATCGGCGTGGCGCCGCCAGGAACCGGGGTGCAGTTCGTAGATGCTGATCGGCCGGTGCTGCCAGTCGAAATGCGCGCGCGCCTCGATCCACGCGGCGTCGCCCCAGGCATGAGGTGCGTCATCCGGCACGCAGCTGGTGGTTTCCGGGCGCAGGAACATCTGCCGCGCATAGGGGTCGGTTTTCCTCACCAGCTGGCCGTGGCTGCCGAGGATTTCGTATTTGTAGGCGTGGCCGGCCGTCAGGCCGGGGACGAACAATTCCCACATGCCGGACGTGCCGCGGCAGCGCATCGGGTGGCGGCGGCCGTCCCAGTCGTTGAAATCGCCGATCACGCTGACCCGCTGCACCGCCGGCGCCCACACGGCGAACAGGCAGCCGGCGACGCCATCGACGGTTTTCAGGCGCGCACCGAGCACTTTCCAGGCCTCGAAATGCCGCCCCTCGCCCAGCAGATGCAAGTCCATCTCGCCCAGTTGCGGCGCGAAGCTGTAAGGGCATTGCGCGGTATGCCAATTGCCCGCGCCCTTGTCCTGCCAGCGCAGCGACGGATGCGGCTCGACCACGGCGCCGGGCGGCAGCAGGCGCTCGAAACAGTCGGTACCGCTCACCCGCGACATGCGGCCGCCGGCCACCTCGACGGCCTCCGCGGCCGGCATGAAGGTGCGGATCAGGGTGCCGCCGCCGGGCTGCGGGTGCACCCCCAGCACCTCGAACGGATCGTGGTGCGTGCCGCTCTGCACACGCGCGATGGGCGGACTGACTGCGGGCAGGCTGGCGCTTGGCGGGGTGGTTCGAGCGGTGTTCATGGGCGGGGCGGGATCTCGCATCGGCGGGTTTTCTGTAATTGTCGCAGCAAGCGGGATGCCAGCTCCGGCGTCAGCGCATCCCATACGAACCGCCAGGTCCAGTTGCCATTGTCGGTGCCGGGCGTGTTCATGCGTGCGTCGCTGTCGAGCCGCAGCACGTCCTGCAGCGGCAGCACCGCCAGCGCGGCGCGGCTTTCCAGCACCGTGGCGATCATCGCCGCCGGCACCGCGTCGGGATCATTGACATCCAGTTGCCGCATCACCTGCCGGCGCGCCTCGTCGGGCAGCGTGCGCCACCAGCCCAGCGTAGTGTCGTTGTCGTGGGTGCCGGTGTAGTACACGGTGTCGGGATGCACGTTTTCCGGCTTGTGCGGATTGTCGGCATGGTCGTCGAACGCGAATTGCATCACAGCCATGCCGGGCAGGCCAAACCGGTGGCGCAACGCGGTGACATCCGGCGTGATGACGCCGAGATCTTCGGCCACCAGGGACAGCTCGCCCATCTCGTCGGCGATCGCCTGCAACAGTTCCGCTCCGGGCGCCGCCACCCACTCGCCGTGGACCGCGGTGGGCTCGTCCGCCGGGATCTCCCAGGCCGCAGCCAGGCCGCGGAAATGGTCGATGCGCAGCAGGTCGAACCACTCGAAGTGCGCGCGCAGCCGCGCCCGCCACCAGGCAAAGCCGTCGGCCTGCATCGCCGCCCAGTTGTAGTGCGGATTGCCCCAGCGCTGCCCGCTCGCGCAGAAATAATCCGGCGGCACGCCCGTCACCACCGTAGGGTGGCCCGCGTCGTCCAGCCTGAACAGGCCGCGCTGCGCCCACACGTCGGCGCTGTCGTGGGCGACGAAAATCGGCATGTCGCCGAACAGCTGGATGCCGCGCGCCGCCGCTTGTGCGCGGATGCGCTGCCCGTGGAAGGCCACGCGATACTGCTCGACCATCACCGCATTCAGCTTGTCGGCATGGCTGACATCGAACGCGGCCAGCGCCTGCGCGTCGCGGTCGCGCAGCGCAAGCGGCCAGTCGGTCCAGCGGGCGCCGCCCTGCTCCGCCTTGATGACCATGAAGCGCGCAAAGTCCACCAGCCAATGCGCCTGCCGGTTGCGCCAGTCCATAAAGCCGTGCATGTCGGCCGGCGCGGTGGAAAACAGGCCGGGGTTGACCGCAAATGCCGATGCGCACTGGTAAGGCGACAGCCCGCCCAGCGGCAGGCCCAGCGGCAACATCTGCCACACGCCGATCCCCACTGCCTGCAGAAAGTCCAGCCAGCGGTCGACCTCGGCCAGCGTGCCCGACGGCAGCGAGGTCGGATGCAGCAGCAGGCCGGCGCGGCGGGTGTCGAACCGCATCAGGTATTCCTGCGCATGGTGCCGGCATTCTCGGCGCTGCCGCGGCCCTGCGACAGCGGCACGTCGAGCTGGATCGGCGGCGCCACGCCGATCAGCCGATACAGTTCGCGCACCTGGTCCCGGTACAGCTGTTCGAAATCGCTGACGCTGCTGGCCGGGTTGTAGTCGCCGAACCACCAGAACCAGTCGGAACCTTCGCATACCGCCAGTTGCTGCGTCGCCTGCTGCAGTTGCGCGGCGGACAGGCCGCCGCCTTCGACGGCACGGTCATAGTCGCGCTTCGCCATCGCCAGGAGATCCCAGCCGCGATTCTTGTCTTCCGAGCCGATCCAGGTCGAGAAGCTGCCATATACCCAGCTGCCCGCCGCCAGCCGCTTCAGCGACGTGACGGCGGCTTGCGTGGCCTGCCCGGAAAAGGTGCCGACATTGAGCGCAGGGTGGCCCGACAGCGCCAAGTAGAGCGCATCGAGAAAATGGTGGCCGTTGTCGGGGTAGTACTCCCAGGCGTTCTCGCCGTCGAGAATGACCGAGACCACGTGCCGGTTCGCGTCCTCGCCGAAAAAACGGGCGATGTTTTCCAGATGCTGGACGAAGTCGCCCACCGCATCGTCGGCGTGCCAGTCGCCGTACTTGAAGCCGATCAGGTCCGACAGGCCGTCGTCGCGAAAAAACACCCGCGTAGCGAAGCCGTCGATCTGCGCGGGCGAGAACAGCGCGCGCTTGGTATGTATATCGCTTTCCGGAAAACCCGATTTGACGCAGCTGTTGCGCCATACGCCCTCGCCCGAGGCGGTCCAGGCAAAGCCCATTTCATCGAGCTGGGCCAGCGCATCCTCACTGATGCCGCCTTCGGACAGCCACACCCCCACCGGCTTCCTGCCGAAGTAGCGCTCGAACACCTCGACACCATGCCGCAGATGCCAGCGCGCGCGCTCGGCGCCGCCCGGATAGTTGGCGGCCTCGGGAGCGGGCGCGTCGGGCAGGGCATCGCGCAGGTTGGCGAAGTCGTTCAGCAGCGGCACGATGGGGTGGCCGTAAGGCGTCATCGACAATTCGATCTGGCCGCGCTCGGCGAGCGCGCGGTAACGCGGAATCAGCCCTGCCATGCACTCCTGCATCAAGTGCAGCAGCGCATGGCGATCGGCGGCGGAGAAGTTCCTTTCCTGCGCCAGCAGCCGCTGCGCGAGCGGCAATTGTTTGAGCGAGTGCCCCAGCCAGGCAAGGTGATACCAGGTCAGCAAATCGAGGAAATACTGCTCGGACAGATACGCCAGGTGCAACGGCAGGCCGGCGCTGCCGGCTCCGGTTTCATCGGTGACGTTGACCATGCGCAGCAGGGAATGGAATGCGGGATACGGGTGGATCATGCGCGGCGCATGGCAGCGCTGGCAATCCTGCACGATGCGCAGGCGGCGGGCTGCATCCGCCGGAATCCGCTCGATGCCGGCGAGCAGATTCAGCATCGGGTCGCGGGCGGGCTTGCCGTGCTGCAGCAGCGCATCGAGCTGCTGCGCATAATCGTCGAGCTGCTCCAGCAGCACCGGCGCAAAGTTGACCACCGCGCGCATCCGCGGATGCCGCTCCAGGTGCGCGGCCATGTCGCTGTAATCCTTGATGCCGTGCAGGTACACCCAGGGCAGGCGATAGGCGCCCTTGAGGCCTTCGCGGTAATACGGCTGGTGCATGTGCCAGCACAGCACCACATTGAGCGGTTCAGCCATCGAATTCGTCCTGCCACCTGGCATACAGGTTCTGCCCGAGCATGGCGGGGGTCACCAGCACGATGCCTTCATCCGTCACATGAAAGCGTTTGGCATCCTCGGCCAGGTCTTCGCCGATCACCGTGCCGTCGGGAATGACCGTGCCCTTGTCGATGATGGCGCGGCTGATGCGGCAGTTTCTGCCGATGTTGACCTTGGGCAGGATCACGCTGTCCTTGATCAGGCTGCAGTTTTCCACCGTGGTGGCGAAGAACAGCACCGAGCGCTTGACCCGCGCGCCCGACAGGATGCAGCCGCCCGCGATCAGCGAGTCGATCGCCTCGCCGCGCCGGCCCTCGTCGTCGAAAATGAACTTGGCGGGCGGAAATTGCGGCTGGTAGGTCCAGATCGGCCAGTCACGGTTGTACAGGTTGAGCTCGGGCTCGATCGAGCACAGCTCCATGTTGGTTTGCCAGTAGGAATGCAGCGTGCCGACATCGCGCCAGTAGGCGGGCTGGCCGTCCTGCTTGCGGAAAGGAAACGCTATCGCGCGTGCGGATGCGATGCTGGCCGGAATGATGTCCTTGCCGAAATCGTGCGAGGAACGGGGGTTGCCGGCGTCCTCGACCAGGGTCTTGTAGAGGAAATCCTTGGAGAAGACGTAGATGCCCGTCGACACCAGCGCGGTGCCCGGCTTGCCGGGAATGCAGTCAGGATTCGCAGGCTTCTCGGCGAAATGGGTGATACGCATTTTTTCGTCGACCGACATCACGCCGAACGAACTTGCCTCGGCCACCGGCACCTCGATGCTGCCGACGGTGAAGTCGGCACCGGTCTGCACGTGGTGCAGCAGCATCGCCGAGTAATCCATGGTGTAGACATGATCGCCGCCCAGCACCAGCACATACTCGGGGTGATGGCGCTGCACGATATCGATGTTCTGGAACAGCGCATCGGCGGTGCCTTGATACCACTCCTTCTTGTGGGTGCGCTGCTGCGCCGGCAGGATTTCCACGAACTCGCCGATCTCGGCGCGCATGAAGCCCCAGGCGCGTTGCAGGTGACGGATCAGCGAATGCGATTTGTATTGCGTCAGCACGCCGATGCGGCGGATGCCCGAGTTGACGCAGTTCGACAGCGGAAAATCGATGATGCGGTACTTGCCGCCGATCGGCACCGCGGGCTTGGCGCGCCAGGCGGTCAGATGCTTCAGCCGCGAGCCCTCGCCGCCCGCCAGCACCAGCGCCAGCGTCCTGCGCGTGAGGCTGGTCACCGTCTTCGGCTCGGTGTAATAGCGATAGAGCCGCTCCTGCTCGTCTTTTGAAATCGTCATCTCCGCTCCTTGTTGCAGCCCGGTTGGAATCAAGAGTGAATCGTCGGCCCTGGATTCAGGGCGGCGCAAACGCCGTTGCAATCGCGCCCTGCACCCCCAGCCGCGGCTGGACGATCAGAAAAACCGGCATGCGCTCGACCACCCCGCGCAGCCGTCCCTTGTCGGCGGCCGCGGCCATGAAACGCGGCGACTGCAGGTGTGACCGCAGGTGCCGGGACACGCCACCGGCGATATACAGCCCGCCGCGCGGCTGGTACTGCAGCGCCACATTGCCGACCCAGGCCCCATACAGATCGACGAACAGGTCGAGAGCGGCCGCGGCAGCCGCGTCGCCCGCCCCGGCACGCGCGACGAGCGCGGCGCCGTCCACCGCTTCGCCGGGCAGCGCGAGGCCCCGCTCGGCACGGCAGAAACGGTACAGGTCGTTCATCGCCGAGCCTGACACGACGCGCTCCCACGACACATGGCCATATTCGGCGCGCAGGCGCTCGAGCAGCCGCGCCTGCAGCGCGTTGCCCGGCGCGAAGTCGGTGTGCCCGCCTTCGCTGGCGAAGCTCCGATAGCGTCCGCCGGGATCGGCCACCATGAAGGCCAGCCCCATGCCGGTGCCGGCGCCGGTGATGGCGCGCACGCCGCCGGGATCGGCCGGCCGGGGGTTGAGCGCGATCACGTCGGATGCGGCCAGCGTCGCCACGCCTGCCGCGGCTGCCTGGAAATCGTTGATGAAGCGCACGCCGGCAATCCCCAGCGAGGCCGCCATGTCGGCCGCATCGAGCGTCCAGTCCAGATTGGTGAGCTTGACGCGCTGCGCATGCAGCGGCCCGGGCAGCGCCAGGATCAGGGCGTTCGGCGGGGCGGCCGACTGCGCCTCGGCCACGAACTGGCGCAACAGCGCATCCGCCGAAACGAAATCGGCGCTGGCATACACCTTCTCGAAGCGCAGGCGCGGCACGCCGCCCGCTTCGCCGGCCACCCAGGCCAGCCAGCTTTTGGTTCCCCCGATATCGCCCGCGATCAACTCCATGCTCGAACTATAAGCCAGCGCGCGGCCGGCTCATGCGGCGGTAGTAATTGATGAGCGCGTTGGTCGAGGCGTCGTGCCCGCCCACCGGCGCGGCGGCATGCAGCTCGGGCAGGATGCGGCTGGCGAGCTGCTTGCCGAGTTCCACCCCCCACTGGTCGTAGGAATTCAGGTTCCAGATCACCCCCTGCACGAAAATCTTGTGCTCGTACAGCGCGATCAGCATGCCGAGCGTGTGCGGGGTCAGCTTCTGCAGCAGCAGCGCATTGCTCGGATGGTTGCCGTCGAACACCCTGTGCTGCACGAACTGGCCGGTCTGCGCCACCCCTCCTTCAAGCGCCCCCATTTCAAGCTGGGTCTCCTCGCGCGTGCGGCCGCGCATCAGCGCTTCGGTCTGCGCCAGGAAATTGGCGATGAGGATATCGTGGTGCGCCTGCAGTTCGGTGTGCGACTCGACCGAGACGATGAAATCGGCCGGGATCATCTTGGTTCCCTGATGCAGCAACTGATAGAACGCATGCTGTCCGTTGATGCCGCTGGCGCCCCAGATGATGGAGCCGGTGGCGTAGTCCACCACCTTGCCGTCGCGGTCCACCGACTTGCCGTTGCTTTCCATGTCGGCCTGTTCCAGGTACGCCGGCAGGCTGCGCAGATAGTGGTCATACGGCAGGATCGCGTGCGACTCGGCGCCAAAAAAGTTGTTGTACCAGATCCCCAGCAGCGCCAGGATCACCGGCATGTTCTGCGCCAGCGGCGCATGGCGAAAATGCTCGTCCATCTCGTGCGCGCCTTCCAGCAGTTCGGCGAAGCATTCCGCGCCCACCGCCAGCACGATCGACAGTCCGATCGCCGACCATAGCGAATAGCGTCCGCCCACCCAGTCCCAGAATTCGAACATGTGGGCCGGATCGATGCCGAATGCCGCCACCGCATCGCGGTTGGCGGAGACCGCCACAAAATGCCGCGCGATATGCCTGGTCGCCTGCGACTGCGCCAGGAACCACTCGCGCGCATAGTGCGCATTGGTCATCGTTTCCTGGGTGGCGAAGGTTTTCGACGACACGATGAACAGCGTCGTCTCCGGATTCAGCGCTTCCAGCGCTTCCTTCACATGCGCGCCGTCGACATTGGAAATGAAGTGCATCTTCAGGCGCGGATGGCGATACGGCTTCAGCGCCTGAACCACCATCTGCGGCCCCAGGTCGGAACCGCCAATGCCGACGTTCACCACGTCGGTCATCCGCTCGCCGGTGTAGCCGCGCCACTCGCCGCTCCTCACCTGCTCGGCAAACGCTCCCATGCGCTCGATGACCGCGTTCACCTTGGGCATCACATCCTCGCCGTCGACCCTCACCGGGCGATTGCCGCGGTTGCGCAAAGCCACGTGCAACACCGCGCGGTTTTCCGTGTGGTTGATCTTGTCGCCCGCAAACATGCGCTCGCGCCAGCCCGCCACATCCGCCTCTTCGGCCAACCGCTCCAGCAAGCTCATGGTGTCGCCGGTGATGCGATTCTTCGAGTAGTCCAGCAACAACTCGCCCACCCGCAGCGAAAACCGCTCGAAGCGCGCCGGATCGGCCGCGAACAGATCGCGCATATGCACTGTTGCCATCTGCGCGTGATGCGCCTGCAACACGCGACACACAGGCCGGTGCAATACCCCCGGCCCGCCGCCCTCGTTCCGCACCACCCGAACTGCTGAAGACATGCTGCCTCCCCTGTCTGCACGACGCTCAACGCTATCAAGCAACGCCTGTGCCATAGGCACCCACGGTTGCGTCCGTCACTCGGAACTATAGGAAAAACCCGTGAGGCGCTGATGACAAAGCCATGAAGCCGCGTCAAACCCGCACCCAATTTGCGCCACCAAACAATATGCGGGCGGAAATGCACCTAAATGGTGCGGAAAAAACAGGGCGCGCAAGACTCGGCCTCCAAAATGGCGAGGCCAGGATTCAACGAGGGAAATTGATTGGTGCCGGGAGGGGGACTCGAACCCCCACACTGTTACCAGCGGCGGATTTTGAATCCGCTGCGTCTACCGATTCCGCCATCCCGGCAGGGAAGCCGAACGCGGATGCGGCCGGCGACAGAAGCCGCGCATTATCGCCGAATCGGGCGCGCCCCCGCAAGGCGACGGCTATAATCGCGCCCCATGCATGTTGCCGATTTCGATTTCGACCTGCCTTCCGACCTGATTGCGCAGTTTCCGCCCGCGGTACGCGGCGGCAGCCGGCTGCTGCACGTCGAGGCATCCGGCACGCTGCACGACCGCCGGTTTTGCGATTTGCCTGCCCTGCTGCGCCGCGACGACCTGCTGGTGATGAACGATACGCGCGTGATCAAGGCGCGGCTGTTCGGCCAAAAGGAAAGCGGAGGCAAGGTCGAGCTGCTGGTGGAGCGGGTGCTGGATGAACACGACGCACTGGCTTTCATCCGGGCCAGCCACGCGCCCAGGCCGGGGTCGCGGATTCGCCTCGCCGATGACGTGACGCTGGAGGTGCTGGCGCGGCAGGACGACCTGACCCGGCTGCGCTTTTCGCGCCCGGTGCTGGAGGTGCTGGACCAGCTCGGCCAGTTGCCGCTGCCGCCCTACATCGAACATGCGCCGACGGCCGACGACGAGGCGCGCTACCAGACCGTGTACGCGAACGCACCCGGCGCGGTGGCGGCCCCCACCGCCGGACTGCATTTCGATGCGGCCATGCTGGATGCCTTGCGCGCACAGGGGGTCTGCACGACGCAGGTAACGCTGCACGTGGGCGCCGGCACCTTCCAGCCGGTGCGGGTGGACGCCATTGCCGACCACAAGATGCACAGCGAGCGTTACACGATCCCGGACGCGGCGGTGGCGGCGATTGCCGCAACGCGCGCCCGCGGCGGCCGCGTGGTGGCGGTGGGCACCACCAGCCTGCGCGCGCTGGAAGCCGCGGCACAAGCGGGCAAGCTGCACGCCGGCTCCGGCGAAACCGACATCTTCATCACCCCGGGTTATCGCTTCCGGGTGGTCGACGCGCTCATCACCAACTTTCACCTTCCCAAATCCACGCTGCTGATGCTGGTCTCCGCGTTTGCCGGGCTGGACGCCATCCGCGCGGCCTACGCCCATGCCGTCAGGGAGCACTACCGCTTCTTCAGCTACGGCGACGCGATGTTTTTGGAAAAGAACAGCCTGGAAAAACACCCTCTCGCATGAAATTCGATCTCCTCGCCACCGACGGCGGCGCGCGCCGCGGCCAGCTCCACCTCGCGCACGGCACCGTGCAGACGCCCGTGTTCATGCCGGTGGGCACCTACGGCACGGTGAAGGCAATGGCGCCAGCCGAGCTTACCGAAACCGGCTTCGAAATGGTGCTCTCCAACACCTTTCACCTGTGGCTGCGCCCCGGCCTGGAGGTGATCGAACGCTTCGGCGGGCTGCACCGCTTCATGGGCTGGGACAAGCCGATCCTCACCGATTCGGGCGGGTTCCAGGTGTTCAGCCTCGGCAAGCTGCGGAAGATCACCGAAGAAGGGGTGAAATTCGCCTCGCCGATCAACGGCGACAAGCTGTTTCTCACCCCGGAAATCTCGATGCAGATCCAGCGCACGCTGAACTCCGACATCGTGATGATTTTCGACGAATGCACGCCCTATCCCGCCACCGAGCGCGAGGCCGCCGACTCGATGCGGCTCTCGCTGCGCTGGGCGGCGCGCTCGAAAGCAGCGCACGCCGGCAACCCCAACGCGCTGTATGGCATCGTGCAGGGCGGCATGTACGAGGATTTGCGCGACGAGTCGGCACGCGAGCTGATCGGCATGGACTTCGACGGCTACGCCATCGGCGGCCTCTCGGTCGGCGAACCCAAGGACGATATGGCGCGCATCCTCGCCCACACCGCGCCGCAGCTGCCGGCCGGCAAGCCGCGCTACCTGATGGGCGTCGGCACGCCATCGGATCTGGTGTTCGCGGTCGGCCAGGGGATCGACCAGTTCGACTGCGTGCTGCCGACCCGCAACGCGCGCCACGGCATCCTGTTCACCCGGCGCGGCGAAATGCGCATCCGCAACGCGCGCTGGAAAACCGACACCGCGCCGATCGACGACGAGTGCGACTGCCACACCTGCACCCATTTCAGCCGCGCCTACGTGCACCATCTGATCCGCGCCAACGAGATATTGGGCGCACGGCTGGCCACGATCCACAACCTGCATTACTACCACCGGCTGATGGCCGGGATGCGCGCCGCCATCGAGGCCGGGCGCTTTGCCGACTTCACGGCGCAGTTTCACGAGATGCAAACACGCGGATGGTAGAATCGCCGGGTTTTTCAGCAAACCGCCCTTAATTTGGAGCTTCACCCATGATTTCACTTGCCCACGCGCAAACCGCCGCATCGGCCACCCCCGGCATCGCCGACTTTCTGCCGCTGATCATCATCTTCATCCTGTTCTGGTTCATGCTCATCCGCCCGCAGATGAAGCGCGCCAAGGAGCAGAAGAAAATGCTGACCGAACTGGCCAAGGGCGACGAAGTCATCACCGCCAGCGGCCAGCTTGGCAAGGTTGCCAAGATCGGCGACAACTACGTGTCGCTGGAAATCGCCGACGGCGTGATTACCCACGTGCAGAAGCAGTCGGTGCAGACCCTGCTGCCCAAGGGCACGATCAAGGGCCTGTGACTGCTAGGGAATAGGAACTAGGGACTAGGGTTTTGCTGCCTCATGCATGCGAGATCCAGTCCTGCGGTCCTCCTAATTCCCTAGTCCCTAACTCCTAACTCCTAGCCCCTAACAATGAACCGCTTCCCGCTCTGGAAATATGTGCTCATCGGCATCACGCTGGTGGTTGCATTCCTTTACACCCTGCCCAACTTCTTCGGCGAAGTGCCTGCGGTACAGGTCTCGCCGGTGCGCACCAGCGAAAAGGTCGACACCGCGCTGCTGGGGCAGGTGGAATCCGCGCTGAAGGCGGCCCAGGTGGCCTACAGTGCGGTGGAGCTGGCGGGCAACAGCATCAAGGTGCGCCTTGCCAACACCGACGTGCAGATCAAGGCCAAGGACGTGCTGCAAAACAGCCTGGGCGAACGCTACACCGTGGCGCTCAACCTGGTGTCGGCCTCGCCGGGCTGGCTGTCGTCGATTCATGCGCTGCCCATGTATCTCGGCCTCGACTTGCGCGGCGGGGTGCACTTCCTGCTCGAAGTCGACATGAAGGCCGCGCTGGAAAAAGCGGCCATCCGTTACCAGAACGATTTCCGCACCGAGCTGCGCGGCGACAAGATCCGCTATGGGCGCATCAGCCGCACAGGCAATGCCGTTACCGTGCACTTCGCGACCCGCGACCAGCGCGATGCGGCCGCCAACAAGCTGGGCTCGGTGTTCGCCGAGCTCGCCTTCAGCCCCGAAGATCAGGCCGAAGGCTTCACCCTGACCGCGCGCCTGAAACCGGAAGCCCAGACCAAGGTGCAGGAATTCGCCCTGCAGCAGAACATCACCACGCTCAGAAACCGCGTCAACGAACTCGGCGTGGCCGAACCCGTCATCCAGCAGCAGGGCGCCAGCCGCGTCGTGGTGCAACTGCCCGGCGTGCAGGACACCGCCAAGGCGAAGGACATTCTCGGCCGCACCGCCACCCTGGAAATCCGCATGGTCGACGAGCAGGCCGACCCGCTTGCCGTCAGTCAGGGACAGGCACCGTTCGGCGACGACATCGTGGCCAGCCGCGAAGGCGGCAATATCGCGGTGAAGAAGGACGTGGTGCTGACCGGCGACTCGATCACCGATGCCTCGCCGGGCTTCGACAGCCAGAGCGGCCAGGCCGCGGTGCACATCAACCTGGACGGCAAGGGTGCACGCGTCTTCAAGGACGTGACGCGCGAGAACGTCGGCAAGCGCATGGCCATCCTGCTGATCGAAAAAGGCCGTGCCGAGGCGATCACCTCGCCGGTGATCCGCGAGGAAATCGGCGGCGGCCGGGTGCAGATCACCGGCATGGAAACCGCGCAGGAAGCCTCCGATGTCGCCCTGCTGCTGCGCGCCGGCGCCCTCGCCGCGCCGATGCAGATCGTGGAAGAACGCACCGTCGGCCCCAGCATGGGCGCCGAGAACATCAATAAGGGCTTCCACTCCAACATCTGGGGCTTCCTCGCGGTCGTCAGCTTCATGGTCATCTACTACCGCGTGTTCGGCCTGATCTCGTCGGTCGCGCTGGCCATCAACGCCCTGCTGCTGATCGCGCTGCTCTCCATGATGCAGGCCACGCTCACCCTGCCCGGCATGGCGGCGATCGCGCTCACGCTCGGCATGGCGATCGACGCCAACGTTCTGATCAACGAGCGCATCCGCGAGGAGATCCGTGCCGGCCTCACCCCGCAGGCGGCGATCCACGCCGGCTACGAGCGCGCCTGGGCCACCATTCTCGACTCCAACCTCACCACGATGATCGCCGGCATTGCGCTGTTCTGGCTCGGCTCCGGCCCGGTGCGCGGCTTCGCCGTGGTGCTGTGTCTGGGCATCCTCACTTCCATGTTCAGCGCCGTTACCGTGTCGCGCGCCATGGTGAATCTTATCTATGGCCGCCAGGCACGGCTGACGAAAATCTCGATCTAAGGATTACGCCATGCTGGAATTTTTCCCGTTCAAGAAAACCATCCCCTTCATGAGCTGGGGGAAGGCGACGACGGCGATTTCGCTGCTCACCTTCCTGTTCGCGGTGTGGGCACTGTGGGACCGCGGTCTCAACCTGGGTGTCGATTTCACCGGCGGCACCGTGATCGAGGTGCGTACCGACCAGCCAGCCGATCTGCATGTGATCCGTACGGCGCTGGAAAAGACCGGCCTGCCCGAAATCTCGGTGCAGAACTTCGGCACCAGCCACGACGTGCTGATCCGCCTGCCCAACAAAGGCGAAGCCAACGCCGCAGAGACCAGCAACCGCGTGATGGCCGCCTTGCAGGCGGTCGATGCCACGATCGAACTGAAGCGCGTCGATTTCGTCGGCCCGCAGGTCGGCAAGGAACTTTACGACAGCGGTGCGCTGGCGCTGCTGCTGGTCGCCTTCGGCATCATGGCCTACCTGGCAATCCGCTTCGAATGGCGCTTCGCGGTGGCGGGCATGCTCGGCAACATGCACGACATCGTCATCATCCTCGGCATGTTCGCTTTCTTCCAGTGGGAGTTCACGCTGACCGTGCTGGCCGGCGTGCTGGCGGTTCTCGGCTACTCGGTCAACGAATCGGTGGTGGTGTTCGACCGCATCCGCGAAAACATCCGCAAGATGCGCGGCGCCACCATCCCGTACATCATCGACGACGCCATCACCCGCACCATGAGCCGCACCATCATCACCCACGGCTCGACCCAGCTCATGGTGCTGTCGATGTTCTTCTTCGGCGGCGAGGCGCTGCACAACTTCGCGCTCGCGCTTACCATCGGCATCATGTTCGGCATCTACTCGTCGAACCTGGTCGCCAGCCCCCTGCTGCTGATGTTCGGCGTCAAGCGCGAGCACTTCATCAAGCCGGTGGAGAAGAAGGAAGAGGCGGTTGTTTGAGATACGAGACACAAGATCCAAGATGCAAGGAGGCGCGCTTCCCCCTTGCCTCCTGAGTCTTGCAACGTGAACCTGCCTTCCTGACATGCTGCACGACTTCATCGCCTGGATCCTCGCCACCGTCCACGGCTGGGGCTATACCGGAATTTTTTTCCTGATGGCACTGGAATCGACGGTGCTGCCGGTGCCGAGCGAACTGGTGCTGATCCCTGCGGGCTATCTGGCGCACCAGGGAGAAATGAATTTCTGGCTGATCGTGCTCGCCTCCACCGTCGGCAGCCTGGTCGGGGCGTCGTTCAACTATGTGGTGGCGATGTGGGTGGGACGGCCCTTCCTCGAACGCTGGGGACGTTATTTCTTCGTGCGGCCTGCACTGCTGCACAAGACCGATGCCTTCTTCCTGAAGCACGGCGCGGTCTCGACCTTCACCGGCCGCCTGATTCCCGGCATCCGCCATCTGATCTCCATTCCGGCCGGACTCACCCGCATGAACCCCGGCGCGTTCGCGCTCTACACCTGCCTCGGCGCCGGACTGTGGTCGCTCATCCTCACGCTGTTCGGTTATTTCCTGGGCGGCAATGAAGCCCTCATCAGGGAATACCAGCATCTCATCACTGCCGGCGTGGCCGCCTTTGTTGCGCTGGTG
>NZ_MKUG01000019.1 GCF_001897685.1 Thiobacillus sp. 65-1402
GGATCGATCCGTTCGCGGCCGACGACATCAACCGCGCGCTGATCCCGCAGGGACTGGTCTACAGCAGCGGGCTGGGGCATTTCCGCAAGCCGCATTTCGTGCTGGCCGAACTCAAGCGTGCCGAGATGCGCGAGGGGGTGCAGGTGCTGGTGGCGGGATGCGAATATGCGCGCGACCTGATTGCCCCGCCGGCGGCGATGCGCGATGGCGCCATCTTCCTGCGCATGGACGCAGTGCGCCGGCTGCTGTGGAACAAGTACGAAGAATGGCAGTGGAAGGAAAGGGATACCGCGCTCGGGCGCGCGTTCGCCCACTATGGCTTCGAGCACGACATCGAGCGCGGCCTCGACCGCATGGCCGAGGCCGAGAGCGAGGCGATGATCCTGCATGAAATCGGCGAGGCGCGCGCCGAAGCGCTGCTGGGCGAGGACTGGAACACGATGCTCGGCCAGCTGACGTCCAGGCACGCCGAACTGCTGGTGCGCGCGGTGCGCGACCATCTGGCCGACAGCCTGGTGACGCTGCCGACGCTGCTGGAGCGCGAAGCCATCGGCTCGCTGCATTTTTACCTGGCCAATCTATCGGGGCTGCGGCGCGCGCTGTTCCCGGCATTGCCGCAGGCATATGAAAGCTGGCTCGGCACCCCCGCTAACACCGGATTCGCCGAACTCGTGGCCAGGGCAGGAAGCCACTGGCTGGATGCGGCGCGGCAACTGGCTTCCACCTACCATCGCGACCCGCTGCAGGGCGACGCGCGCCTCGATGCGCTAGCGGGCGACCTCGCCGGCCTCAAACTCTAAGCCTGCCGGTTCAAGCCGGCAGCACCACATCCCGCCCCAGCTGCTCGGCAATGCAATCGAGCAGCTGCTGTTCCTGATACGGCTTGCCCAGATACTCGTTGACGCCGATTTCCAGCGCGTGTTTGCGGTGTTTGTCCGCCGTGCGCGAGGTGATCATGATGATCGGGACCGCCTTCATGCGTGCGTCGCTGCGCATCACCCGGGCGAGTTCGAAGCCATCCATGCGCGGCATCTCGACGTCGAGCAGCACCACGTCGGGGATCAGGTCGTGCATTTTTTCCAGCGCATCGACGCCATCCTTCGCGCTGTCGACGCGGAAGCCTTCGCGGCCGAGCAGGCGGGTGGTGATCTTGCGCACCGTGAGCGAATCGTCGACCACCAGCACCAGCGGCGCCTGCGAGGCGGCATTGGCTTCGGCCGCCTCGGCAGGCGCCGTGTGCTCCACCGCTGGGCGCGGCAAGCCGGCCCAGCGCAGCGCCAGCGGCACCGGGTTGAGGATCAGGATCACCCGTCCGTCGCCGCGCACCGTGGCGCCTGCCACGCCGGTGATGCGCGCCATCTGCGGGCCGATGTTCTTGACCACGATTTCGCGCGTGCCCTCGATCGCGTCGATCAGCACCGCGGCCTGGCTGGAGCCGCTGGCGAGCAGCACCACCGGGTTGTAGCGCTGCACTTCGTGCAGTGCTTCGGTGTCGCCCAGCAGATGCGGCAGATAGGAAAGCGGGTAGCGCGTGCCGCGCCACTTCACCTCGCCTGCCGCCATCGCCTGTTCCAGTTCATGCGGCTTCAGTTCCAGCACCTGCTGCACCAGCGGCGCCGGCAGCGCGTAATCGTGCCTGGCGGCCTGGATCATCACGGCCTGGGTCATCGCCAGGGTGAGCGGCAGGTAGATATTGAAGCAGGTGCCGGCACCCGGCGTCGAGTTGATGTCGATGCGGCCGCCAAGGGCTGATATCTCGCTTTTCACCACATCCATGCCGACGCCGCGTCCGGCAACCTGGCTCACGCTCTCGGCGGTGGAGAAGCCGGCGGCAAAGATCATCTGCGCCAGCAGGGTTTCGGTCGGCTCGACGCCGGGCAGCAGCAGGCCGCTGGCCTCCGCCTTTTCGCGGATGCGCGCGTAGTTGAGGCCGGCGCCGTCGTCCTTCACGGTGATCAGCATTTCGTTGCCGGTCTGGCGCGCCGACAGCACGATCTCGCCGAACTCCGCCTTGCCGGCGGCGCGCCGCGCCTCGGGCGCTTCGATGCCGTGCGCCAGCGCGTTGCGCAGCAGGTGTTCGAGCGGCGCGGTGACTTTCTCCAGCACCGAGCGGTCGATTTCCAGATCGCCTCCCTGAATGTCGAGCTGGGCGCGCTTGCCGACGTCGCGCGCGGTCTGGCGTACGGTGCGGTACAAGCGCTCGGCCACCGAATACAGCGGCACCATGCGCACCCGCAGCAGATCCTGCTGCAGTTCGCGGTTCAGCCGCGTCTGCTGGATCAGCGCAGCGTCGGCCTCGCCCAGGCGCGCCAGCAGGATGTGCTGCACGGTGGAAATGTCGTTGACGCTTTCGGCCAGGAAGCGGGTGACCTCCTGGAAACGGGTGAAGCGGTCGAACTCCAGCGGGTCGAATTCCTCCGTCGCGCCCTGCGTCTGGAAGGTCGCCTGCATCTGCGACTCGGCCTGGATTTCGACTTCGCGGATGTGGCCGCGCAGCCGCACCAGCGCCTCGGACAATTCGTTGACGTGGCGCTTGAACGCAAACACTTCGCTCTCGATCCGCGAGCGCGCGATCGCCACTTCGCCTGCCTGGTTGACCATGCGATCGACCCAGTCGGCGCGCACCCGCAAGGTCAGCGCATTGCCGTCGCGCACAGCCGGCTGCGCGGGCGCCAGCGGATCGGCCGCTGAAGCAGCCGTCTCGATACGCTCGAGCACCGGCTCGACCGGGGCTTCCAGCGGCGCGGCGGTTTCCTCGACAGCCGCTGCAGGACCGCCCTGCTTCAGGCGCTCCACCGCATCGTGCAGGCGGTCAAGCTGCGCTTCCAGCGTACCGAAGACGTCGGCACTTGCGGCCAGCTGGCCTTCGATCACGGCGATCACGCGCGACTCCATCACATGGGTCAACTCGCCCAGGCGCATCGCGCCGACCATGCGCGCACTGCCCTTGATGGTATGCAGGCTGCGCCGCAGCGCATCGCGTGCGGCCGCTTCGCCCGGCGCAGCCAGCCAGGCGCGCAACTGCGCGCTGGCATCCGGCACCAGGGCATCGGCTTCCTCGAGGAAAATCGGCAGCAATTGCAAGTCGATTTCATCGGCAACCTCGCGCCGCTCGAACACCGGCACCGGCGTGACGGGTTTCAAGTCCGGCACCAGCGCGCTGACGTCGAGCAGATGGGGAACGGAGGCGGAGTGGTTGGTTTCGGCCACTGCAGCGATGCCAGCCGCCTCGGCAGGTGCCGCCGCATCGGTCGCGGCGGCAGACGCTGCTTCAACGGCATGTTCCACCGGCATTCCGCCAGCCGGCGCCGTGGTCTGCTCGTCTTCCAGTTCGCCCAGCGCCGCGATCAGATCGTTCGCCATCGCGGGCAATTGCCCGCTCTCAATGCTTGCGATCATGCCGTGCAGACGCGCGACCGTATCCTGCACCAGCGGCAGATGCGCGGTTGGCAGCGGAACCTGCACAAAACGGTTCCAGTACTGTTCGAGCGCATGCGACAGATCGGACAGGACCGTGATGCTCGCTGTGCCCGCGATGCCGCCGAGGGTATGAACGGCACGGCGCGCGTGTTCGCTGACCGTGTTGTCGGCAAGCTCGGCGTGGCGTTCCGCCTCTTCCTGCAGCGCGGTCAGGTGCTGATGCGCTTCGGTCATGAAAATCTCGTACAAGCCGGCGGAGAGGCAGACCGGGCCGATGCAGACCTCGTCCGGCACGGACGATCCAGGCGCGGCATCGGCCGCGGCCGGTTCTGCTAACACGGCCGCCGCCGCCTGCTCGCCTACCGCTGCGTATTCGACAATGGCGCCCACATCCGGAACAGGCATGCCGGCCGGGGCTTCTGCCTCTTCAGGCTCGACGACGCGAGGCTGGTCCGGCATCGCTTCGACAACTGCCGCCATCTCGACGGCGGGCTCAGCGCTGGCGACAGGCAGAAGCAGCCATTCGGTTTCGGTTTCGGCTGCGGCCTCGACCTCCAGCTCCGCTGCGGTCGAGGCACCGGCTTCAGCTTGCAGCTCAGTTTCAACCGCCGCTGCGGCATCGCTCCCGGCGTCATCCGCTGATTCGGCCACCGCCTCGGTCGTTGCCTGGATTTGCCCATGCGCTTCGGCCGAAACGCTCTCGATTGCGGCCGCAGCCGGCGCGACTTCCAATGCCTGCCCCTGTGCCACGCGGCCAACCGCGGCCAACAAAGCGGACACCGGCAGTGTCACGGGGCGATTGGCCTGCAACGCGTCCACCCAGTCCTGGAACACGCCGCGGGCGCGCCCGATCAGGCTCAGCAGATCGCCGTTGGCCGCCTTTTTATCGGCCAGCCAGCCGTTCATCAATTGTTCAAGACGCCACGCAGTTTCGCCCAGCTCGTTCAAGCCAACCATGCGGCCGCTGCCCTTCAAGGTGTGGAAACCGCGGCGGATGACCGTCAGCGCAGCCTGGTCTTCAGGGTCTCCCTGACAGGCATCGCCGGCCTCGCCGATGGTCGCCAGCACCTCGTTGGCTTCTTCCAGGAAAATGTCCAGCAGTTCCGGCTCGACCCCCTCGGGGATCGCAGCCAGCAGATGGTCTTCGGCGGGCTCGCTTTCGCTGGCCTCGGACGCGGCCGGCTCCGCGGCCACTGCCGGTTCGGCCGCGCGCGCCGGCGGTGCAATTTCGGCAGCCTCGACAGGCAGGAATTCAAGCGCTGCGGCGGCGTCCACCCCCGGCTCGGCAGGCATCGGAGCGGCCGTTTCGCCGCCCTGCGGTTCAGCCTCGTCCAGCTTCAGCGGGATTTCAATCGCCGCCCGTTGCGGCAACGCCAGGCCGCTCAGGGCGGCGATCCCGGCATCGAGCGCCAGCGGCGCCTCGGCGGCATCGCGGCTGAGCTCGAGCGCAGCACGCGTCTGCTGCTTGAGCGCGGCGTCGTCGATCAGCTCGGCGTCGCGATTCAGCTCGGTCAGGGCATCAAGGAATTTTTTTTTTGAGTCGTCGCCGGGCTGATCGCGCCAGTCCAGATAGCTCGCCTGCACCTCGGCCTTGCGCACCGGCAAACCCGATTCAACCGTGTCGTCGAGCGCGCTTTCGTCGGCGCTGCCGGCATCGATCACGCCGAAGTCGACCAGGACAGGGCGCAGGATCCTGGCTGCATCGGCACGTCCGGAGCAGTAGGACTCGATATACAGTCCAAGACTGGAGAAGGCATCGGCCAGACGTTGCTGAGTCGCCTCGTCGGGATGGCCTTCGCCGGCAAACGGCTGCACGGTGGCCATGGCCGCCGCCAGCAGATTCGCGGCGTCGGGCAGTTCCAGCATGGTCAGCGCGCCTTGCGCCTGCTGCGCCAGCACCGGCAGACCGGCCAGCGCTTCGCGTTCGCCGGCGTCGCGGAAGAAGGCATCCAGCGCTTCCTCCATCTGCTTCAGATTTTGCCCGACTTCCTGCGCCATATGCACCAGCATGTCACGCTCGGCTTCGCGCTGGCTGGCGGATGCCACGACGCTGGCCGGCATCTCGCGGCCTTCGATCAGGGCATTCAGGCGCGCCTGCTGGCCCTCCGCGCGCACCGCAAAATCGGCGTGCAGGAGGTCTTCCTGGTCGACGGCATTCTGCATGAACAGCAGCGTGGAAGCGACTTCCAGATTCACCTGTTCGCGCGCCTCGCCGTCGCGCCCGGCAGAGGTAAGGGCCGCCGCCGCCAACTCATCCAGCAAGGGCATCAAGCCGCTGTTTTCGAGCATCTGCGCCTGCGGCTGCATGCGCGCCAGCTGGCCCTGGAACTGCTCCAGTTGTCCGGCATCGCCTTCCACGTAGGCATGCCAGCTGTCGCGCGCAGCCTTCAAGCCGGCCTGCAGGGCATCCAGCACCGGGCGCATGTGCGCCAGCGCTTCGGGATCCAGCATGCCGCGGCCCGGCAGGTAGCGATCGAGGCCGAAGGTCGAGCGGACTTCCGCAGCGCGGCCATCCAGGGCCTGGCTTTTGGCCACGAAGAACAAGGCGTCGCGCAGCAGACGTTCGGCGACCTGCGGCGAGCCTTCCATCAGGCGGCGCATTTGCAGGTCGATGCGGGCAAGCAGCTGCTTGACGTGGAAATCGGCCTCGACGCCGCGGGTGATCAGGCTGTCGATAAAGCCGACGCAGGCCCACCAGAAGGTTTGCGAGGCCTGCGACGGCGCGATGCGCTCGATCGCGGCCAGCGCCTCGCGCATGCGCTGCAGCCCCTGCTCTGCCTCGATATTGCGCAGGAAGGCCAGCAGGCCGCGCTGGAACAGGTTGCGTGCGGCCTTGGCTTCGGCCGCCAGCGCTTCCGGCGTCAGGCTATCGTTGGCGGGCTTGCCCTGTACCCGCGTGCGCATATCGGGGAAAAACAACTCGCCTTCGAACACCCGCTCGGCACCCTGCAGTTCGCGCAGGCGCTTGTACAGGGGAAACAGCGCCAGTTCGCCGCTGCCGCGGCCGTCGGCCAGATCCTTGACCCAGCGCTGCAGGCCTTCGATGGCATTACGCAGGGCGCGCAGCACTTCGTCGCCCGCCATCAAGCGGTTTTCATTGATGTCGGCCAGACAGGATTCCAGTGCATTGGCCAGCGCGGCCGCGCCTTCCAGGCCGACCATGCGCAGCGCCCCGGTGACCTGATGCGCATCGTCGCGCGCCAGCCGCAGGGCGTTGGTCAGATCGGCGTCGACGCTGTATGCCTGTATGCGCCCCAAGGCGGCCTGCAGGGCGGCGTCGATGTCCCCGCGCACCCAGTTCAGCGGGCCGGTATCGTAGTCGAGTAAGGCGCTCATGGTGTGTTGTTCCTGAAGTTGATTGCCGTGGCCGCCCCGGTCAGGCGAGCTTGAAGCCCGCAACCGAATTCTTGAGGTCTTGCGCCAGCTGCTTCATGCCGCCGATCGACTCGGCCGTCTGCTGGGTGCCCGTGCCGGTCTGCGCCGAAATCGCCTTGATGTCCTGCATGGTTTCCGCCACCTTGGCGGTCGATTCCGCCTGGCTCTGCGTGGCAGCCGAGATATCCGCGATCAGTTCGGCCAGCGTCTTCGACACGCTGCCGATTTCAGCCAGCGTCTGGCCCGCCGCATCGGACAGTTTGGCGCCCTCGACCACGCCCTGGGTCGATATTTCCATCGCCGCCACGGTGTCGTGGGTATCCGACTGAATGGTCTTGACGATCGCCGCGATCTGCTTGGTGGCATCGGCCGAGCGCTCCGCCAGCCGCTGCACTTCCTCCGCCACCACCGAGAAGCCGCGTCCGGCTTCGCCCGCGGACGCCGCCTGGATGGCGGCGTTGAGCGCCAGCACGTTGGTCTGTTCGGTAATGTCGGAAATCAGTTCGACGATTTCGCCGATCTCCTGCGACGATTCGCCGAGGCGCTTGATTCGCTTGGACGTTTCCTGGATCTGTTCGCGCAGGTCGTTCATGCTGGCAATGGCGTTGGCCACCGCTTGCTGGCCCTTTTCCGCGGCCGCCAGCGATTGTTCGGCCACGCGGGCGGATTCGGCGGCGTTGCCCGACACCTGTTGCACCGACTGCGCCAGGTTCACCACCGCGGCCGAGGTTTCCTCGATTTCCTCGGTCTGGCGGCGCGCCGCCTGCTGCAGCGAATCGGACACCTGGCCCGCCTGGCTGGCGGCCTGATCCATCTGCAGGGTGGCGTTGTTGATCCCGCGCACCAGGCTGCGCAACTCTTCCACCGTGTAGTTGATCGAGTCGGCCACCGCGCCGGTGATGTCTTCGGTCACGCTGGCGTTGATGGTGAGGTTGCCTTCGGCCAGTTCGCCCAGTTCGTCCATCAGACGCAGAATCGCTTCCTGGTTGCGGCTGTTTTCCTCTTCGCTCTTGCGTGCCCGCGATTTGGTTTCGTTGATGTTGACCAGCCCCAGCATCACCAGCGAGCCGATCGCCAGCAGGCCGAACAGGGCGGCCAGCAGATAGCCGGTGCCGCCGACCGATTGGTAATCCTGCGACAGCCGATCGGTATCCTGCAGCAGGGCATCGCTGCCGACGAACAGGTTGTTGGCCGCCATCTTGGCCTGCAGCAGCGGCTGCGTGTTGGCGAGCACCGCCCCCACCGACTCCACCATGTCGCCCATGTTGGCGCCCAGGTCTTCCAGGGTCAGCATGCTGTCCTTGTTCTGGCTGGCCGCGCCTTCCATCAGCGCCTGCACCGTGTCGCGGAACGAGGTCGTATCCTTTTCCAACTGCAGCACCACCTCGGGGTCGATCAGGTCGGACGACAGCAGCATGTTGGCGTTTTTCGGCAGCCGCTGGCTCAGCATGACCAGATGATTGGCGCGCGACACTTCGCGCACGCCGACCCCCGTATCGGCCAACTGGCTGGCGAGCTGTTCGGCGACTTCCTGCAGATCGATACTCAGCGCGTTGATGCGCTTGACGCTCTCGTTCATCGCCACCAGATTTTTCTGCTGCGACAAAATCTGCACGACCTGCGGGTTGAACTTCTGCCACTGCGCGCTGATTTTTTCCAGCGAATCGCGTGCCGCCCCGCTGGTGGCGGGCACTTCTTCGTCGCCTTCGGCCAGTCCGCTCAAAGTCGCCTCGAATGCGGCCTTGCCCTCCGCCAGCTTCTTGAAGGCGGCGGCATTCCCCAGCACGGACTGCTGGGCCGTCAGCGGCAGTCGCTGCGACAGCACTTTAAGCTCGCCCGCGCGGGCCTCGTAGCCAGTGCGATTGTCGAGCTGGAGCGAGCTGTAGATGGTGAAGCCGGCCGCCAGCAGCAGCGAGGCGATCAAGGTGCCGCCGGCATAGAGATACTGCTTGTCGACGGGCAAATGGCCGATCAAAGGCGCCTGGCCGGGCTCCTGGTCGGCCAGCTTGCGCACCGTCTGCATGATCAGGGTGGTGTGTTCCCCGCCCCGGTTCCTGCCCGTGACCTTTCCCGTCATGCGGCCCGCCAGGCCTTTCAGGCCATTCATCGTTATCGCCATATTCATTGCTCCTCTGCCTCCACTTGCCGGCGCCAATGCGCCTTCGTTATTCGATGTGCGATCAGTTGCCGAGCTGCGCTTCGACCTTCAGGAACTCGGCGTCGCCGAGCAATCGCCCGAAATCCATATCGCACCAGCCGGTGCCCGCTTCGTCCGCGTATTGGCGTGCGGCCCAGGGGTGTATCGCAGCCGCGCTGCGCAGCTGATAGCGATTGATGTTTTTCAGGCCGAGGGTGCCGCGCACCAGCAGCGCCGCGTTCACGCCAAAATCGTGATGCGGAATCAGCAGACGGCAATCGGCATGATCGGGTGTCACGCCCTGCCCCATGAAATCGGCGAGATCGCTCACCGCGAACAGGTTGCCGCGAATGTTGGCGACGCCGCGAAACCAGCGGCGCGCGCCGGGCACCTTGACGACGGGCGGCACCGGGATCACTTCCTCGGTGTCGGAGAGGCTCACCAGCCAGTTCGCGTCGCCTACCCGGAAGCCCAGGCGGGAGCCGGTATTGTCGCGGCTGGCTGCCGCCTGCAACTGCTGCGAAAGCGTGGTCTGAAATTCGCGCAGATTGAATTTCTTGGCCATGTCGGTCCGCTCAGCCGAGCGCCTTGATCTGCGACAGCAGATCTTCCGGCTTCACCGGTTTCACCAGATAGGCTTTTGCGCCCTGGCGCATGCCCCACACCTTGTCGGTTTCCTGGCCCTTGGTGGTGCACATGATGACCGGGATATGCTTGGTCGCGTCCTCCTTGGAAATCATGCGGGTTGCCTGATAGCCGTTCATGCCGGGCATCACGACATCCATCACGATCAGATCGGGCAGCGTCTGCTTGGCTTGCGCGACCGCCTCTTCGCCGCTTTCGGCCATGCTGACCAGGTAGCCGTTCTTGACCAGCAGCTCGGACAGGAAAAAGCGCTCAGTGGGAGAATCGTCCACCACCAGAATTCGGCTGATCGCCATAATTTATGCTCCTTGGAAAACAGTTAAGCCCCGGCACAGGCGTGCTCGCGCACCGCCGTCAGCAACGTGTCCTTGGTGAAAGGCTTGGTCAGATATTCATCCGATCCCACCATGCGGCCACGCGCGCGATCGAACAGCCCGTCCTTGGACGACAGCATGATGACGGGCGTGGTGCGGTACTTGGCGTTGCGCTTGATGAGCGAGCAGGTCTGATAGCCGTCGAGTCGCGGCATCATGATGTCGACGAACACCACATCCGGTTCGTGATCGGTGATCTTGGACAGCGCATCGAAACCGTCCTGTGCCAGGATGACCTCGCAACCGGCCTGGTTCAGAAAGATTTCCGCGCTGCGGCGTATGGTGTTGCTGTCATCAATGACCATCACCTTGACGCCTTTCAATGCTTCGTTATCCACACGTTTCTCCAGCAGAATCGTCAGCTGAACGGCACCTGCCATTCACCCTATGTGGTAAGCATTACGGCATCGACGCAGGCTTCTTTAGCGCCCGCCTTGCCGCCGGGCGGGGGCATGCGCTCGAAAAAAAGCGTCGCATCGCGACGCCTTTCCGGCCCGCCGAACTCAAGCGGCCGGTTTTACTGCTGCCAGGCTTCCGCGCTGGGCTTCTTCTCGACGCCCGCCACGCTGCCCATGGCCTCCATGATGGCATTCGGCAGGGACGAGATGCGCATGAACTGGCCCATCCCCACATCCGGGAATGCCAGGGCGATGCGGAAACGGCCATGCGGCGAGCTCACCTCGTTGTCGACGATATAAATCTCGTAAGGCAGTCCCGCGATGTTGTTCTGCATGTCGATTTTCTTGATCCAGTCGCCATCGTTGTGCTCGGCGTCGTTCATCGCCACGCCGAACACGGCCAGCTTGCGATCCGCCATCACCACCTCGTAGACCTTGGCCGTTTTGCCTGCGCCTTTGGCCAGGTTGTCGCGCACGGTCTTCAGCGCCTCGGCGAAGCTGCCGTACTCGGCCAGCTTGCTCTTCGACGAATCCAGGCGTTCCATGCCGATCATGTAGCGGTAATTGACCAGATTCCCCGGAGGCTCGTCCCCTCCCTGCCCCTTGCCCGCACCCAGCGTGTCCTGCAAGCGCGTTTGCAGGGCTTTGACTGCTGCTTCCCTCTTGTCGAAAGCCTTGCGGAAATAGGCCCGGTACCAGTAATCCGGATTGGTATAGGCGACGCTACCGTCCGCCTTCACCCCCACGCGAATCGCCGCGCCCAGCACGGCAGGGCCGCCCACCGCGCCCACTTCGTTGAGCATGGCATCATCGGTGGCGACAACCACCCCGTACCCCGTCAGGGTTTTGGGGAAATATTTGCCGACCACCTTGAAGCCTCCGCCTTTGAGCTTGGATTCGACAGCCGCCGCCACAACCTGGGCGCTGCCGCCGGCCACCGGGTCGCCCTGGATATAGGGAGAAACCGCCCACACGCCTGCCGAAAACGCGAGCAAGCCCCATGCCGAAATCCACCGCAGAATCATGACTGTCTCCTTTGTTCAGTATTTATTTTTAATAAACTTTATTTGAAGCCCGCCCGGTCAGACCGCAGACCCGGCTTCTCGCGGCCAGGCCATGATTTCATGGCTAAAAAACCGGCGCCGTCAACGTTCTAACGCCTCATTCAATGCTTTTCTTGAGCCGGCAGCCGCAAAAAACCGCGGCGTCAAAACGCCACCATCTCGAAATCCTCCTTGCGCGCACCGCAATCCGGGCAGGTCCAGTTGATCGGCACGTCTTCCCAGCGCGTGCCGGGGGGAATCCCGTCATCCGGCGCGCCGGTTTCTTCGCGATAAATCCAGCCGCAAATCAGGCACATCCAGTTCTTGTATTTCGGGGATTCAGGCATGGGACAAGGGGGGAATCGGCTAAAATCGGGGCTTGATTTTAAAGCAGTGACGCCATGCCGCCTATTTTCACCCCCAAACCGTCCCCTCCGCTGGTGCTCAGCTTCGCTGCGTCCGATCCCACCGGGGGCGCAGGCATCCAGGCCGATCTGCTGACGCTGGCCAGCATGGGTTGCCATCCGCTGTCGGTGATCACCGCGCTGACCGTGCAGGACACCGCGGGGATCGATGAAATTCTGGCGATCGATTCCGAATGGGTCATGGACCAGGCGCGCATGCTGCTGGAGGACGTCCCGGTCGCGGCGTTCAAGCTGGGCATGCTGGGCAGCCCCGAGTCGATCGCGGTCATCGCCGAAATCCTCGCCGACTACCCGGATATCCCGGTGATCCTCGACCCGGTGCTGGCGTCCGGGCGCGGCGACGAACTCGCCACCGACGACATGATCGCCGCGATGCGCGACATGCTGATCCCGCAAACCACCGTGCTCACCCCCAACAGCCACGAAGCACGGCGGCTGGCGTTGTTCGAATCGGACGAGGACGACATGGATCTCGCCGCCTGCGCCAAACACCTGATCGACCTGGGCTGCGAATATGTGCTGGTGACCGGCACCCATGAAGCCACGCCGCGCGTGCTCAACAGCCTGTACGGCGTCGACGGCCACGTGCAGACCGATGCCTGGGATCGCCTGCCCGGCAGCTACCACGGTTCCGGCTGCACCCTCGCCTCGGCCATCGCGGCCACCCTGGCGTATGGCCAGGACGTGCCGCAGGCGGTGCGCGACGCGCAGAACTTCACCTACGAAACGCTGAAGGCCGCCTTCCGCCCCGGCATGGGGCAATACATCCCCGAGCGCTTCTTCTGGGCGCAGGATGCGCAGACGGAAGGCAATGCCTGACTTCCGCCATGCTTGAATTCCCGGGCGGCGTCTATGCCATCACCCCTGAGACCGCCGACACCGAACGGCTGCTGAGCGAGGTCGAGGCCGCGCTCGCAGGCGGCGCGGCGGCCGTGCAATACCGCGACAAGTCGGCCGACGTCGCGCGCCGCCACGAGCAGGCAAGCGAACTCGTCGCGCTGTGCCGCCGCTTCGGCGTGCCGCTGATTGTCAACGACGACCTGCGGCTGGCCGACCTGACGGATGCCGACGGCGTGCACCTGGGACGCGACGACGGCAGCCTGCGCGAGGCGCGCATCATTCTCGGCCGCGGCAAGCTCATCGGCGCCTCGTGCTACCAGAGCCTCGCACTGGCGCAGGCGGCGCAGGCGGCGGGCGCCGACTACGTCGCCTTCGGCAGTTTCTTTCCATCGCCCACCAAGCCTGCGGCCGGGCGGGCCGATGCGACCTTGCTGCGCGAAGCAGCACGCGCCCTGTCCGTCCCGATCGTCGCCATCGGCGGCATCACGCCGGCCAATGCGCCCGCTTTGCTGGATGCCGGTGCGGACAGCCTTGCCGTCCTCTCCGCCCTGTTCGATGCGCCCGACATCCGTGCCGCCGCGCACGCCCTGAATCAATTATTTGAAACGGAATCTGAACAATGACCCGCAACGAACAACTCTTCGCACAATCGCAACAAGTCATCCCCGGCGGGGTGAACTCGCCGGTGCGCGCCTTCAAGAGCGTCGGCGGCACCCCGGTGTTCTTCAGCCGCGCAAAAGGATCGCGGGTGTGGGACGCCGACGGCCGCGAATACATCGACTACGTCGGCTCGTGGGGCCCGGCCATCCTCGGCCACGCCCATCCCGGCACGGTCAAGGCGGTACAGGACGCCGCCGTCAACGGCCTGTCGTTCGGCGCGCCCAGCGAAGCCGAACTGACCATCGCCACCCGCATCACGCAACTCTTGCCGAGCATCGAGAAAATCCGGCTGGTGTCGTCCGGCACCGAGGCGACGATGAGCGCGATCCGCCTGGCGCGCGGCTTCACCGGCCGCTCCAAGTTCATCAAATTCGAGGGCTGCTACCACGGCCACGCCGACTTCCTGCTGGTGAAGGCCGGTTCCGGCGCGCTCACCTTCGGCAACCCCACCTCGGCCGGGGTGCCGCTGGAAACCGCGGCGCAGACCATCGTGCTCGACTACAACGACGTCGCCGGGCTGGAACGCACCTTCGCCGAAATCGGCAATGAAATCGCCTGCATCATCGTCGAGCCCTTCGCCGGCAACATGAACCTGGTCAAGCCGACCGCGGCATTCATGGCGGCGATGCGGCGCCTGTGCGACGCACACGGCGCACTGCTGATCTTCGACGAGGTGATGACCGGCTTCCGCGTCGACCTCGGCTGCGCGCAGAAGCTGCTCGGCATCCGCCCCGACCTCACCACCCTCGGCAAGGTGATCGGCGGCGGCATGCCGGTGGGCGCCTTCGGCGGCCGCGCCGACGTGATGGACGCTCTGGCGCCGACCGGCCCGGTGTACCAGGCCGGCACGCTGTCGGGCAACCCGGTGGCGGTGGCGGCCGGGCTGGCCACCCTGGCCGCGATCTCCGAGCCCGGTTTCCATGCGGCGCTGACCGCCCGCACCGAGCGGCTGGTGCAGGGGCTGACCGCCGCCGCAGAAGACGCCGGCGTCACCTTCTGTGCCGATTCGGTCGGCGGCATGTTCGGCCTCTACTTCGCCGCCAAACCGCCGGCGAGCTTCGCCGAGGTCATGCAGTGCGACAAGGAGAAGTTCAACCGCTTCTTCCACGCCATGCTCGACCGCGGCATCTACCTCGCGCCGTCGGCATTCGAGGCCGGCTTCGTCTCGGCCGCGCACAGCGATGCCGACATCGACGCCACCGTCGCCGCCGCGCGCGAGGTCTTCAAGGCGCTTTAAAGGCTTTGCCCGCGGAGGATGCGAAGAAACGCGCAGGGGAAAATCCGCTACGCGAACTTCGCGTCCTTCGCGGCTGAAACAAGGTTTTGCAAATGAACGACGAGCTTTCCCCCGAAGACGAGCTGCGCCTCAACGTGCTTTTCAACACTGAGCTCAAGGCCGTCCGCATCGACGAATCGAGCATGACGCTGTGGGCGCTGACGCCGCAAGGCGAAGCCAGCGTGCCGCTGAAGCCCAACGAGCGCTCCGACCGTTACCTGAAGCGGGTGCGCGAGCAGCTGTCCGGCCACGCGCTGGGATCGCCCGGCGGCTACCCGGTGCATCTGACGCGCTGGACGCGGCAGTCGCAGGCCGGGCTGTCGGCCCAGCACCTGGCGCAGCTGCTCTTGATCGCCGAAGAGGAAGCGGTGGTCGCGGTGGTGCACTCGCCCGCGCTGACCGACGAACTGGCGCGCTACGCGTGGTGGTGCATGCCGACCATCGAGAACGCGCGGCTGATGCTGATGCGCGACGTGGTATGCCGGGGCGGCATGGGCCGCACGCTGGCGGAGTTCCTGATCGAGCACCTGGCCTTCCTGCACGAGGACGATGTCGGCATTCTCGATACCGTGGCGGTGATGCTGGTTTCCGGCGTGCTCACCGAGGCCGAACGGCTGTCGATCTGGAAGCGCGGCAGCAGCCGCAATTCGTATTACGTGGCCTTCCTCGAATTGCAGCCCGATACACTGCCGAATCCGCGCGCCGCGCGCGCCGACCACGCCGGCGTACCGCAAATTGCCGGCAACCCTTACAGCGCGATGCTGGAAAAAGCGCTGTCGGGGCAGGGCCAGACCTTCCTCGCCACCAGCGCGCTCGTCCTCGACCGCCCGGAAATCCAGGAAGTGGTCAACCACGCGCTGAACGCGCTGGCGCAATGGTGCGCGCCGCTGCGCCAGGCCGACGCGGCCGCGCGCGGCGCGGCGCGTGCCGCAGTGCTCGCGGCCGCACCGCAACTGGAGGCGGACTGCGCGGCGCTCGATGCGCTGGCCACGGCGGATGCCGACAGCGCGCGGCCGATCTTCCTCAAGACCACCGCGATCGGCTCGCTGATGCGGCGCAAGATTCAGCCCCTCGTCGTCCCGCTGCTGGACGGCATCGCGGTACTGCAGCGCCAGCCCTGAAGGGCCTCAGCGCGCCCGAAAGCGCGTGTGAGGCCGGCCGCCCCGGATCGGCCAGGCGGCCTCAGCGTCCCAGCGCCGAGTCGATGCTAGACAGGAATTTCTCGGCTTTCTCGAACCCGATCACCTTGAATTCCGACTGCGCGCCCGCGCTGTTCCAGAAAATCAGCCCGGGCGGGCCGAACAGCTTGAAGCGCTTGAGCAGCGCCTTGTCGGCATCGCTGTTGGCGGTAACGTCGGCCTTCAGTAGGACCACGTTTTGCAGCCGCGCCTGCACCTTGGGATCGCTGAAGGTGAAGCGTTCCATTTCCTTGCACGACACGCACCAGTCGGCGTAAAAATCGAGCATCACCGCGCGCCCCTCGGCCTTCGCCGCTGCCAGGCGCGCGTCGAGTTCGGCGACGTCTGCGACCTTCTCGAACGCCAGGCCTTTCTGCTCGGCCGCCATCGCGGAGCCGCCCTTGAAGACGCCCCCCTTGTACACTTCAAGCGGCTGCAGCAGGTCGCGGCTGCCTGCCAGCATGCCGAGGATGATCGACAAGCCGCCGATCAGCAGCAGCACGCCGAGTCCTTTCCACAGCCGCGACCAGCCGGATGCGTGGGCCGGCAGCGGATCGAGCGCATGCAGGTAGATCGCCGATGCGATCAGCAGCAGAGCCCACAGCAGCATGTTGACCCAGGCCGGGATGATCGGCGAGATCAGATAGATGGCGATCGCCAGCATCAGCACGCCGAAGAAGTACTTCACCGCATTCATCCAGCCGCCGGCGCGCGGCAGCAGCGCCCCCGCCGACAGCCCGACCAGCAGCAACGGTATCCCCATGCCGAGCGCCAGCACGAACAGTGCAACGCCGCCCAGGGTGGTGTTGCCGGTCTGCGCGATGAAGGCGAGCGCGGCGGCCAGCGGCGGCGCCACGCAGGGGCCGACGATGACGGCGGACAGCGCGCCCATCACGAAGACGCCGATGAAATTGCCGCCCTTCATCTTGTTGGAGGCATCGGAGAACTTGCTTTGCAGCGCGCTCGGCAGCTGGATCTCGAAAAAGCCGAACATCGACAGCGCCAGCAGCACGAAGATGCCGGCGCCGATGCCGAGCGCCCAAGGATTCTGCAACGCGTTCGACAACAGGGTGCCGGAGAGGGCGGCCGCAACGCCAGCCAAGGCATAGGTGATCGCCATCCCCAGCACGTAGGCGAGCGACAGCAGGAAGCCGCTGGTCTTGGTGAGCTCCTTTTTCTGCCCGGCGATGATGCCCGACAGGATCGGGATCATCGGGAACACGCACGGCGTCAGCGCCAGCAGCAGGCCGAAACCGAAGAAGGTGGCGACCACCGCCCAGAAGCTGCCGTCTTTCAGCACGCGTTCGATGCGCGAGGTGTCGGATTCGCTCGCCGCTTCGGCCGGGGCATCGGCCGCCGCCAGCAGCGCGGTCGCCGCAGCGCCATTTGCCGCCAGGGAAAACTCGCGCTTGATCGGCGGATAGCAGATGCCCACCGCTTCATTGCACCCCTGCCAGGTTGCTTCCAGCACCAGCGTTTCATTCGCGGCAAGCGCGCGCGACAGCGTCACGGCAGCGGCGAAATCGCGGTGATACACCTCGGTGCGGCCAAAGGTCGGATCGTCCTTGACGTCGCCCGCCGGGGTGTCGACGCCCGTCACTTTCACATCGGCCGGCGACTTGACGACAAAGGCGAGCTTGTCGCGATACAGATAAGTGTTCGCGGTCAGCGTGTAACCGAGCTTGACCGTCTGCGTATCCGGCATGGCGGCGGCGACGAGGAAGGCCTCGTCCGGCGGCAGCACTTTCGGCATCCCGCCGTCGCCAGCCAGGCTGCGCAGGCCGTCCAGCGCGGCAGTCGCAATCGGCGTGGCCGCGGGTGCCGGCGCGGCGGCAGCGGGCTGCGGCGGCGGCAGCTTGATGGTCGCGCTGACTGTTTGCGGGGTGTAGCACAGCCCGGCGTCGGCGCAGCCCTGCGAGGTGGCTTTCAGCGTGACCGAGGTGGCGCCCGGCGTGCGCTGGATCGGCAGCGCGATACGCACGTCCTTGAGATAGGTTTCGACCTTGCCGAAATATTCGTCCTGCTTCAGCTTGCCCGGCGGCAGCTGCAGCGCGCCCAGGGTGGCACCGGCAAGCTCGAACTTGAACTTGTCGCGGTACATGTAATAGCCGTCCGCGATCTGCCAGCGCGCTTCCAGCGTGTTGGCATCGAGCGCGCGCGCCGAGAACTTGAACGCAACTTCGGGGTCAAGAAATTCTTCGGCGTGGGCCACTGGAAAATGCGCAAACGCACCCCAAAGTACGGGCAGTACGCCGAGCAAACGAATCCACTTAATCATGTTTTTCAGTCTCCTTGGCCACCCAGTCAAGATAAGCGGGCAGGCCGTGCGTTATCGGTACGGCGATCAGTTCAGGTACGTCGTCAGGGTGTTGCGCGCGGACGATTGCTTCAATCAGCGGGTAATTCGCCGCGCTGGTTTTGATCAGCAAGGGGATTTCCTCCCTTGTTTCCACAGCTCCCCGCCAACGGTAGATGGAGTGGCAGGCCGGCAAAACGTTCACGCATGCCGCCGCGCGGCGCTCGACCAGTTCGCGCGCGAGTTTTTCGGCGGCGCTCCGATCGGGTACATTGGTCAAGACTAACAAAGGTTCCATGTCATGCGCTTTGGTTGGATTGTGCTACTGCTGTTGTCGTTTCCGGTGCTGGAAGCCATCGGCATTTTCTGGATGGCCGGCGCCATCGGCGGCTGGGTGCTGCCGTGGCTGCTGCTCGACGCCATCGCCGGGGTCATGCTGATTCGCGCCGAGCGCGTTGCCTGGGGCGCGCGTCTGCTGTTCTCGGTGCAGTCCGGCGCGCATCCGCTGGCCGCGCTGTTCGCCAGCGGCCGCATTCTCCTCGCCGGCGGCCTGCTGGCCTTCCCCGGCTTCATCAGCGATGCCGCCGCGCTGCTGCTGTTGCTGGCCCCCGGCACCTGGAACCGGCGCAAGCCGGATCCGCTGCGGCCGGCCAACGACGATGTGCTGGAAGGCGAGTTCAAGCGCGAATCCGACGATTTGCTGCGTTAGCAAAAAACTGCGTCACGTCGACTGCGCCAATCAAAACAGCTTCATCTGCCCGCGTGCCTGCTTGATTTCGCGCAGCAGGTCGTCCGAGGCCGGATAGCGGTATTTCAAGCGCAGTTCGCGCACGGTGCGCGCGTTCGACAGCTGGCGCGACTCGCGCAGGAAGGACAACAGCGCTTCCGACAACACCTTTTGCGCCTCCGCGCGGTCGACCCGCGGCGGGCGCGGCAGGCCGAACGCGTCGGCGCAGCTGTCGAACCAGTCGCCCATTTTCAAAGGATGCGCATCGACCGCATGGTAGATGCGTTGCGAGCGTCCGCGAAACAGCGCCGCCCACGCCAGCCGCGCCAGGTCGTCGGCGTGGATATGGTTGGTGTAGCTGTCGTCGCTGGCGATCAGCGCAGGGGTGCCGCGCTTGATGCGTTCCAGCGGCAGGCGATCGGCAGCATAAATCCCCGGTGCGCGCAGGATGCTCACCTGCACCCGCAACGCCTCGCCCCAGGCGCGCAGCTGGCGTTCGGCATCGACCCGCCGCACCGCGCGGCCGTTCACCGGCGCCACCGGCCGCGTCTCGGCCACCCAGTTGCCGCCGCAGTCGCCATACACGCCGCTGGTGCTGATATACACCAGCGCACCCGGCTTGCCGCGCCGCATCAGCGCGTGCAGCAGATGGGTCGTGCGCGGATCGGTCGTGCCTTCGCCGGGCGGCGGCGCAAAGTGGAATACGCCATCGACGCGCGGCAGGCGGCGCAGGCTCCGCGGCACATCGAGATCGCCGATATAAGGCGTCACGCCGAGCGCGCGCAGCTCGGCAGCACGCTCGCCGCGCCGCGTCAGCCCGATGAACTCGGCCTGCCCGGCATAGCGTTTCGCCAGCCGTTCGGCCACGTCGCCGAACCCCACAATCAAGATCTTTTTCATTGTTGCCTGCCTGTAACCCTATGCCCGCAGGGGTGTAAACCCCGCGCGCTCGGGCGATAATTCCTTGGTTTGTAACCGTATTCTAAGCCCACATCATGCCGCATCAGGTCACCCTCCAGCCCAGCGGGCACCAGTTCACCGTCGCCGACGATGAAACCATTCTCGAAGCCGCATTGCGCGAAGGCTTTGCCCTGCCCTACGGCTGCCGCAACGGCGCCTGTGGCGCCTGCAAGGGCAAGGTGTTGGCGGGCCAGTTCGACTACGGCGTGCATCAGCCCAACGCGCTGAAAGACGAGGAGAAGGCGCAGGGACGCGCACTGTTCTGCCGCGCCAGGCCGCTCTCCGACATGACCATCGAAGCGAAGGAGATCGGCGCCGCCAAGGACATCGTGGTGAAGACGCTGCCGTGCCGGGTGGAAAAGCTGGAGAAGCGCGCCGACGACGTCATGCTGGTAAAAATCAAGCTGCCCGCCAACGAGCGCCTGCAGTTCCTGGCCGGGCAATACATCGATTTCCAGCTGAAGGATGGCAAGACGCGCAGCTATTCGCTCGCCAACCCGCCGCACGACGACGCGCTGCTGGAGCTGCACATCCGCCACGTGCCCGGCGGCCTGTTTTCCGACCAGGTATTTTCCACGCTGAAGGAACGCGACATCCTGCGCCTGAAAGGGCCGCTCGGCAGCTTCTTCATCCGCGAAGACTCCGACAAACCGATGCTCTTCATCGCCGGCGGTACCGGCTTTGCGCCGATCAAGGGCATGCTGGAGCATGCCTTCGCCGAGCACACCGACCGCGAACTGGTACTGTACTGGGGGGTGCGCTCGCTGAAGGATTTATACATGGCCGAACTGCCGCAGCAATGGCTGGCCGAGCGCCCCAATTTCAGCTTCGTTCCGGTATTGTCGAATCCCGCGCCGGACGATCGGTGGCAGGGACGTACCGGCCTGGTCCACCAGGCCGTGCTGGCCGACTTCGCCGACCTGTCCGGCTACCAGGTCTACGCCTGCGGCGCGCCGGTCATGGTGGACAGCGCGCGCGACGCCTTCATCCGGACCCGCCGCCTGCCCGAGGACGCGTTCTTCGCGGATGCCTTCAGCTACGCGGCGGACGCCGAAACCGCACCTGCCGCCTGAGGCCGGTCGGCAGGCTTACAGCTCGCCCTTGGCGCCCGCCTGCATGATCTCCACCAGCGCCTGGCGCACCGCGTTGATGCGGTCTTTCAGCGCCTGCGGCACGCGCTTTTCCTGCGCCAGCATGTCCACGTTGACGTCCATCATCACCAGCCAGCCCTGACCACTGGCATCTTCGATCATGGCGATGCGGCACGGCATGTACACCGCAAAATCCAGGTTCAGGTCGATCAGCGCCTTGGCGGTGACGGCATCGCAGAACTGGAAGATGGTGATGGTGCGCTGCGGCTGGCCGGTGACCGCCTCCACCTGCTTGGACAGCGGAAGCTCCGCCACCAGCTGCAGGTTCAGCGCATTGGCACGCAAGCGCATCGAATCGGCCGCATCCTTCAAACCGACGCCGCGCTCGATGGCCACCTTGTAAACGTCGGCCTGGACGGCCTGTTCGGCGGGCGGCGCTGCCGCCCGGCTGACGGGTGCGGACAGCAGCAACGCGCCCAGCACGGCGCCTAATACGGAAAAGAAAGCAGGGCGCATGGGAATACTCCTCACGAATATAAGCACTTTCTGATAATACACCCGGTCCCGCGGCGTATCCCCGCACAAACGTGCTACGCGCGCGGGGCGCGTCGCCGGCTTACTGCGCGCGGCACAGCGCCAGCGCTTTTTGATAGTGCTGGCAGGCTTCGCCCGGCTGACCGCTCTGGGTCTTGAGTTCGGCCATGCGGACATGGCCTTCGGCACTGGCCGCGATGGCGAGGCTGGCTTCCAGATAGCTCTGCGCCTTGCCCCACAGCGACTGCACACTGCACAACTGCGCCAGCGTCAGCAGCAACTGGGCGTCGCGCGGTCGGGCATGCAGCCATTTCTCGGCCTGTTCGATTTGCCGCGTCGGGCTGCTGCCGCGCACTTCGCCGTACAGCGCCACCAGTTCCTCGTGCCAGTCGCGGTTGAGCGCGGCTTCCAGCACGTCGAGCGCGGTGTCGTGGCCGTTGCGCTGCATGAAGGCACGGGCGGCGGCACGCGCCACCCAGGCATCGGCCTTGAAATCGGCTGGAATTTTCTTCCAGTATTCCAGCAAGCCGCGGTCGTCTTCGGCACGGCGCCTGAGATTTTCAGCATAGGCCATGCGGCGGTTCTGGGTGGCCACGCCGGGCTCCATGGCATTGCTGCGCATCAGCGCGTCGAGCAGGCGGTCGACCTCGTCCCACTGTCCGGTCAGCTGACGCGCCTTGAGTTCGAGGCGCAGCAGCGCGGTGTGCTGCGGCGCGATCTCCTTGGCCCGGTTGATCGCCACCAGCGCGGCCGCCGCGTCCTTGGCGTCGAGGCAGGCTTCGGCCTCAAACAGCTGCGCCGCGAGTTCGGCGCCGTATTCGGAGGCTTCCTGGAGATGGCGCTCGCGCTGCGGCGTGGCGCGCATTTCCTGGGCGGCGCGGGCGGCCAGCACGCGGGCCAGCCCGCGCCGGGCGTCGTCGCCTTGCCATTGCCCCAGCGACAGTTCGGCGTCCTGGTAGCGGTATTCGGCATACGCCCTGAGGCCGCCGACGAAATTTTCGTCGCGTTTTTTCGCTGCGCGCTGCTCGCGCTGTTCGCGCACGATGCGCGGCAAATTGAGGGTCAGCAGGGCCAGCCGCAGCAACACGATGCCGCCCACCACCAGGCCGATCGCGATCAGCACAAAGCTGATGAAGGAGATCTCCATCCGCCACGGCGGGTACACCAGCACCACATAACCGGGGTCGTAGCGCCCGGCCATCGCCAGCGCGACGGCCAGCACCGCGACGATGAGGAACGAGATCAGCCAGCGCATCAGTGATTCCCTTTGTAGGCGTCGAGCGCAGCCAGGCTGGCGTCGATGCCGGGCAGCCGGATGGCGATCTGCAGGCCGGACAGACGCTTGACCTCCTTGAGCGCGGCCGCGACGCCGGCGTCGCGCGTATTGAAATAGCGCTCCAGCATCTCCGACACCGCGCGCAGGTCGGCCTGGAACCCTGCCTGATCCTGCGCCAGCAGAGCCAGCCGCGCCGACAGCAGGCGCAGACGCAGATTTTCGCGCAGGAAGTAGGCCTGATCGGGCGGCAGCAGCACCGCCTCGTTGCTTTCCAGCCGGCGGATCTGCACGATCCGCTTGAGCTCCGTCCACAATTCCTGGCCCAGGTTCGTCGCACTGGCCCGGCGCGGTGCAAGCGCTGTCTCGGAGCCTTGCGCGCTCGCCAGCGGCCAGCCGGCATGACGCGCCACCAGCGCCTCGATACGCGCGCTCGCGCCCACCTCGTCGAGCGAAGGCACCGCGCGCAGGTTGGCGAGGTCGGCGGCGATGGCGCGGCGCAGCACGGTGAATTGCGGCTTGTTCACCCGCTGCAGCCGGGTATCGGCGCCTTCCAGCGCGATGATCGCCGCCTTCACATTGCCCGCCAGCTGCAATTGCTGCGCGGCGGTAAGCAGCACCTGCTCGATCTCCGCCAGCGTCCACTGGTCGCGCCCCTGCGCCAGATCCTTGTACAGGGCTTCGAGCGCCAGCTGCTGCTGCTGCGACGTCGCCATCTGGCCTTCGATATGCGCGACCTTTTCGCCGACCTGCCGCATCGCGTCGTCGGCGTTGCGCGCCAGCAGGCGGGTTTCGCTCACGTCCTTGCCCGACTCGGCCAGCCGGCGCCCCAGTTCGGTCTTCAGATCGCGGATGCGCTCGCGGCCGTCGGACCACGACCAGGCCGCCGCCGCCAGCGCCAGCACCGCGACCAGCAAGGCAACCAGCGGCAGCGGCTGGATGCGCGCGTGCGGCACAGCAGGCAATGCGGCGGCGGGCAGCGCGGAAGACGTTTCGGGTGTGTCGCTCATTGATTGTCCCTGAACCAGTTGATCAGCCCCTCTACCAGACCGGCATCGCCACCCGGCGTGGCGATGACGTCGGCGATACCGAAGCGGCGGGCCGCCTCGGCGATTTTCTCATGCGGGGCGAAAAGCGGGGTATGCCGCAGCAGCGGCGCGCCCGGCGCGCCCAGCAGTGCCGCCAAATTATGCAGCGTCTCCGCGCTGGTCACGGTCACCGCGTCGATTCCGCCGGCTTGCCAGCATGCCAGCAACGCTGCGGCATCCGCCTGTGGCCGCCCGCGCCGGTAGCATTCCAGGAAATCCACCTGCGCCCCGCGTGCGCGCAGCGTGTCGGTCAGCAATGCACGGCCGCCGACGCCGCGCACGATCACCACCCGCTTGCCGGCGACGTCGTTCAGCTGCGGCAGCGCCAGCAGCGCTTCGCTGTCCTGGCCGTCCGGCGTGACGACGCCGTCGAGGCCTTGCGCCGTGAGCGCGCGCAGGGTGCCCGGCCCCACCGCAAAAACCCGGGCCGCGGCCGGCAGCGCGCCGCCGGCGCGGATTGCCGCCATGCCGAACTGGGCCGCATTGGGGCTGATGAAAATCGCGATATCGGCAGCGGCCAGTTGCGCCAGCGGCGCGGCCAACTCGTCCAGCGGCACCGTCTCGATGGCGAGCGCGGGAAATTCGAACGCCGCGCCGCCCGCCGTCCGGATCGCCTGTGCCAGCGCGGCGGCCTGATGGGCCGGCCGCGTCACAAGCACGGTGCGCCCCGCCAGCGGCCCCGTCATGCAGGCAAAGCGTCGAGGATGGCGCGCGCCCCCAGCGCCAACAGCTTGTCGGCGAGCGCTTGGCCGACCGCTTCAGGATCGCCGGCGTCGCCCTCGGCGCGATCGTGGATGAAACCGCTGCCGTCCGGATTCGCCACGAAGCCGTTCAGCACCAGGCGGCCGTCCTGCAAGACCGCGTGCGCGCCCAGCGGCACCTGGCAGCTGCCGCCCAGCACGCGGCTGACCTGGCGTTCGGCGCGCACGCAGGCCGCCGTTTCAGGGTGGTTGAGCGCGGCGAGCATCGCCGCCACGCCGCTGTTGCCGCTGCGGATTTCGATGCCGAGCGCGCCCTGGCCGGCGGCCGGAATGCTGTCCTCCACGGACAGCAGGCTCTTGATGCGCGCGCCCAGGCCGAGCCGCTTGAGGCCAGCGGCCGCCAGCAGGATCGCATCGAACTGGCCTTCGTCGAGCTTCTTCAGGCGGGTGCCGACGTTGCCGCGCAGCGGCTTCACGCTCAGGTGCGGATAGCGCGCGCGCAGCTGCGCCTCGCGGCGCAGGCTGGACGTGCCGACCACGCTGCCGGGCGGCAGATCGGACAGGCGTTCGTACTGGTTCGACACAAAGGCATCGCGTGGGTCTTCGCGTTCGCCGATCACTGCCAGCATGAATCCCGGCGGCAGCTCCATCGGCACGTCCTTCATCGAATGCACGGCCAGGTCGGCCTGCCCGGCTTCCAGCGCCACTTCGAGCTCCTTGACAAACAGGCCCTTGCCGCCGATTTTTGAAAGGGTGACGTCGAGAATCTGGTCGCCGCGCGTGGTCATCCCCAGAATGTTCACGGCGCAGCCGGGATGCAGCGCCCGCAGGCGGTCGCGGATATGCTCCGCCTGCCACATGGCAAGGGCACTTTCTCGGGAAGCGATGGTCAGGGTGTGCATGGCGGTAGAAGTAAACAATTTAATTTGGCAAATGGCGACGCGACACGCATGATATCGATGTGTTCGCACCACAACAGGGACGACAACGATGACTCGACTGATTGCAGTCTGGGCCTTGATTTTAGCATGGGGCATGACGCTGTCCGGCACGGCCGGCGCGGCAGACGGGCTGGTTCACGCAAAGAACTTCCAGGCCGACGCGCGTATTGCGGCCAAACGCGGGGTGCCTATCCTGGTGGTCTTCACCAGCCCGGTCTGCTCGTATTGCGAGCGCGTCAAACGCGAATATCTGATCCCGATGCACAAGGATCCGGCTTACCGTAACCGCGTCATCATCCGCGAAGTCACCATCGGCACCACCACCCCGCTGACCGGGTTCGACGGCGTCCCCACGTCCGAAGGCGCGTTCGCCGCAGCCAACAAGATATTCCTGGTGCCAACCGTCAAAGTGTTCGACACCAAGGGCGCCGACGCCAGCGAAGCCATCGTCGGCCTGCTGTCGCCCGACTATTACTTCGGCTATCTGGAAGCGGCGATCGACGAAGGCATACGCAAAGTGCGCGGCAAATAGGCAAACCGCCAGGCCGTTTCCCGGTCGTGCGCGGCGCCCTGTCGCGCCGCGGGCAGTGCCGCGGCGCGACAGGGCGAGGGCTCGGCAAAGTCACGCGCGGCCGGGAAACGGAATAAAATTCCTGCCATGCAGGGAGCGCCCTTATGAAAACCCTTTTGGCCGACGACCACCCGCTGGTGCGCGAGGGGGTGCGGCAGGTGCTGGCCCAACTGGAGCCGCCGGTCGAAATCCTCGACGCCCACGACTATCCCAGCCTGTTTGCGTGCGCCGCCCTGCATCCCGACCTCGATCTGGCGCTGGTCGACCTGAACATGCCGGGCTTCGTCGGAACGCAGGGCATTACGCAGTTTCGCAACCGCTTCCCGGATATTCCGCTGATGGTATTGTCGGCGTCGGAATCCCCGCACGACATCCGCCACGCGCTGGAAGCCGGCGCGCTCGGCTACATCCCCAAGGCATCCCCTACCGCGGTCATGCTGGCCGCGTTGCGGCAGGTGCTGTCGGGAGGCCTCTATGTGCCGGCCGGCCTGGACGACCATCATGCCGGCCGGCACCCGGCGGCGCCCGCCGCCGGTTTCGATGCCCTGCAGCGCAGCGGACTGACCGCGCGCCAGCTTGAAGTGGCGCGTCTGCTGGCGCAAGGCTGCGCCAACAAGGCCATCGCAGACATGCTGGCGATGTCGGAAAGCACGGTGAAAGTGCACATTGCGGCGATTTTCCGCGTCTTCAACGTCAGCAACCGGACCGAGGCCGTGCTCGCCATTCAACGTCTGCCGCAGGCGCCCTGAGCGCATCGTGAAATTTTCGCGCCGCCTGTTCCAGCGCTCGTCGCCGGCCAGCATCCGCAGCCGGCTGCTGGTCATTGCGCTGCTGCCCGCCCTGCTGGCCGAATTCGGGATGGTGGCGCACTTCACCACCGAGGCCCTCGCCACCGCCGAACACGCCCTCCACACCCGCGCCGCCGGCGCGGCCCGCCACCTGGCCGACGCCTTGCCCGATGCGCTGGCAAGCGGAGACGCGGCGCGGGTGCATAGTCTGCTCCAAATCGAGGCGGCCAACAGCCAGCTGTCCTTTGCCAGGGTCGCCGACGTGCACGGCAATCCCATCGCCAGCACCGGCGCCCCCCTGCGCCCAGCCCGCCCGGATGAACATCACCGGCAACATGCCGCGATTCGTTTGCCTGCCGTCGATTTGTCCGGCGGCGCTCTGGCTGCCTCCCGCGCCGCGCCCGCTGGCGCCCTGCTGGGGCAGGTTGAAGTCGGCGTATCGCTCGGCCAGATCGACGCCTTCAGGCGCGATTCGCTGATCCATGCCGCACTGCTGATGCTGGCGGCGCTGGCGCTCACCGGCGCGCTGGCGTGGCGGCTGTCCAGCCGGCTGGCCGGGCAGCTGCGGCATGTCGGGCATGTGGCGGAGCGGCTGGCGTGCGGCGACCTCACGGTGCGCACGCAGCTGCCGCCGCAAGGCGAGGTCGGCATGCTGGCCGCCGGGATCGACAACATGGCCGAAGCCTTGCAGGCGCACCGCGACGAACTGGAAAAACGCATCCGCGAGGCCACTGCCGATCTCGCCACGAGAAAGGAGATGGCCGAGCGCGCCAACCAGGCCAAATCGCGTTTCTTCGCTGCCGCCAGCCACGACCTGCGGCAGCCGCTGCACGCGCTGTCGCTGTTTGTCGCGGCATTGAAAATGCGCAACCAGCCGCCGGAAGCGCAAACCCTGATCGACAACATTGCAGCGTCCACCGCGGCGATGGAACTGCTGTTCAATGCGCTGCTGGACATTTCGCGGCTGGACGCCGGTGCCATCGAAACGCACCGGGTGCATTTCCCGCTGCAGAAAATGCTGCTCGATCTCAACCATCGGTTCAGCGCGGTAGCGGCGGAAAAGCAGCTGCACCTGCGTTTCCGCCCGTGCGGCGCCACCCTCTACAGCGACCCACTGCTGATCGAGCGGATTCTGGCCAATCTGATCGCCAACGCCATCCGCTATACCGACGACGGCGGCATCCTGGTAGGCTGCCGGCGCCGCGGCCGCATGGTGCGCATCAGCGTGGTCGACACCGGCCGCGGCATCCCGCCCGAGCAGCAGGAAAGCGTGTTCCACGAATTCGTGCAGCTGCACAATCCGGCACGCGACCGCAGCAAAGGGCTGGGGCTCGGGCTCGCCATCGTGTCGCGCCTGGGACGGCTGCTGGGACACCGGGTGGATCTGCGCTCGCGCCCCGGCCACGGCTCGACGTTCAGCCTCGACGTGCCGTGCGGCGACGCCCGCCTGATCCAGCCGCCCGCCGCCGTCGGCGTGCCCGGGCAAATCCCCGCCGATGCGCTGGTGCTGCTGGTGGACGACGAAAGCGCGATCCTGCGCGGCATGGCCGAACTGTTCGACAACTGGAACATCGATCTGGTCACCGCCCACAGCGCCGCCGAAGCGGTGCAATGGCTCGACAGCATCGGCCGCGTACCCGACGTGATCGTGTCGGACTACCGCCTGCCCGACGACAGCGACGGCATCGAGGTCATCGCCCGCCTGCGGCAAAAATTCGGCCGCGACATCCCGGCCATCGTGGTCACCGGCGACACCGCACCCGACACCATCCTGCGCATCGGCCGCGCCGGTTTCCCGCTGCTGCACAAGCCGCTGCGCCCTGCCAAGCTGCGCGCCCTGCTGACCCACCTGATCCAGCAGGCACGCGCCGTCGCCGTGGGATAATCCACCGCACTCCACCTCTTGAACCTTGCCCCTTAAAACCATGCACATTCACATTCTCGGCATCTGTGGCACCTTCATGGGCGGCATCGCCGCCATCGCGCGCGCAGCCGGCCACACCGTCACCGGCTGCGACGCCAACGTCTACCCGCCGATGTCCGACCAGCTGCGCGCCCTCGGCATCGACCTCATCGAAGGCTTTGATGCCAGCCAGGCCGACCTCAAGGCCGACGTTTTCGTCGTCGGCAACGTCGTCACCCGCGGCAATCCGCTGCTGGAGGCCATCCTCGAACGCGGCCTGCCCTACACCTCCGGCCCGCAGTGGCTGGCCGACAACGTGCTGCAGGACAAATGGGTGCTGGCGGTGGCGGGCACCCACGGCAAGACCACCACCTCCGCGATGCTGGCGTGGATCCTCGACGACGCGCGCATGCGCCCGGGCTTTCTGATCGGCGGCATTCCGCAGAATTTCAGCGTCTCCGCGCGGCTGACCGACAGCCCCTTCTTCGTCATCGAGGCCGACGAGTACGACACCGCCTTCTTCGACAAGCGCTCCAAGTTCATCCACTACCGCCCGCGCAGCGTCATCCTCAACAACCTCGAATTCGACCACGCCGACATCTTCCCCGACCTCGCCGCCATCGAAACCCAGTTCCACCACCTGGTGCGCACCGTGCCCGGCAACGGCCTCATCGTCGCCAACGGCCGCGAAGCGAGCCTCGAGCGCGTGTTCGAGCGCGGCCTGTGGACCCCGGTGGAACGCTTCGGCAGCAGCGGCGGCTGGACCGCCGGCGAGGCTGATGCCCAGGGCAGCTTCGACGTATTCTTCAACAGTGCCCGGCAGGGCCGGGTGAACTGGGAGCTGCTGGGCGAGCACAACCGCATGAACGCGCTCGCCGCCATCGCCGCCGCGCGCCACGCCGGCGTTCCCGCCGCCGCCGCGATCGACGCCCTGAGCCGCTTCGAGAACGTCAAGCGCCGCATGGAAATCCGCGGCGCGGTCCACGGCATCACCGTCTACGACGATTTCGCCCACCACCCCACCGCCATCGCCACCACCATCGAAGGCCTGCGCCGCAAGGTCGGCCACGCACGCATCCTCGCCGTGCTGGAGCCGCGCTCCAACACCATGAAACTCGGCGTGATGAAAGCGCAACTGCCCGCCAGCCTCAGCGACGCCGACCAGGTCTACTGCTACGCCGCCACCCTCGGCTGGGACGCCGCCGAAGTGCTGGCGCCGCTGGGGGCCAAGGCGCGCGTGTTCGACAACCTCGACAAACTCGTCGGCCAGTTGCTGCAAGACACCCGCCCCGGCGACCACGTGCTGATGATGAGCAACGGCGGCTTCGGCGGCATCCACGCCAAGCTGCTGGACACGCTGCGCCATCACTATCACGAGGACATCGTGCTGACGCCGATGCATCGGTATGGGGGGTATGCGTAAGCTGGGGGTAATTGCAGGGCGTTGCCCTCACCACCATTCGCGCTGAGGAGGCACGCTTCTGCAAGCATTTTTTCTATGCGTGCAGACCGGATTGCCTCCTCGCCGCGCGCCCCAATGACCGCGCAATCCCGATTTCTGGAATCTCCCCCACCCCGGTAAAATCCCGGCGATGATCGCCTACCTCCACGGATTCAACTCCTCCCCCGCGTCCGGCAAGGCCCGCCAGCTCGGCGAGCACATGGCGGCTATCGGCCGGGCAGCCGACTACTATTGCCCGGCGCTGCCCAACAGCCCGCGCGAAGCCATCGCCCTGATTGAAACGGAACTGGTGCCGCGCCGGCCTGGCCCGGTCACCCTGGTCGGCAGTTCGCTGGGCGGCTTCTACGCCACGTATCTGGCGGAAAAGCACGGCTGGAAGGCGGTGCTGGTGAACCCGGCGGTGCACGCGCACATCCTGATGCGCGGCGCGCTCGGCCCGCAGAAGAACTGGCACAGCGGCGAGACGTGGCAGTTCACCGCGGCGCACCTGGCCGAACTCGCCGCGCTCGACGTGCCCACCATCACGCAGCCCGAACGCTATCTGCTGCTGACGCAGAGCGGCGACGAGGTCATCGACTACCGCGACGCCGTCGCCTATTACGCGGGCGCCACACAAATCATCGAGGACGGCGGCAACCACGGCTTCACCGGGTTCGAGCGCCACTTCCAAACCATTCTGGATTTCTGATTCTTCATGTACCTCATTTTTGAAGAGGACGGCCATTTCAAGGCCGGCTCCATCCTGTCCGAAACCGACGCCACGGCACAGGTGGAAACCGCATCCGGCAAGCGCAGCAAGATCAAGGCAGCCAACATCCTGTTGCGCTTTGCCGCGCCGGCCCCTGCCGAGGTGATGGGCGAAGCCGAGACGCTGAGCGGCGAACTCGACGCCGACTTCCTGTGGGAGGCGGCGGGCAGCGACGAATTCGGCTTCGAACAGCTGGCGCAGGAGTATTACGGCCACGCGCCGCGGCCGGCGGAATCGGTGGCGCTGCTGCAAAAGCTGCACGCCTCGCCGATCCACTTCCACAAGAAGGGCCGTGGCCGCTACCGGCCGGCGCCGGCCGAGACGCTGGCGGCGGCCAAGGCCGGGCTGGAGAAGAAGCGGCTGGCGGCGGAAAGGCAGGCGCATCTGGCGGCGGAACTGGCGGCCTTCCGGCTGCCGCCCGAATACATCTCGCTGCTCCCGCGCATCCTCATCGCGCCGGACAAGAACACGCTGGAATACAAGGCGCTGGAAGACGCGGCGACGGCTGCGGGATTGTCGCAGCTGCGGCTGATCGAGCGCTGCGGCGCGATCCCGTCGACGCTCGACTTCCATCTGGCGAGCTTCCTGCTGGAGTACTTTCCGCGCGGCACCGGCTTTGCGCCGGTGGCCGAACCCATCGATCCACCTGAACTCCCGCGCAGCCACGTGCGCGCGTTCTCGATGGACGACGAGGCGACCACCGAAATCGACGACGCATTGTCGGTGGAGTGGCGCGGCGACGGCAGTGTCCGCGTCGGCATCCACATCGCCGCGCCGGCGCTCGGCATCGCGCCCGGCTCGGAACTCGACCGGGTGGCGCGCGAACGGCTGTCGACCGTGTATTACCCCGGCGACAAGATCACCATGCTGCCGGAGGCGCTGATCCACCATTACACGCTGGGCGAGGCGCACGACTGCCCGGCGCTGTCGCTGTACGTCGACGTGGCGCCCGACCTGCGCGTGCTCGGCACCGAAACCCGGGTGGAAATGGTGCACATCGCCGACAACCTGCGCCACGAGACGCTCGAAGTTCAATTCAACGCCGACACCCTCGGCAACCCCGCCGGCGCGGATTATCCCTACCGCCGCGAACTGGTCTGGCTGTGGGACTTCGCCGCCGTGCTGGAAGCCGGGCGCGGCAAGACCGACGCGGTCGACCGCGTCGATTACAGTTTCAAGCTCGACGGCGAACGCATCGACATCGTGCCGCGCAAGCGCGGCAGCCCGATCGACAAGGTGGTGTCGGAGCTGATGATTTTTGCCAATACGCACTGGGGTGGCTGGCTGGCGGAGAAACGGGTGCCCGGCATTTACCGCGCGCAGGCGAACGGCAAGACGCGCATGACGACCGCGCCCGATCCGCATCAGGGCCTCGGCGTCGACCAGTACGCGTGGTCGACCTCGCCGTTGCGGCGCTACGTCGACCTGGTCAACCAGCGCCAGCTGATTGCGCTGGCGCAGCAGACCGACCCGGTGTATCCGCCGCGCAGCGAACAGCTGTTTTCGGTGGTGCGCGAATTCGAGCTGGCCTACGACGCCTACAACGACTTCCAGCGCCGCCTGGAACGCTACTGGATGCTGCGCTGGCTGCTCCAGGAAAACGTGAGCGAGGTGACCGCCAGCGTGATCCGCGAGGACCTGGTGCGCTTCGACAACTTGCCGATGGTGACGCGCGCGCCGTCGGTGGCCGGCATCACGCCGGGGGCTAAAGTGCGGCTGGCGATTTCGGACATCGATCTGCTCGACATCAGCTTCCACGCCGAGTATCGGGAGACCCTGGATACGCCGCCTGACAGCGGCGTCGCCCTTCCGTAGAATCGGATTTCCCCTCATTTTCCGTTTGCATGGTGTCCGCCGCTCCGCCTCCTTCTCTCGCCAAGCCCTCCAGACAAGGCACGCGCATGGCGCTTGCCATGCTGGCTTCGGCGGCGCTGCATGGCATGCTGCTGTCGACCCAGATCGTGCACATCAATCCGCGCCTGTTCGAGGACACCAGCGTGCCGATGGAGGTGGTGCTGGTCAACGCCAGAAGCGCGGAATCGCCGCTCAACCCCGACGCGCTGGCGCGGGTGAGTCTGGCGGGCGGCGGCAACACCGAC
>NZ_MKUG01000020.1 GCF_001897685.1 Thiobacillus sp. 65-1402
CCCAAGAAAGACGTGGTTGTTGTCGACGTGGCTGGTGGTTCCGGTACGTACACAGTGGCCAACGTCCCTCTGGGGCTCGCGGTTTTTGCCAGTGCGGAAAGCCACATCGGCTATTGGCTCACCAAAGTAAGCGAAACGGTATTCGCACTTCCTGGCGATATCTCCTTTGAGAAGACCGGCTTCATGTTCGGATCGCGTGCCATCAAGGATAGACAGAGCGTGCGCTTCTACGATCCCAATCTGGTCAGCTCCCTGACCAACCTGACCAAGGATTGTGTTTACCCGGAACTGAACAACAACGGACCTTTTTTCGATCAGATCATGAAGTCTGGCGACATCTGGGCAGACATCGCTCCCCAGATGAACCCCGGACTGCTGGTTCAGGTTTATGACAACGCTGCAGGCGTCTACAAGGTAGTCGGCTGTGATCAGGCCTGGTCTTACATTGATGCCCAGATCAACCCGCATGTTTCAAATGACATCCTGCCCCGCCTGGGTAGGATGCTCAACCCGAGCTCGCCTACCTCTGCAGCTGCCTCTGCGCTGGTGGCCGCTCAATTACCTGCCGTAGACAACTTTATTTTCGGGGTGAGTCAAACCGCGCAGGAATCCATTAAGCAAGCGGCGATGATCAACCTGATCGCGGACTCCACGGTTTTCGTGCCACAGATGATCGGCGATACGACATCGGCGCAGGTCGCGCTATCGACGGCGATGGCATCTGCCAGCGCAAACAGCAGCTATCGGACCATGGCCAAGATCGCCGAATCGTCCATGCCCCTGATCCGAAACGCCATCCATATCGTGATTCTGGCGCTGTTTCCCATCGTCATGCTCCTGATCATTGTGGCCGGATCAAAGGGTGGCCTGGTTCTCAAAACCTATCTAATGGCCTTGTTATGGATCAACCTCTGGGCGCCGGTTTACGCAGCGCTGAATTTCTTCACCAGCTGGTACGCGACGCTCGGTGCCAAGGCTGCCGTCGACGGGATGAATCCCCTCTCCTACGCAAGCCATCAGGCGTTGATGCACTCCATGATTTCCGATCAGGGTGTTGCCGGTATTCTCACGCTCTCGGTACCGGTCATCGCCTACATGCTGACCAATGTCAGCGCGGCATCTTTCACCAGCGTCATATCAGGCGTCATGAGCCCGGCAAATTCCTCCGCTCAAACCGCAGGCGCGCAGGTCGGTACCGGGAATATCAGCGCTGGCAACACTCAATGGGGCAATGTCACCATGGGGAACTGGAGCGCGAACAATAGAAGTGCGGATCAATGGAATGCCGCGCCGATGAACCGGCATGGTGCCGCGATCGACCAGGCTGTCGGAGCGGACGGTACGGTGATGTCGTCCTATGGAAATGGAACATCTACCGCAGCGCAACCTATGAATGCCCTGAGGGTGGGGGCTTCTGTCACAGCCGGTCAGAACGCCGGTCTGCTCCAGCAAGCCGGTAAACATGCCTCGGCCGGGCAAGCTCATACCATCGCCGCAGGAAAGGCAGAAGAAACCATTCTGTCCAAAGCCCGCGCTCATCTGTCGTCGCTCGCCACCACCAACCAGAGTGGCTTTGGCGGCAGATCGAGCTCGGGAGGTGATTTCACGGGATCATTTGGTAAGTCGGCAAGTTCAGGTGAGGAGTCGGGGAGCGGCGCGACTTATACGACATCAAATCGGGCATCGCAGACAGGTAAGGTTCAGGCAGGCGCAGGCGTAGACACTGGCCTCGGAGAGTCCCAGACTGTGGCGCCGGCAACCAGCAAGGATCCGACTTCGGGTGACGGGGGAATCCAGTCGCGGGAATCGAGAAGCGGAAGATCAGGGGTCAAGGTCAATTTTGGTGCTGGCATTGATGTTGCCCAGCTATATGCAGCGGGGATTGAAAAGCAAAGTCGCACCGGTGAGAAAAGCGCGGTGCTGGGCAATGCCGATGCGAGGCAGGCATTCTTTGATCGGCTGGAGAAAGACCGCGATTTCCGGCATTTGGCGCTTGGCCAGGATGCGGACAGCCAAACCACAGGGGCGACACTTAGTAGCCGGCGCACGCACCTCGACCAGGCGCAAGCTGAATTCCGCCAGGCTGAAGACCTTACCCAACAGGCCAATCAGGGCTCATCCCGCGGAGTGGGCGTCAGTTACGATCCGCTCAAGGATCCGGCAAAAACGAATGCCGCGTTGGCGTTGGTCGACGCCGTCGAAGCCGCACCACCCGGACAACGCGACCAGGTGGCGCTCAATGGTCTGAAGACCATGGGATACGATCAGGGCGGCCAATTGCCATCCGCATACCAGGATGGCACAGCGGTACATGCCACCCCAGAGGAAGTCCAGGCGCTGGCACAAGCCATGATGGATGATCCGGCCTTGGCAAACCAGATACGTGCCCTGCATTCAGGCCATCTCAAGGACGTTCCAAAATCAGGCGTGCCTGTCGGCGCCGGATCCGCAGCCGCCAACTCGAACAGCGATCTGCCGGGCAATGCCCAGGACTATCACGACCAAGGCAAGGAGACGCAGCAAAAGGCGATGGACCACCACGAGGCGAAGCAGGAATCAGGAGAATTGCGCTACCAGGGAGAGGCAGGCGATGCCGCGCCTCAATCGCATAGTGTGGCGACCCACAACAAGCTCATGAATACGGCGGAGAACGCCGCCACCGCCGACATGACGTTATCGCTGCAACAATCGCTCCCGAACGAGGTCGCGGGAATCAAAGTACCAAGAGCCGAACCTACCCTTGAGCAGTTCCAGGAAAAGGTTGGATATCGGCCTGACGGAAAAGTTGAAGGCGAAAAGAATTAGCTCGTGATTAGTTGCTGGTCGTGTGATGTATGTTTGTCGGAAAATCGCTGAAAACAGGATCGTGGTGATGATCAAAAAGACGTTCAGTCGGTTCAGGCGTCTCCCAAGATTCGCTCCCCCTCACCCCGCCAGCAGGCCAGCCCTGCGCCTCATCGATCAGTCCGAAGGTATTTGCAGCAGCGTAGACGACGAGCGCGAGCAGACCGCCGATGGCCGGGCCGACAGTCAGCGCGATCACAGCAACTTGCGCCAGGCCGAATACATGGGGAGCCATCAACCAGGAAAATCCGATGATCGGCGTCAGGAAGGCCAGCAGCAGAGCCAAGGCGGTTTTGCGGTTGCGTTTCCAGTTGAAGTCATGCAGAGCGTAGCCCAAGCCGAAGCCCACAAAGCCGAAGAAGGCCGCACTCGCCGCGATGCCTTTGTCCATGCCAAAACCGGCACCGGCAAGCATGCCAAGCGCTGCGCCCGCAAGCGGGTACAGAATTCGGCGGGTTTGAGTTTTCATATTTTTTCTCCTTTTTCCTGCTCTCCTGCGATGTTACTCAGGAGGGCATACCACCCTCCCCATCTAACGCATCATCTTGCTCGCGGATGCGTTGCGGCACGAGTTATCGTGGCTTCTGATACCTTTGCACACACAGAAGCGAGAAAAGTCACGGTTACGATTTCATCTGCTTTCACAAACTACTTTTTTCTCTCGTCAGAAAGCCGGGTTCTGACCCGGCGCGCTTTCCCTTGAGGGCTCGCCTTCCGAATCTCGGTCAACTGTTTCTCGGTCAGTTCACCATCATTCGCCTCATAGGCGGAAATGGTCCACGGATTCAAAACTGGTACGCCGGTTGAATCAAAGTCGGCCACGTTTCGAGTTACGACGGTCATGCCATGTACCAGCGCCGTTGCTGCTATCAGGCAATCCCTGACTGGACGCGGGTCTGGTACATGAAGCCTCGCACTACACAGCGCAACCGCTGTATCGATGGGCAAGATACGACCTGAGAAAGCTGGCATGACGTGGCTACCCAGCCATGCCCGGAAAACTTCACCTTGCGCCGCACCCCGCCGCTCTGCAAGCAACACACCGATCTCCAGTTCCTGGATCGTAATCACTGACAGATAAAGATCTACGGCTTCGACACTATCGGCCCATCTGGCAACGTGCGCATCGGCCTTACCAAGGCGAATTTTGCGAAGTTCCGATACCACATTGGTATCGAGGAGGAACATCAGGCGAGTTCCGCCGGCCGAGCAAGATCCCGCAGTTGCGGAATCTCGAATTCAACGTCCTCGATACCCGGCATTGCCAGCAGATCGGCAATCTTCTGATGGCCACCCGTTATCCGCTGGTACTCCTCAATGCACAGCAGCACATGCGCAGGTTTGCCGCGATCCGTGATGAATACTGGGCCATGCTTCGCAGCCTTCTTGGCCCGGCTAGCGTCCTGGTTAAACTCGCGGCTCGATAGGGTCGTGATGGACATGACGTCACCTCAAAGCAAACATTATGTAGAAATGTTACTACTTTAATTCATTTTTGCAATTACGGTGGCGAATGACTATATGGCTAGGTATTCTCGGTGCCGCCCACTGGTTTGCTGCGTTTGGCCCTGGGGTGAGCCGAGTCATATACCTTCGCCAAGTGTTGCCAGTCCAAGTGAGTATAGATCTGGGTGGTGGTGATGTTGGCGTGGCCAAGCATCTCCTGGACCGCCCGGAGATCACCTGACGATTGAAGCATATGACTGGCAAAAGCGTGGCGGAGCATGTGCGGGTGTACTGATTGCCCCAACCCGGACTGCGAGACCCAGTGATCGAGACGCATCTGTACGCTGCGCACCGAAAGGCGTCTCCCCCAGCGACTGAGGAACAATGCGGGAGTATCGTTACCGCCAAGAAGTGCCTGGCGCCAGCTCAACCAGGTCTTGATCGCTTTGCACGCTTGCCTGCCTACCGGCACCAGGCGCGTTTTGCTGCCCTTGCCGGTAACCCGTGCCTCCCCTGCTTTCAGATCGATATCAATGAAATCCATGCCCGTCAGCTCGGACACTCGCAAGCCTGAAGAATAAAGCAGCTCGAACATGGCGTGGTCACGTGCCAGCAAGACATTCGAGTCAATATCTTGTTCCTTCTTGCCATCGAGGAGCTGGGCGCAACTGTCGGGTGAAAGCGTCTTGGGAAGGGCCCGCTTTACCTTCGGACCTTTTTGCCCGACACATGGGTTGTTCAGGTATCCGAATCTCTGGATGGCGTATGAATAGAATCCACGCCAGCTTGATATATGTCTGGCCACGCTCGCCGGCGATAGGCTTTTCTTCCTGAGCTTGACGATCGCGTCCCGCACATCGGAGGCCACTGCGTCAGCCAGTGCTTTCCCGCTTTCTTCAGTTGTCTGGAGCAAAAAAAGAAGGTCCCGCTGGTAACTTTCAAGCGTGTTCGGAGAAAGCCGCCTCTCGGCCGCGAGGTGTTGGAGGTAGGCCGCAACATGCTGTCGGGAAAGCGTCGTGGCTTCCTTATTGTCCATGTCGGACATCATCAAGTCTCATGGTCTCAGTTTCTCAACCGGGCGGGGATGATCTCCGCCCGGGTACTACCGTTTACCCAAGGATCCAGGCCGTGATCATGAAGATCGCCAATCCGTTCCAGGAGCATATGCTATTCGCAGATAGCATATCGCTTCCTGAGCGACCGTGCTGGCCATTTTGGGCTTCCGGAAAAGCTCAAGTTCACGCTTTTTCAGATTGTCTTTGAGCAGATTGATTTCTTCAACCAGTGCATCCAGCTCGTTCCAGCGCGCTTCGAGCCCGGCATCCCGTATATTCCTCTTGAACGCGGCCTGTCTTTCCCTGTTGGTTGCAACCATGGAATCGACCCCTCGATCGCCGTTACTGGTGATCCTCGACTACTCCGCGCCAGCGTAGGAAAGGGCTTTCTCCCCTTGTAGCGACGCAATCAGCGGGCAAGACACGTTCCCCTTCCGCGCGTGGCAGGCGCACACAAGCTCGGACAGCACAGACTCCATGCTCGCCAGATCAGCCAACTTCTCTCGCACGTCTTTGAGCTTGTGCTCGGCTAAGTGGCTGGCTTCCTCGCAGTGGGTGCCGTCCTCCAGCCGCAGCAACTCTGCGATTTCGTCCAGGCTGAAACCCAACCGTTGGGCCGATTTCACGAACCGCACGCGCGTCACATCCGCCTCACCATATCGGCGAATACTGCCGTAGGGCTTGTCCGGCTCCGGCAGCAAGCCCTTGCGCTGATAGAAGCGGATGGTTTCCACATTGACCCCGGCCGCCTTGGCGAAGGCGCCGATGGTCAGATTTTCCAGATTGATCCCCATACCGCTTGACTCCGTACATGACTACGGAAGTAACGTTACGCTATTCATCCAAGATCCGGAAGGGAGAAAAACATGTTGCAAGAGAAAGCCGGGCGCTTGCCGCTCATCGGCGGCGTCATCGCCGCTATCGCCGCTTCCCTGTGTTGTATCGGCCCGCTGGTGCTGGTCATGCTCGGCGTCGGCGGCGCCTGGGTGGCCAATCTCGCCGTGCTGGAGCAGTTTCGGCCCTACTTCCTCGGGGCGGCCGTCATTGCCCTGTTCTTCGCCTGGAAAAAAATCTACCGCGCTCCAGCGGCGGCCTGCACGCCAGGTTCGCTGTGCGCCATGCCCCAGACCAACCGCATCTATAAGGTTCTGTTTTGGATGGTGGCCGTGCTTGTCGTTCTCGCCCTGATCTTTCCCTACCTCGCCCCGCTGTTTTACTAAAGGAGTCTCGTCATGAAAACGCTCGTTTCGGCGCAAGCCAAAAAACTGATTCTCGCCTCAATCCTGGCTTTCGCTTTCGCTTTCGCCGATGCCGCATTCGCCGCCGTGCGCACCGTCACGCTGTCCGTGCCCGGCATGTACTGCGCGGTCTGCCCGATCACCGTGAAGAAGGCGCTGGTCAAGGTGCCGGGTGTGTCGAAGGCGGTCGTTTCCTTCGAGAAAAAAGAAGCCGTCGTGACCTTCGACGATGCCAAAACCAGCGTCAAGGCGCTGGAAGACGCCACCTTCGAGGCGGGCTATGAATCCACCGTGAAAGGTGAAAAAACCAAATGAGCGAGCAGATCCTCCACCTAACGGGCATGACCTGCGACCATTGCGCCGCATCCGTGAAACAAGCACTGTTGTCGGTCGCAGGCGTAAGCCGTGCCGACGTGTCCTACGCCGCAGGCACCGTCCAGGTTGAAGCCGCAAGCGACGTTCCAGCATCAGCTCTGCTCGATGCCGTGCGCGCCAAGGGCTTCGGCGCGGAAGTCGCGCGCAGCGCCTCGCCCAAGACCGAAGCCAAACTCAGCGTCGCCATCATCGGCACCGGCTCGGGCGCCTTCGCGGCCGCCATCCGCGCAGTGGAAGAAGGCGCTGAAGTGACCGTGATCGAAGCAGGTATCGTCGGCGGCACCTGCGTCAATGTCGGCTGCGTGCCGTCGAAAATTCTGATTCGCGCAGCCCACGTGGCGCATCTGCAAGCCAAACACCCGTTTCCTGGTCTGGCCAAGCATGCGCCCGTGCTGGATCGCAAGGCACTGGTCGCGCAGCAGCAGGCGCGGGTGGAAGAACTGCGCCACGCCAAATACGAAAGCATTCTGGAAAGCAATCCCGGCATTAAACTGCTGCGCGGCTTCGCGCGCTTCGAGGATGCCAGGACCCTCGTCGTGCGCCAAGTCGACGGCAGCGAACAGCGCCGCACGCCCGACCACATCCTGATCGCCACTGGCCGCTCGCCGCAGATTCCGGACGTGCCAGGTCTCGCCGGAACGCCGTTCTGGACTTCGACCGAGGCATTGATCGCCGAGGAAACGCCGACCCATCTGATCGTATACGGCGGCTCGGTGGTCGCGCTGGAACTCGCGCAGGCGTATCTGCGCTTGGGCAGTCGCGTCACCCTCGTGGCACGCGGCACGCTGTTGTCGAAGGAAGACCCGGCCATTGGCGACGGGCTCAAAGCGGCACTGGAAGAAGAGGGCATGCGGGTTCTCACGAACGCCGCCGTGAAATCCGTACGCTTCGACGGCAAGGTATTTGAGCTTGAAACAAGCATAGGTGCGCTCAGCGGTGACCGCCTACTCATCGCCACCGGACGCAAACCCAACACAGCGGGGCTCGATCTCGCGCGCGCGGGCGTAACCATGGATGCCAGCGGCGCCATCGTCGTAGACGACCATCTGCGCACTTCCGTACCCCACATCTATGCGGTCGGCGACTGCACCACTGCGCCGCAGTTCGTGTACGTGGCGGCGGCGGCCGGCACCCGCGCGGCCATTAACATGACCGGCGGCGATGCCGTGCTTGATCTCTCGGTGGTGCCGGCGGTGGTGTTCACCGACCCGCAAGTGGCCACGGTGGGCCTCACCGAAGCGCAGGCAAATACGCTTGGAATGGAAACCGACAGCCGCACCCTTACGCTCGACAATGTGCCGCGCGCACTGGCGAATTTCGACACGCGTGGCTTCATCAAACTGGTGGCGGACAAAAATACCGGGCACCTGCTGGGTGCACAGGTGTTGGCGGGAGAAGGCGGCGAGATCATCCAGACTGCCGCGCTGGCTATTCGCAACCGTATGACGGTCGCCGATCTGGCCGGGCAACTGTTCCCTTACCTCACCATGGTAGAGGGGCTGAAGCTCTGCGCCCAGACCTTCACCAAGGACGTGAAGCAGTTGTCCTGCTGCGCTGGGTGACTCGCTCTGGCGCTCAGGGACGCCAGTAGCGGTAATTTTCCATCTGCAGGCGAATCATCTCCGGCGCGCCGGCGGGGACGAACTCTACCTCCAGCGGGAAATCGGCATCGGTGTACCCTTGCCCACGCATACTGATGCGGCAAGCCTTGAAGCGAACGCCTTCCCGCGCCAGCGCGGCGAGCAGCGTCGCAGTATCGTTGTTGTCGGCCAGCAGCGAGGCAATGCCACCCTCGTAGGCCACCACCTCGATTCTCACCTTGTGCGGACCGATATCCTCCAGCACCTTGGCGATTTGCATGAATGCGCGCCGCTGCGCATCGGAATCGCCGATGGTCATTTGCATGACGAACAGAACCGGCTTCGGCCCGGCCGCCTGGGCATTGATGCCGAACAATCCAGACAAAACGCAGGACAACAGCCATGCACGCAATGCAAACCTCATGAAGCCTCCTACGCGGCAAGACCGGGGATGAAAAAGAAATAGGCATTCAGCATGTAAAGCCCGGAGAGAATCAGGAGCAGCGCGCCGATAACCTCGAAGATTTTCTGCGCATGCCGCAGCGGCTTCAGGCTTTCCAGCCAGCCCACCGCCCACGCGCCCAGGATGATCGGCACCGCGCGCCCAAGGGCGAACGCCAGCAGCAGCGTCGCGCCGAACAGCGGCGAGCCGATGCCGGTGGCCACGCCCAGCAGGATCACCAAGGCTGGCGCGCAGAATGGACATATCGCCACTGAAAACGGAATGCCCAGAGCGAACGCGCCCCAGCCGTTCTCGGCGCGCCTGGCGCGAAACCGGATGACGGGAAGCGGCAGCCTGATCCATCCCGGCCACATCAGGCCCAGCAGGATCAGGAGCGGCCCCAGCACCAGCCCCCATTCCCGGCCCAGGAGTGTTTGCACCCACATCCCGCCCAGGCCGGCCGCCGCACCCAGGAACACATGCATCAGGACCATGCCGGCGATGAACATGGCGCCGAAGCGCACGGCGCGCTTCGTCTCATGGGCCTTGGTCACATAGGCGAGCGAAACCGGAATGGCGGCCAGCGCCACCGGGTTGAAACTGAAGATAAAGCCTGCGGCAAAACCGACCCCCAGCGATGCGAGGCTTGCCTGCTCCAGTGTCGTTTGCAATGCGGTCATGTCCATGTTTCAGATGCCTGTCTGCCAGATCAGAAAAGCGCCGCCCCACAGCAACAGGGCCGTCACGTAGGGGCTCGCTCCGGCGGCCTTGCCCAGGAATGCCAGATGCGCCGCATTCAAGCCATGCAGGCTGTCCCATACCGTGGGCAGCGAAAACATCCCGGCGAAGGCCAGCCCCGCCCCGAGCGCGAGGTCGATGCGCTGGCTCAGGGCGGCGATGACGCCGACCACGGCCACCAGCGGCAGGGTGCAGGCGGGCAGCGTCAGGCCCAGCCTGAGCGCCTGCGGCAGGCGGCGCCCACCCGGGATGAGGCGAAAGAATTCGAGATGGGGAACCGGCAGATAAACCCGGCGGGTCACCAGATAGACCGCGCCGATGATGCCGAGCATAAGCGCCGCCTGTGGCGCGGAGAGCCCGTCGAGACCGATGGCGGCAGCGGCGCCGAAGAGGCCTGCCAGCAAGGCGCTTCGCGAAAGGACCAGTTGGGCGAGCGCCGCGCGACGCTGGCGCGCCACGTCATGGCTGCTGCGGGCGGCGAACAGGGTATGCGTGGCGATGGTGCAGGGTTCGAAAAAGGCCAGCAGACCCAGCCCCGCCGCCGTCACGAGCAACAAGGTGCTCATGCTGCATGTCCCTGTTGGAGCCGCTTTTCGAGTTCCGCCCGCAGTTTGCCGGCACTGGGCAGCGACGCGAACACGAGTTTTCCGTCGATGGCGATGGAGGGCGACACCATCACGCCGAGGTCCACGGCGTAATTCATTTCCTCCAGGATGTTCACGTCGCGCCACTGCACCTTGTCCGCGCCCAACTCTTCCGCGACCGCCTTGAGCATGGTCCTGGCCTGGCCGCATTTGCCGCAGCCCGGCGAGGAAAACACTTCGATCTTGATCATCGTTTTTCTCCTTTGCCTTGTTTGGCCATGCTGTTTTCCAGTGCCGCGAGGATGGGGCACTCGTCCAGCGGACGGGTCTCGTCATCGCAGATGGCGATCAGCCCGGAAAGCGCGCCGGACATGGCCTGCAGCGCGCGGATCTTGTGTTCCAGTTGCAGTTTCTTGGCGATGGCCACGCTCTTGACGTCCTTGCAGCAGGCCGCGTCGCTGTTTTTCAGGGTCAGCAGTTCCCGGATTTCCGACAGGCTGAAGCCGCACTGCTGCGCCTGCCTGATGAAACGCAGGCGCCGCACGGCATCCTCGTCATAGAGACGATAGCCGGCCCCGGTCTTGGTGGCAGGCGCGAGCAGACCCTCCTTCTCGTAATAACGAACCGTGTCGGCCGTGACGTCGGTTTCGCGTGCGAGTTTTCCGATGGTGCGCATGACTGACTCCTTCATTGACCGGTAGTCTAAACCTTGGAGTCGGGACCATGGTCAAGAGGAATTGTTACAGCGATCTGGAGGCAGAGCGCGTGGGTGCTTGGTTGTCGAATGGCTGCTTGCGCCAACTGGTGTGCAGCGCCTTCTGCTTGATTCCGGGCAGGCTCCGGCTTGCTTGACCGGATCGCACACGCTACAGTCAAACCATACGCTTGTGAGCCTCAGGAGCTGCTTCTCGATGCCGTGCGCACTCAGCGCCCGACAACAGCCCTTTGATTTCGATCGTCACGTTTTCATGAAGTGACCTTCGTGCGTGGCTAGCCTTTTCCGAACCTAATGCGTGCTTCAATCTGTACGGCGGCCGTCTGCAACAAGTCATATGTGATGACGACGGCGTCTCCAGCAACCGCTATATGCTTGATGCTCAAAAATCAACCCTCCCCGCTCTCGCCGCTCAATACAAAATCGGTGCTGCCGATTGCCATCGCACAATGATGGATTGCCATTTATGAGCGGCCTTCTGCATGGGCCGCGGCGGGCATCCCGCCCCGCCCCAACAGCTTGGCATTGATCGCCACGATCACGGTGCTCGCCGACATCAGCACGGCCCCCACTGCCGGGGTCAGCAGCAAACCCCAAGGGGCCGCCACGCCGGCCGCGAGTGGAATCGCAAAGGCGTTGTAGCCGGTGGCCCAGATCAGGTTCTGGACCATCTTGCCGTAGGTCTTGCGCGACAGCCCCAGTATTGCCGCCACGTCTTCCGGGTTGTTGCTCACCAGCACGATGTCGGCGGCTTCGATCGCGACGTCGGTCCCGGCGCCGATGGCCACGCCCAGGTCGGACTCCACCAGTGCCGGCGCATCGTTCACGCCGTCTCCGACCATCGCCACGGTGAGGCCGCGGGCCTTCACTTCGCGGATCTTCTCCGCCTTTTGCTCCGGCAGCACTTCGGCGAAGAAATCGTCCAGATCCAGTTGCCTTGAAACCGTTTGCGCCACCGCTTGCGAGTCGCCGGTGAGCATCATGCACTGGATGCCCATGGCCTTGAGCCGCGCGATGGCCGCTTTCGATTCCGGGCGCACCACGTCGGCCAGTCCGAACACGGCGGCAGCGCGGCCGTCCACCAGCAGGAAGATGGTGGTCTTGCCTTCGGCGGCGAGCGCTTCGAGTTTGGGGTGCTGGACCTGGATGCCCTGTTCCCGTAGATAGCCCGGGCTCACCATTTTTATTTCCCGGCCTTCGACCACGGCCTGCGCGCCACGGCCGGTCAGGTTCTTGAAGTCGCTGGCCTGCGGCCATTCCAGCTGGCGTTCCTTGGCCGTGCGCACGATGCCGGCGGCGATGGGATGCTCCGACTGGCTCTCCAGCGCAGCGGCCAGGCGCAGGCAGGCGGTCTCGTCCAGCTCGCCCAGCGGCACGATGTCGCTGACGCCGAAGCGGCCTTCGGTCAGGGTGCCGGTCTTGTCGAACACCACGGCCCCCAGGTTGCGCGCCCGCTCGAATGCCGCGCGGTCGCGGATGAGCAGGCCATGCGAGGCGGACATGCTGGTGCTCACCGCAACGACCAGCGGCACGGCGAGGCCGAGGGCATGGGGACAGGCAATCACCATCACGGTGACGGCGCGCTCCATGGCGAAGGCGAAATCGCGTCCCAGTGTCAGCCACACGAACAGGGTGGCGAAGCCGCCGCCGAGCGCAATGGCGGTCAGCCACACGGCCGCCCGGTTGGCCAGGTCCTGGCTGCGCGAGCGCGATTCCTGGGCTTTTCGCACCATCTCCATGACCTGCGACAGATAGGTCTGCCCGCCGGTTTTTTTGACTTCGAGGGTGATCGCACCTTCGCCGTTGACCGACCCGCCGATGGCCTCGGCCCCCTCGCCTTTTTCCACCGGCTTCGATTCCCCGGTGAGCATGGATTCATCCAGGCTGGTCTGGCCGGAGACAATGATGCCGTCGGTGGGCACGCGTTCGCCCGGCTTCACCAGGATGCGGTCGCCGGGTGCGACGTCGCCGACGGGAATGTCCTCGGTGTTGCCGTCCGGCCCCACGCGGTGCGCTTCGGAAGGCAGCAGCCGCACCAGGGCTTCGAGCGCGCCGGAAGCGCCAAGCACCGACTTCATCTCGATCCAGTGGCCGAGCAGCATGATGTCGATCAGGGTCGCCAGTTCCCAATAGAAGCCCATGCCGGGCAGGCCGAAGGTGACTGCACTGGAATAGAAATAGGCCGCGCTGATGGCCACCGCGATCAGCGTCATCATGCCCGGCTGCCGCTGCCGGAGTTCGTCGCCGAAGCCCTTCAGGAACGGCCAGCCGCCATAGAAGAATACGATGCTGGAGAAGCCGAACAGCACATAGGCGTCGCCGCGAAACGCCACCGGCGCCGCCAGGCCGAGCATCTCCCACAGGCCGGAGGACAAGGCCAGGATTGGAATCGTCAGCGCCAGCGAAATCCAGAAGCGTCGTCTGAAATCCGCCACCATGTGGGCGTGGTCATGGCCGCCGTGGTTGCCCTGCGCGCCCTTCGCGTGAGCGGCGTGTTCGTCGCCTCGAGGCGGCGGGCTCTCGATTGCGTATGTGTGTCCGGCGTGTTCGTCCATCTGCCTCTCCGTCATCTGTCGTCGAATCCGATCGACGCTTGTCTGCGGCTAGCTGCTGAAGGGGGATTTATTGCGCGCCTATCCCTCCATGGCCCCGCCAGAAACGCGCCATGTCCCGTCGCTGGCTATCCGTCAACACGCCATCGATTTTTTGCTGCAGGTCGATCGCTGCTTCGAGTTGCTGGCGCTGAAGCTCGAACAGTTTCTGCGAGGCGGCGCGAATCGCGTCCCAGTCCCGCTTCTCGTTCATATGCAAACGATTGAGTGTGTCGTGCGCAGCCCAAAGCTGCTGTGCCAGGCTGCGGGTGCGCGCCAGGGCCTCCTGTTGCAGCTGGTCGATCTTCTGCGCCTGTTCGGACGTCAGATCAGGGGGCGTCATGCCTAAGCCCATTCCGGCGCCCATCCCCGGCATCCCCGCGCCATACGGGCCCATCATCCCGTGGAACCTGCCCATGCCCCATCCCTGGCCCGGCGCCGTGTCCCCCATCATTCCGGGTCCCATGCCGTACCCACCCTGACCGCGGTCTGCACGATAGCCGCTGTCCCAGGCGCCCATCCGTCCCTAGCCATGCCACGGCCCGTAGCCCATGCCGCCATGGCCGAATGCGAGCCATCCCGTCACGACGACGAGAACCACCCACAAAGCGATCCAGAATCCGTGTTTCCGATTCATTTCTTCTCCTTTCTGCAAACAGGATGCGCAGTCCGCCCGGGGTTGCCCGTCTACTCGGTCAGATCGCGCTTTCTCTTCTGAAACTCCTGTTCGTCGATTTCGCCGCGCGCATACCGTTGCTTAAGAATGTCCAGCGCCTTGCTGTCGCCGCCACTGCGCGCGTCACCGCCGGACGACGTGGCCACCCATCTCACCAGCGCGACAACGCCGACGATGATGAGCACCCACCACAGGATCATGAAAATCCCGCCGAATCCGAAACCGCCTGCCATGCCATAACCGTCCATCATTGTCGTTCTCCTGTCATCACTTCCGGCCGTTTCCGGCTGCTCGATTGCAATACGCTTAGGAAATCCTGAACCAGTCGTCACCCCGGCTGAGGCCGGGCCCAGGCGCTTGATCTAACTAGATTCCTGCATGCACCCGCAAGGGGCAGGCTGCGGTTGTAAACAGCTAATAACTTTTAGGGCCACCACAAACCACTTAGCCGACGCTTTGCCTGGCGTTCAGTTAATCAGGGCGGCAATTGCGAAGATGGTCCCGATCCAGAACAGGCAGAAAACCTATCCAACCAAATGCTGCGCGCCTCACGGTGACCTCAGCTACGCT
>NZ_MKUG01000021.1 GCF_001897685.1 Thiobacillus sp. 65-1402
GGCGGCGGCGACGCCGGCAGTCCGATGTCGGCATCGATGCGCTATGGCGCCTATGCCATGGAGGTGCTGATCAACCAGATCCTCAAGGCGGGTGCGCGGCGCGAGAACCTGGAGGCCAAGGTGTTCGGCGGCGGCAACGTGCTGCGCGGTTTTACCGCGATCAACGTGGGCGAACGCAATGCCCGGTTCGTACGCGATTTTTTGCGGATCGAGAACATCCGCACCGTGGCCGAGGACCTGAACGATGTGCATCCGCGCAAGGTGTATTTCTTTCCGCACACCGGCAAGGTGCTGGTCAAGAAACTCAAACAACTCAACAACTACACGCTGGTGAAACGAGAGCAGGACTACGCGAGCCGGCTCAAGACCCATGCGGTAAGCGGCGATATCGATCTGTTTTGAGCGCCAGAAAGTTAGCATCATGAAAATCAAGGTTCTGATCGTCGACGATTCGGCGCTGATTCGCGGCGTGATGAAGGAAATCATCAATAGCCAGCCGGACATGGAAGTGGTGGGTGTCGCTCCCGATCCTCTGGTGGCGCGCGATCTGATCAAGCAAACCAATCCGGACGTCCTCACGCTGGACGTGGAAATGCCGAAAATGGACGGCCTGGAGTTTCTCGAGAAGCTGATGCGGCTGCGCCCGATGCCGGTGGTCATGGTGTCGTCGCTGACCGAGCGGGGTTCGGAAATCACCATGCGCGCGCTGGAGATGGGCGCGGTGGATTTCGTGACCAAGCCCAAGGTCTCGATCCAGAGCGGCATGCTTGAGTACACCGAGCTGATCGCGGAGAAAATCCGCATCGCCGCGCGCGCAAGAATCAAGCCGCGCACGCTGCCCGGCACGCAGGGCCAGCCGGCCAGCCCCGCCCTGGCTTCGGTACGCAATCCGCTTACCAGCAGCGAGAAACTGATCATCATCGGCGCGTCCACCGGCGGCACCGAGGCGATCAAGGACTTTCTGATGCAGCTGCCGCCGGACTGCCCCGGCATCCTGATCACCCAGCACATGCCGGAAGGCTTCACGCGCTCGTTCGCCAACCGGCTCGACAAGCTGTGCAGGATCTCGGTCAAGGAAGCCGAAGGCGGCGAGCGCGTGCTGCCGGGTCACGCCTATCTCGCGCCGGGCCATTCGCACCTTCTGCTGGTCCGCAGCGGCGCCAACTACATGACCCGGCTCGACCAGGGGCCGCCGGTCAACCGCCACCGCCCCTCCGTCGACGTCCTGTTCAGCTCGGCCGCGGCCGCTGCGGGCAAGAACGCGGTCGGCGTCATCCTCACCGGCATGGGCAAGGATGGCGCGGCGGGGATGCTGGAAATGAAGAAGGCGGGGGCCTACAACCTGGCGCAGGATGAAGCCTCGTGCGTGGTATTCGGCATGCCCAAGGAAGCCATCGCGATCGGCGCCACCCATGATGTCGCCCCCCTGCACGAATTGCCGGGGCGGGTGCTGGAGTTTTTCGCGGCGCACGGCAATCGCGCGATGCGGGTCTGATTCTTCGCGCGACGCGGCTTCCCGGCGGTTTTTCGGCTCAAGTTCGACGCCATCCTGCCGATTATTCCAGTAGCAAATCAAACCGCATCAGTGGAGTTATGTATGGCCGATCCAAACACGAAATTTCTGGTTGTTGACGACTTTTCCACGATGCGCCGCATCGTGCGCAATCTGCTCAAGGAACTGGGGTACTCCAACGTCGAGGAAGCGGAAGATGGCGTCGATGGCCTGGCCAAGCTGAGGGCCGGGAATTTCGATTTCGTGGTGTCCGACTGGAACATGCCCAACATGGATGGCCTCACCATGCTGCAGACCATCCGTGCCGATGCCGCGCTGTCCAAGCTGCCCGTCCTGATGGTGACGGCCGAAGCCAAGAAGGAAAACATCATCGCCGCGGCGCAGGCAGGTGCCAGCGGCTATGTGGTCAAGCCTTTCACCGCCGCCACCCTCGACGAGAAGCTCGCGAAAATATTCGAAAAACTTGAAAAAGCGGGAGCCTGACGTGGATACGCTATTCGCCGGCTCCGCCGTGGCCGCCCCGGCCGATCCGCTGCGTGCCGAAGCCCGTGTGGAACCGCAGGGCGGGGTGTGCGAGCAGGACGAGATGCTGGCGCGGATCGGCCAGATCACCCGCAACCTGCACGACAGCCTGCGCGCGCTGGGACTCGACAAGGTAGTGGAAAAGGCGACGCACGAGATTCCCGACGTCCGCGAACGCCTCAACTATGTGGCGCGCATGACCGAACAGGCCGCGCAGCGCGTGCTGAACGCCACCGACACGGCGATTCCCCTGCAGGAGCGGATCGATGCGGGAGCCGACGAGATACTGAATGGCTGGCATGCCGCGCTGAAAGCCCCTTTTTCGGAAGCCAATTATCGCGACATGGCGACGCTGACCATGCAGTGCCTGGTCGACATGCGCAACGACACCGGCGCCACCAAGCAGCAGTTGCTCGACATCATGATGGCGCAGGATTTTCAGGATCTCACCGGACAGGTCATCCGCAGGGTGACCGAACTCGCGCATGGGCTGGAGCAGCAACTGGTGCAACTGCTGATCGACTATGCGCCGGCCGAGGTGAAGCGGGAATCCGGCAGCGGCCTGCTCAACGGCCCGCAGATCAACCCGGCGAACAAGAGCGATGTGGTCGCCGACCAGAGCCAGGTCGACGACCTGCTCGACAGCCTCGGGTTCTGACGAACTTAAGTTACAAGTTACAAGTTACAAGTTACAAGTTACAAGTTACAAGTTACAAGTTACAAGTTACAAGTTACAAGTTACAAGTTACAAGTTACAA
>NZ_MKUG01000022.1 GCF_001897685.1 Thiobacillus sp. 65-1402
AGTAGTCGTACTCGATGGCGTAGCCGGGGCGCAGGATATGCGCATGCTCCATCCCGGGAATCGAGCGCACGATGGCGAGCTGGACGTCGAACGGCAGCGAGGTCGAGATGCCGTTGGGGTAGATTTCGTGGGTGGTCAGCCCCTCGGGCTCGAGGAAGATCTGGTGCGAAGCCTTGTCGGCGAAGCGGGTGATCTTGTCCTCGATCGACGGGCAGTAGCGTGGCCCCACCCCCTCGATCACGCCGGTATACATCGGCGAGCGGTCGAGGCCGCCGCGGATGATGGCGTGCGTCTTTTCAGTGGTGTGGGTGATCCAGCACGGCCGCTGCGCGGGATGCATCGAAGCGTCGCCCATGAAGGAGAACACCGGCGCCGGATCGTCGCCGGGCTGCGCCTGGGTCTGGCTGTAGTCGATGCTGCGGCCGTCGATGCGCGGCGGCGTGCCGGTCTTCAGCCGACCGGCCGGCAGGTTCAGTTCGCGCAGCCGCGCGGCCAGCGACACCGCGGGCGGATCGCCCATGCGCCCGGCCTGGAAGTTTTCCAGCCCGACGTGCACCAGGCCGGCAAGGAAAGTGCCGGCGGTCAGCACCACCGCGCGGCCGCCGAACACGATGCCGAGCTGGGTTCTCACGCCGACGACGCGGTCGCCTTCGAGCACCAGGTCGTCGACCGCCTGCTGGAACAGCGTGAGGTTGGGCTGGTTTTCCAGGCGCTGACGGATCGCCGCCTTGTACAGCGCGCGGTCGGCCTGCGCGCGGGTGGCGCGCACCGCCGGTCCCTTGGACGAATTGAGGGTGCGGAACTGGATCCCCGCCGCGTCGGTGGCCAGCGCCATCGCGCCGCCGAGCGCATCGACCTCCTTGACCAGATGCCCCTTGCCGATGCCGCCGATCGACGGGTTGCACGACATCGCGCCGAGGGTTTCGAGGTTGTGCGTCAGCAGCAGCGTCTTTGCGCCCATGCGTGCCGCCGCCAGCGCGGCCTCGGTGCCGGCATGGCCGCCGCCGACGACGACGACATCGAAGAACTCGGGGAATTTCATGGGCGCCATTCTACCCGTTGCCGGCTTCCGTTTCACGTGAAACACGGCCACGCACACCCCGCGCGCGCAGCAGATGGCTGATCAAGCCGCGGCCGCCTTGGCCTCCAGCGCCTCCCAGCGCGCCAGCGCAGCGAGCAGCTCAGCCTCGATGGCCTCGCTGCGGGCGTGCAGCGCGGCCGCCTCCTGCGGGCGGGACTGATACAGCGCGGGGTCGGCCAGTTGTTCGGCGATCTGCGCCTGCTCGCTTTCCAGCGCCTCAAGCTGCGCCGGAAGAGCCTCGAGTTCGCGCGCCTCCTTGTAGCTGAGTCGGGTCTTGGGCGCAGGCTTCGCTGGCTCAGGCTGAGCCGCGGCCTTGGGGCTTGCCGCCCGCACGGGCTCGGACACGCGCTGCTGTTGTTTCCACGCCTGCCAGTCGGCATAGCCGCCGACGATTTCGGTCAGCCGGCCCTCGCCCTCGAACACGATGGACTGGGTGACGACGTTGTCGAGGAAGGCGCGGTCGTGCGAGACGATGATCACCGTGCCGCTGTAGTCCTGCAGCAACTGCTCCAGCAACTCCAGGGTATCGATGTCGAGATCGTTGGTCGGCTCGTCCAGCACCAGGAGGTTGGCCGGGCGCGCGAACAGCCGCGCCAGCAGCAGCCGGTTGCGCTCGCCGCCAGACAGCGCCGACACCTTGGCGCGCGCCCGTTCGGCGGGGAACAGGAAATCTTCCAGATAGCTGATGACGTGCTTCTTCTGCCCGCCGATTTCTACGTAGTCGGAGCCGGGCGCAATCGTGTCGATCAGCGTCGCCTCGTCGTTCAGCTGGTTGCGGAACTGGTCGAAGTAGGCCACCTCGAGCTTGGTGCCCTGCTTGACCCAGCCGGATTGCGGCTTCAGTTCGCCGAGGATGAGGCGAATCAGCGTGGTCTTGCCGGCGCCATTGGGGCCGAGCAGGCCGAGCTTGTCGCCGCGCAGGATGGTGGCGGAAAAGTCGCGGATGAGGGCGCGGCTGTCGTAGCCGTAGCTGACATGGTCGAGTTCGGCCACCACCTTGCCGGAACGATCGCCGCTGTCGAGCTGGAAACCCACCTGGCCGGCGTGGGCGATGCGGGCCTCGCGGGTACGGCGCAGCGCCTCCAGCCGTCTTACCCGGCCTTCGTTGCGGGTGCGGCGCGCCTCGACCCCCTTGCGGATCCAGGCTTCCTCCTGCTTCCAGAACTTGTCGAATTTGCGGTTGTGCACCGCCTCCACCTCAAGCTGCTCGGCCTTTTTGACCTGATAGGCGCTGAAATTGCCTTGGTATTCACGCAACTGGCCGCGATCGAGCTCGACAATACGGTTAGCGACGTTGTCCAGGAAACGCCGGTCGTGGGTGATGAAAAGCAGCGCGCCGCGATAGTCGTTGAGCAGGCTTTCCAGCCACTCGATGGCGGAAAAATCCAGGTGGTTGGTGGGCTCGTCCAGCAGCAGCAGCTCGGGCTCGGTGACCAGCGCGCGCGCCAGCGCCACGCGTTTTTTCAGGCCGCCGGACAGCGCCTCCACCGCCGCCTCGGCATCCAGGCTCAGGCGCTGCAGGGTTTCTTCCACCCGGCTGTTGAGCCGCCAGGCATCGGCCACCTCCAGCTCGTGCGACAAGCGTTCGAAGTCGGCATATACCGTCTCGTCGCCCTCCGCCATCGCATGCGCCACGGCATGGTATTCGGCCAGCAGCGTCTGTGCCGCGCCGACGCCCTCCGCCACCGCCTCGAACACGCTGTGGCCGGGCTGGAACTGCGGCTCCTGCGGCACGTAGGCCAGCTTCAGGCCCGGCGCACGCCACACCTCGCCGGCATCCGCCAGGCTTTCGCCGGCGATGATTTTCAGCAGGCTCGACTTGCCGGTGCCGTTGCGGCCGATCAGGCCGATACGCTCGCCAGCCTCGATCACCAGCGAAGCGCCATCGAGCAGAGGCCAGTGGCCGTAGGCCAGTTCGAGTCGGTCAAAAGTAAGGAGGGGCATGATCAGACATCAACAAGCGTAGGAGCGGAATTATCCGCGATTGAGCGCGGCATGGACGGCCTGGGCAATTTTTAATGCGCCGGGGGTGTCGCTGTGCAGGCAGATCGTGTCCGCCCGTACCCGGATGGCGCCGCCGTCGAGCGCGGAAACCGGTCCGTCATGCGCAAGCGCACGCGCCTGCTGCGCCGCCATGCCGGGCGAGGCGATCAAGGCGCCCGGGGTTTCACGTGAAACCAG
>NZ_MKUG01000023.1 GCF_001897685.1 Thiobacillus sp. 65-1402
TGGCCACTTTGCGCCCTTCCCGCTGCAGGCGATCCACCAGCGCGACCTTGTCGCGCGGCTTCACTTCGCCGTACACCTCGTCGATGCCGAGGCGGGACGCCACCGCGCGGGCGGTGGTCAGCCCGTCGCCGGTCGCCATGATCACCCGGATGCCGGCCGCCTGCAGTCCCGCCAGCGCCTCCGGCGTCGCGGCCTTGAGCGGGTCGGAGACGGCGACGAGACCGGCCAGCTGCCGGTCGACTGCCAGAAACATGACGCTCGCGCCTTCCACGCGCAGCGCCTCGGCCCGCTCCGCCAGCGCGTGCCAGTCGATTTTTTCATCCTCCATCAGCGCCGTGTTGCCGAGGGCGACCGCCCTGCCCGCCACCTGCCCGCGCACGCCGATGCCGGACGCCGACTCGAATGCATCGGGCCTGTCGAGCGCCAGCTGGCGCCGCCGCGCTTCCGCGACAATGGCATGCGCCAGGGGATGCTCGCTGCCCTGGTCGAGGCTGGCGGCGATGCGCAACACCTCGTCCGCCGTGTAGCCCGCTGCCGCCACCGCAGCATGGTAGGCCGGCCGGCCTTCGGTGAGGGTGCCGGTCTTGTCGACGATGAGGGTATCGATGGCGCGCAACTGTTCGATGGCGGCGGCATCGCGGAACAGCACGCCGGCGGTGGCCGCCTTGCCGGTGGCCACCATGATCGACATCGGGGTCGCCAGCCCGAGCGCACAGGGGCAGGCGATGATCAGCACCGACACGGCATTGATGAGGCCATACACCCAGCTCGGCTCGGGGCCGAAAAACCCCCAACCGAAGAACGACGCCGCGGCAATGAGCATGACCACCACCACGAAGTAGCCCGCCACGCCGTCCGCCAGCCGCTGCATCGGCGCGCGCGAACGCTGGGCCTGCGACACCATCTGCACGATCTGCGACAGCACGGTGTCCGCGCCGATTTTCTCGGCGCGCATGACGAGGCTGCCGCTGGTGTTGATCGTCGCCCCGATCAGCGCGTCGCCGGCCCGCTTGGACACCGGAATCGGCTCGCCGGTCAGCATGGATTCGTCCACCGCGCTCTCGCCTTCCTCGACCGCGCCGTCCACCGGCACCTTCTCGCCCGGCCGCACCCGCAGCCGGTCGCCGATATGGACGTGCGCCAGCGGGACATCCTCCTCGCTGCCGTCGGCCCCGATGCGCCGCGCCGTCTTCGGCGCCAGGCCGAGCAGGGACTTGATCGCCGCCGAGGTCTGGGCGCGCGCGCGCAGTTCGAGTATCTGACCCAGCAGGGTCAGCGACACGATCACCGCCGCGGCTTCGAAATACACGCCGACCCGGCCGTCGTGGGACACGAAGGAAGCCGGAAAGACCTGCGGCGCCAGCGTCGCCGCCACGCTGTAGAGATAGGCGGAAGCGGTGCCCGCGCCGATCAGGGTCCACATGTTGGGATTGCGCGTCGCCACCGAGCGGATGCCGCGCACGAAGAACGGCCAGCCCGCCCACAGGACGACGGGTGACGCCAGAACCAGCTCGATCCAGTTCTGGTATTGCAACCCCGGCAATGCCAGGCGGTGGCCGGCCATTGCCAGAATCGTCACTGCCGCGGTCAGCGGCAGCGTCCACCGGAAACGGCGGCGAAAATCCTTCAGTTCCGGATTTTCCTCGTCCTCGACGGCAGGCTGCAGCGGCTCCAGGGCCATCCCGCACTTGGGGCACACGCCGGGCGCCGGCTGGCGGATTTCCGGATGCATCGGGCAGGTGTAGACCGTTTCCCCGGACGCCGGCTGGGGCCGCACCGCCGGACGGGTCTGCCGGCCCGGATCTGCCGCGGGGAGATGGACGTGATCCATGGCCAGGCTTACTGCATCAGATCGGCGCGCCGTTTCAGGAATTCGTCGCGATCGATCTCGCCGCGAGCATAACGCTCTTCCAGAATGTCCAGCGCAGTGCGCCTCGGTTTATCGCCGCGGCCGCGGACGACATACAGGCCGAGCAGAACAAGTAGCAGGAGGGGAAGGACCCATCCCAGCATCATTCCCCACCCCATTCCGTAGTGCTCGAATCCAGGCATATTCCGCCTCCTTCAGCCCAGCCGCACCGGCGGCGGAGTGCACCCTCAGGGTTTGCCCATGTTCATCTGCATCATCTGCTGCATCATGTCCATGCGTTTTTCCATCATTTCCATGCGCTTGGCCATCATGTCGCTGTCGCCGGACATCCCCATGCCGCCCTTCATGCCATGGCCCATCATGCCCATGCAATCCCTGCCGCCCATCATGCCCATGCCGCCCGGTTTTTTGCCGGCCATGGGCCCGGACGCCTGCATGTCCTTCATCACGGCGTCCATCTGCGACATCTGCTCCTCCATCAACTGCATGCGTTTGGCGGGGTCCTCGGTGCGGCGCATTTCCTCCATGCGTTCACGCAGGGACGCCATGCCGGCCGCGCTCGTATCCTGGGACTGCGCCGCGCCCGCATCCGGGCGATCGCCGTGCTCGTGCTCGGCTCTCGCTGCGGCCGGCATGGCCAGGGCCGCGGCGAGAGCGAACAGCAGGGTGGTGCGTTGCATTGCCTTCATGTCCGGCTCCTTGAAAAATAATGTGGGTCATTTCGTATGCCGCCACTGGATGCGCGCAGTCTCGCTGCGGAACGCGCCAGCCCTTGCCGGCCACGCAGCGCGACGACGCCGCCCGCTTTCATCGGCGGGGCCGCGCTGGCACCCGAAAAACCGGGGTGCATTCCGGGATTTTCATGGGCGCATTGCCCGATGTTCGGCGTGCCGGCATGCCTCGACTGCCGCCCGTGCCATGCAGCAGCACTTCTCCAATATAGATGAGCCGATCCCGACAACAAGCCGGCGCCAGGCGCCGCCGGCAAACGTACCCAGCGCGGCGGGGCATAATGGTGCAACCGCTATCAGCCACTCCC
>NZ_MKUG01000024.1 GCF_001897685.1 Thiobacillus sp. 65-1402
GGCCCGCTCGCCGGTGCTGCAGCGCCTGGCCGCCGCCGGTGCGCTGCCGTCCGCCGTCACCCACGAAATGCAGCGCTCGGTCGACATGTTCGGCGCGCTGTTCGACACCATGCACGCCGAGAAATCGGTCAGCGAGGGCATGCGTCCGTTCTTCCAGCAACTGGAAACCAGCCTCATCAAGCTGGCGATGTCCGACCCGCAATTCCTGAATTCGCCTGCCCACCCGGCGCACAAGGTATTGAACACGCTCGACCGCATCAGCATGGTGGCCGGCGACGACGGCAAGATCACCGACCAGCGCCTGCTGCGGCTGATGAGCCGCTGGACCGACCGCATCAACGCCGAGGCCGACAAGAATCCCGGCGTGTTCGAGGAGGCGCGCACCCAGCTCGAACGCGTGGTCAAGCCGCTGCTGAACGAGCGTGCCGCGCGCGTGTTCCGCCTGCAGGAAATGTGCGAAGGCCGCCAGCGCGCCGAAGTCGTCAAGCAGCGCATCCTGCGCGAACTGCTGGCGCGGCTGGGCGAACGCCAGATACCCAATGCTGTGATCGAACTCCTCAATGGCGGCTGGCGCAATGTTCTGCTGATGGCCGAGGTACGCCACGGCGCCGATAGCGACGAGGCGCGCGAAGCCTGGCAGGTGCTGCAGCAGCTGTGCGCCTGGCTCGACCCCGAGCTGTCCGACCCGCCGGCTGCGGCGGACATCCAGACCCTGCTGCAGCGCATCGACCAGGCGCTCACCCGGGTGTGCGCCGACAAGTTCGCGCAGGACTGCATCGTCGACCAGCTTGCGGCCGCGCTGTTCGACGAGGACAAGTCGCTGCATCAGCACACCCCGGTCGCCGCCCGCCTCAACGACGCTGCCGGCGAGCCGCTCTCCGAGGTGCAGGACAACCTGGCCGAACGCCTGCGAGTGGGGGACTGGCTGCAGTTCAATTCGCTCGACACCCCGCTCAACCTGATCTGGATCGGCGACCAGCCGCCGGTGTACGTATTCGCCAACTACCGCGGCCTCAAGAAACTCGACCTCAAGCGTCAGGACCTGCTGCAGTCGCTGGAAAACGGAACGGCGCAATGGACCGAGGACCTGGAACTGCCGCTGATGGACCGCTCCTACAGCGCGATGATCCAGAAAATGCAGCGCGACCTCTTGTGGCAATCCTCGCACGACGCCGCCACCGGGTTTGCCAACCGCAAGACCTTCTTCCGCGCCATCCGCCGCAACTGGCTGCGCAGCGAAACGGCGGACGGCGGCTACGTCGTCGGCGTGATCCAGCTCGACATCAGCAAGCCTGCGGGCGAGGCCGCAGGGGTCGAAATCCGCACCCCCGTCCTGCGCGAATTCGCCCGGCTGCTACCCGCAGCCCTGCCGGCCGACGCACTGTTTGCGCGTGCCGGCGAATCCGGCATTGCGTTCTGGGCGGAGGCCGCCGACAGCGCAGCCGCCGTGGCGCAGGCCGCTGCCCTGCTGCAGGCCATTTCCGACCATCCGCAGGAAATCGACGGCACCCGCTGCCGCGTGCAGGCCGCGGCCGGCCTGATGTGGGCACGCGACTGCCTCAGCCCGGAAGCGTATTACGACAATGCCAACGCTGCCTGCGCCCGCGCCCGCGAATCCGGCGCGCCCATCGTGCAGTACGGCAGCGAGGCCGGCGACAGCGGCGTGCTGGCGCTGGCGCAATGGGCCCACGAGCTGACCGCCATTCTCGCGCACAACCGGCTCAGCCTGAATTGCCAGCCTGTCGCCGCCGCTGTCGATCCCGCAGGTACTCCGCTGTACTACGAGGTGCTGCTGCACCCCACGACCCATGCCGAACGCAGCATCGCCACGCGCGATCTGATCGCCGTCGCCGAGCGCCTGCAGCGCATCACCGAGATCGACCGCTGGGTGGTGAAAAGCGTCCTGCAATGGATGCGCGACCATGCTGAACAAGCCGCCCAGCTTGGCGGCCTCTCGATCAACCTGTCCGGCCAGTCGGTCACCAATCCGCTGTTCCTGAAACTGCTGCTGGCCGAACTGGCGCGCGGTGACGTGCCCGGCGACAAGCTCATCTTCGAAATCAGCGAAGCCGACGCCGTCGAAGGCCATGCCCAGACCCAGCTCTTCATGCGCCAGTTGCAGCGCCACGGCTGCCGCTTCATCCTCGACGATTTTGGCGTCGGCACCAGTTCCTACACCCGGCTGAAGGGTATGAAGCTGGATTACCTGAAGATCGACCGCGCCCTGGTGCGCGAGATCGGCACCAGCATGATCGGCGAGGCGCTGGTGCGCTCGATCCTGGAAACGGGCAGCTTCCTCGGGATCAAGACGGTAGCGGGGTTTGTCGAGGATGCGGACACGCTCACCAAGCTGGCGGAGATGGGGGTGGATTGCGTGCAGGGGTATCTGATCGGGGAGCCGAAGCCGCTGGAGAGTCTGGCTTAACGCAGCCTCTCAATACCGTTCGTGCTGAGCTTGTCGAAGCACTGTCGACAGTAGATGGGATATTCGCAGGACCACCGCCCGTTGGCCGGGGGTAGCCCGGCAGCTAGTCACTTTTCTTGTCTCGCCAAGAAAAGTGACCCAAAGAAGGCGACCCCGACATCCCCGAAACCCCGAAAACCGAGCCCGCCGGACGGGCGGTGAAGGACTCGCCCCGCCTTGCTGTTTTTGATTTGGTTTTTTGTGGGCGGGGCTCAAACACCTTCGCCGCTGATCCGCCCGGCAGGCTCGATTTCCGGCGGGGCTGTAAGGGAAGGAAAGTCAAAACCAGGGCGGTAATGACCGAGTGGTTTGCGCACTCGGTCATCGGCGCCTTTCCCGCGCAATACCCTTCGGTTGTTACGCCCAACCCGAGCTCTTTACTCAAGCTTCAATGCTACGCTATGTTTTCTGGATAGCGCTTCGAGCGCGTCCAGTCCTGCCATAACCAGACTCTCATCCTTCCGCACCGCCTCAAGTACGTTTTGAAGTCTGATTTCTGTACGCGTCAAGCGATCCCGGATGGTGAACAACCGTACTCGGTGTTCTGCAATCTCATTCTTAGGTAACGCCAATATCGACTCGACCTCCGCGAGATCTTCCTTGGCCGAAACGTGCAGCGACTTGAGTTCCTGCCCACTTGAACCGATTCGATTCATGGAATCAACAACTTCCCTGTGCAGCGTCTCGACTTCCCTTGTGCGGGGCTGCAGTTCTGAAAGCTTGCTGGCGACCAATCTGAATTCTTCCGAAGTCCTGGCGTATCTCCGATCGATATCCTCGGTATCGACCTTGCCTCCGCCACTGGCATTCAGCAGCCCCGATATCTTATTTAGCCTGGCGCGCTCGCCCTCATAGGCCTTTGCCAGTGCCTGCAAGTCCTTCTGAATGTCCTCGTCAATCACAAGACCATCAGCCAACTCTTCTGGGCTGAATGGCGGATCGACGTACGGACGCGTAGGATTGATCCAACCATCGGGGACCCTAAAGAACAGCGCCTCAAGCACGTTCTGCTCCCTCTTTACGCAACGCCAGGTCTTGGCGCTTATCAAGAAGTCATTGCGGGTCAACTTGGATCTATCAACATCTTGCAGCATCCCGTAGCGGGCCCCGCACGTGGAGACCTTACTCGCCAAGGAGTATGTTGTGTACATACTCGCCCCTTGGTATGCGGCGAAAGCTATTACGCTGTAGATAACGAGCTTCTTTATCATTTCAGCGAGCAACTGGTCTGCTGCACATACTTGGCGAGCCGAATCCGGGTCAAGCCGTCCCGCCCACCGTCAACCCATCGATCCTCAGCGTCGGCTGCCCCACCCCAACCGGCACGCTCTGCCCTTCCTTGCCGCAGGTGCCGACACCGCTGTCCATCTCCATGTCGTTGCCGATCATCGAGACGCGCGTCAGCACTTCGGGGCCGTTGCCGATGAGCGTCGCGCCCTTCACGGGATAGGTGATCTTGCCGTCCTCGATCATGTAGGCCTCGGCGGCGGAGAAGACGAACTTGCCGCTGGTGATGTCGACCTGGCCGCCGCCGAAGTTGACGGCGTAGAGGCCGTTCTTCAACGAGGCGATGATCTCCTGCGGGTTCTTGTCGCCGCCGAGCATGAGGGTGTTGGTCATGCGCGGCATGGTCAGATGCGCAAACGATTCGCGCCGGGCGTTGCCGGTGGGCTGCATGCCCATCAGGCGGGCGTTCATCATGTCCTGCATGTAGCCGGTGAGGATGCCGTCTTCAATCAGGGTGGTGCGCTGGGTGGGGTTGCCTTCGTCGTCGACGTTCAAGGAGCCGCGCCTGAGCGGAATGGTGCCGTCGTCGACCACGGTGACGCCGGGCGCGGCGACGCGCTCGCCGATGCGGCCGGAGAAGGCCGAGCTGCCCTTGCGGTTGAAGTCGCCTTCGAGGCCGTGGCCGATCGCTTCGTGCAGGAGGATGCCGGGCCAGCCGGAGCCGAGCACGACGGTCATGCTGCCGGCCGGCGCGGGGCGCGCGTCGAGGTTGACCATGGCCTGGTGCACGGCCTGGCGCGCATATTTTTCCAGGATCTCGTCGCTGAAGTAGCTGTAGTCGAAGCGGCCGCCGCCGCCGCCGGAACCCTGTTCGCGGCGGCCGTCCTGCTCGGCGATGACCTGCAGCGACAGCCGCACCAGCGGGCGCACGTCGGCAGCGAGATGGCCGTCGGAGCGGGCGACGAAGATGACTTCGTATTCGGAGGCGAGGCTCGCCATCACCTGGATGACGCGCGGATCCATGGCGCGCGCCTTCTTCTCCAGCCGCTCCAAGAGCGCGACCTTGTCAGCATCCTGCAAGCTCACGAGGGGATCGACCGCGTTGTACAGCAGGCGGCCTTCGCCGCGCCGCACCACGCCGAAGCTGCGGTTCTGTCCGGCGCGCGCGATGGCGCGGGTGGCGTCGGCGGCAGCGCCAAGCGCGTCGAGGCTGATGTCGTCGGAATAGGCGAAGGCGGTCTTTTCGCCCGAAATCGCGCGCACGCCGACGCCCTGGTCGATGTTGAAGCTGCCGGACTTGACCTGGCCTTCTTCCAGGCTCCAGCCTTCGGAGCGCGAATACTGGAAATACAGGTCGGCGTAGTCGACGTCGTGCGTCAACAGCCGCCCGAACACCGGCGCCAGCTTGTCGGCGCCCAGTCCATTCGGGGTCAGCAGCGTGGCTTCGGCGGCATGAAACAGCTGTTCGGCAGTTTGGATGGGAACGAAGGCGTCACTTGGGTTCATGGCGATAATATCCTGAATTACTTGGTGGAAGGCTCGCGCTTGGCCGGCACCCGGCGCTCGACCACGTCGACTTCGATCTGCTGGCACTGGATGTGGCGGTGCTTGAGCGCGGGCAGGCTCTTGCGCAAGCTGGCCTGATAGGCCGGGTTGATGTTGGCGATGACCACGCCGGAGCCGCGCGGCAGGCGGTCGAGCACCACGCCCCAGGGATCGACGATCATGCTGTCGCCATGGGTTTCGCGGCCCGACAGATGGTAGCCGCCCTGCGCCGGGGCGATCACATAGGCGAGGTTTTCGATGGCGCGCGCGCGAATCAGGGTTTCGAAATGCGCGCGCCCGGTGGTGGCGGTGAACGCCGCCGGCACCACGATGATGTCGACGTCGGGCATGGCGCGGTACAGCTCGGGGAAGCGCAGGTCGTAGCAGACCGACAGGCCGATGCGGCCGAACGGGCTGTTGAGGACGACCACCTTGTCGCCCGGCTCGATCAGCTTGGCTTCCTGGTAATGCTCGTTGCCGAGATCGAGACCGAACAGGTGAATCTTGTCGTAGCGCGCCACCAGCTTGCCGCGTTCGTCGTACACCAGGCAGCTGTTGCGCACCTTGTTCGCGGTGCTGGCCTCCAGCGGCACCGAGCCGCCTACCAGCCAGACGTGATGCTTCTTCGCCATGCGCGACAGAAAGGACTGGATCGGGCCATGGCCCTCCGCCTCGCGCGCCTTCACCACGTCGGCGTCTTTCATGGCCATGATGCAGAAGAACTCCGGCAGCACGACCAGGCGTGCGCCGCCTTCGACCGCCAGTTCGATGAGCCGCTCGGCTTCAGCCAGGTTGGCCGGCACATTGGGGCCGGACGCCATCTGGATGGCCGCCACGCGCACCGTGCCTGCCTGCGGCGCGGATTTTTTGACTTGCGCACCCTTGGAGGGAGCCACGGTGGTTTTTGCGGTTTTTTTTGTCGTCATGTACGGGTTCCACGATCAGGGTTCGGACACTTGGGGTTCAGCTTTGGCCTTGGGCAGTCGCTTGACATCGGGTGCCTGCCACGCCCCGGTCACCATATATTCCTGGCTGATGACCTCTTCGAACGGGTCGCGCAGCAGTTTCTGCGCGGCCAGCGCACCCACGCCTGCCAGCGGCCCGCCGAGCAGGGCGCCTGCCACGGCCACGCCTTCGGACAGCTTCGGAATCACCTTGACCCTGAGCTGCACGGTCTCCTGGTTGAGGTCGGCCAGCCCCGACATGTTGACCTTGGCGGCCGGCCCGCGCATCTTGAAGTCATCGCTGTAGACCACGCCGCGCGCAATGCGCAGGGTGGCGCCGATGTCGTCGAAGGCATAGCCTTCATTGAAGATATCACGGAAATCGAAGTTCAGCCGGCGCGGCAGCGATTGCAGGCTCAACACGCCGAGCAGCTTGCCGACGCCCGGATCGAGCTTGAGGAACTGCCCGCTTCTGGCCTTGAAATCGAGCTGTCCCGCCAGCGTGCCGAACGCGAAATCGGCGGGCGAGCCTTCCCACGCGGCATTGCCCTGGACCTCGGCGCTGCCGCGTTTGAGCGCATCGGGGTAGCCAAAGCGGGCCAGAAACTTGCCCGCATCGAGCACATTCAGGCTCAGCTCCGCCCGAGTTTCGCCCAGGCCGCTGTCGCGCCACAGGCCGCTCATGCGAAACACGCTGTCGGGATGCGTGAGCTGCAGGGTGTCGATCATCAGGCCCTGCGGCGTGCCGCGCGCCACCGCTTCCAGCCGTCCCAGGGCATGGTCCTGCAGCCGGAAATCCTCCACCGTCAGATCCAGCATCGGAAAATCCGCTGCCTTCATGTTCATTTCATCGGCCGTCCCGCTCGCCGGCATTCTGGCGGGGATGATCAGCTGCCTGAACTGCGCCGACACGCGAGCGGGCTGCTCCCGCAAGGATTCCGGCCCGCCGCGGGCTGAAGCCCCGGTGGAATCGTAGGCGCCGGCCGGACGATAGGTCAGCACGCCGTTCATTTCGCGCCCGCTCACCTGGGTGCGCAACAGGCCGCTGCGGGTACGCCCCAGCAGGCGCACATCCTGATAGCGCCGCCCCATCAGGTCGAATGCATCGAAACTGAGATCGATGGACGACAGCGGCACGGTGGCACCGCCCCCGCCCGCGGGCAACAGCGCCATCCAGCCGGAGACGTCCAGGCCGCGCCCACTTCCGGCCAGACGCAGACCGGGTTCGCCCGGCATGACCGCCTGCCCGCCAAAACGGATTTCGCCGCGGCCGAAGCCGCCTGCCGCGGTGCTGCGCCACAGCGCGCTGAGGGTTCGGCCCAGCCGGACTTCGTTCAGCCGGGCATCGCCCTGCGGCTGGCGGATCACCAGCAGCGGCAGCGGCTGGGCGGCCGCCTTGGCCAGCGGCGCCGGCAGGCTGGAGCCCAGCCCGGCCAGATCGGATTCGATGCGGACCCGCTCCCCTTCGGGCTCAAGATCGACCTGGCCACGCCACATGGCTTGTCCTGACAGATGCTTGCTCCATGCCGCATTGAGCCACGGCGCCATGCCCGCCACGCTAGCCCGTCCCTGCGCCAGAATCTGCACCTGGCCGTTGCGGGTGGCGGTATCGATGCGTACCGGCCCGCCCAGAAACTGCGCAGCGATGCTTTTCGCGCTCAGGCTGTCGCCGGTGAATTCGATGTCGCCGCGCACCTGGTTGAACTGCGGCAAGCCGGCCGGCAGCAGGGTATTGCCCAGGAACGACAGGGTGCCGGCCAGCGTGGTGTTGTGGCTGTAGCGCAGCGGCACCTGCAACTTCAGGGCGAGCCGCATCGGCCCGTTGCCGTCCAGCTCGTCGGTGAAACCGCGCAGGCGCTCGCCCACCGGGCTGAAGTTGGCGAAACGGATGAAGTCCCGGACCGGGCCATTGGCCTGGCCTTCGATGTTCAACTGCTCTTCCTGATGCAACAGATCCGGGATGACGGCTTTCACCGGCGACAGCGCCACACCGTAAATCCGTGCCTGGCTGGAGGTCACTTCCATGATCTTGCCGTGGAACAACAGGCGCGCCTGGATACCCTCGATGCGCGGCCAGCCCGGCACATAGTCGATCACCGCATCCTTGACCTGCGCATCGACGCGGAACACGCCATTGCCCTGGTCGAACGGAAACCCGGCCAGGTCGCCTTTCAAGGTCAGCCGCACATCGTCGGAGTCGCCGGCCACGACACCCTGCTTCACCCAGTCGACGGTGTGATCGCCGATCGTTTTCGGCAGGTAGCGGTACACCGCGGTGCCGTCGGCGCGGCTCAGATGCGCGCTCAGATCGATCACGCCGCGCTGCCCCGGGATCAACTCGTAGTGCCCCTTGGCCGTGCCTGCCATGTCCTTGTTGGAGAAAGCCATGTCGTCCAGCGTCAGGCGCCGGCCGCGCGGCGTTTTTTGCCAGTTGCCGCGCGCGCGCAGGCTGGCGAACTCAAAAACGGGTTCGCGGAACAGGCCGGACAAACCGAGTTCCAGGCGATCCGAGTCGATCTCGAACACGCCTTCGCGTGCATCGCCCTCGATGCGCCCGGAAAGATTGGCCAGTCCGGGCTGATTGCCGGCTGCCGTCACCCCCAGGCCGGTAAAACGGGCGGCAATGCTGAAATTGTCCAGTCCCGGCTGCGCTCCGCTCCAGCGGAAGCGCAAGGTGTCGAAGCGCCCTTGCGGCTGCAGGGTTTGCAGGCGCGCACGCAGTTCGGGATCCATCGGCAGGCTCGGCAACAGCGACTGCCAGCCGCCCAGGCTGAGGGCTTGCGCAGTGATCTCGTGCGAGGTGGCATTCCAGGCCAGTCCGGCGTTGAACGGCGCGCCCAAGGCCGCACCCGGCCGCGCCACGCGCAGATTTTCAAACGTCACCTGCTGGCCGTCACCGCTGCGCTGCCACCTGGCCTGCCCGCGCAGCTGCGCCAGCCGCAGCGCGGGCAGGCCGTCGCCAAGCACGGCATCGATCGCGCGCAGATCCAGTCCGGCGGCCACCCCGGCGAGCGTGCCGTGCGCCACGTCGAGCTGCAGGCTCAGCGCGCCCCAGCCCTGTTGCGGCTGATATGGCAAGGCCAGCCAGGCGGCGAGACGCGGGAACGACACCCCGGCGACCGTAGCGCCGACGATGCCGTTCCAGGTTTTGAGGTCGTTCGCATTGCGTGCACTCAGCTTCGCCTCGACCGTCAACGGCCGCGCCAGGCTGGCCGGCGGGGTGGCGCGCAATTGCAGGCGATGGGTGCGGCGCACGTTGGTCAGCGTGAAGTCGACCGCGGTCAGGATCAGCGGCGGCGCATTGCGCACTTCGTCCAGCCAGGTGAGCGTGGCCTTGCCCACATGCACCCGCCCCTGCCGCAGCAGCCAGTCGGAAAAACCGCTGTCGGGCGCAGCCGGGTTGATCGGAATGCCGCCGACATAAAAGTGCCCGTCGCGCGCACGCCGCACCCCCAGCGCCAATCCCTGCAGCTCGATCCGGCTGAAGCGCGGTTCCAGAAACAGCAGCGAACGCCAGGCAAAGGCGGCCTCGAGCTCGGGCAAATAAAGGACCGGGTGGCCCTGCTGATCGTGCAGGCGCACGCCTTGCAGCCGGAACTCGGGGCGTGCCTGCTGCCACGTCCCGGATACGGCTTCGAGCGTCACGCGCTGTCCCAGCGCGCGCGACATCAGATTCGCCACCGTGTCGCGATGCTCGGCGATATTGGGCAGCACCCAGAAAAACATCAGCGCCGCGGCGGTCGCGAAGCCGAGCGCGGCAAGCGCAGCCAGGGCCGCCAGCCAGCGCGCGGCACGGCGCAGGAACAACGACAAGGCGGGGGAAACGGTCATAACGTGCGGCTCTCGGAACCACCGATTCTATGCGTTTGCCCGCGTATTGCGTGAAAAGGGCGGTGGTAGATTCTTGCGCTTCATTCGCCGGTGAAACGATGGATCTGGCGCCGGTCGCGCTTGGTGGGGCGCCCCTTGATCGCCGCTGCCGGGCTGGCTGCCAGCTTGCGGTCGAGCGCCTGCTGCTGGCGGCGCGCACGACTGTCCGGATCTTCCTCGTACAAGGCCTGCGCCAGCGGCGCCGGGCCGCGCTGCTTCGCCAGCGCACGCACCGTCAGCGTCCAGATGGATTCGCCGGCAAGGATGTCCAGCCGGTCGCCCGGCCTGACTTCGCGCGCAGGCTTGACGCGCTCGCCGGCGAGCTTCACGCGGCCATGCTCAATCGCCTGGGTCGCAAGGCTGCGCGTCTTGAAAAAGCGCGCCGCCCACAGCCACTTATCCAGCCGCATCTTGTCGGACGGCGCTTGCTCAGGCGGCACCGGGCTCTCCTGCAAACCTGTCGGGCGCCCGCCCGGCCTCGCCACCGCGCCAGGCCGGACGCCGGATTTCGCGCGGCTTGCCGTCGATGGCGGCGGAAATGGCCGGGGCGTCCGGGAGCAGGGGCATGTTCGGGTCACGTTGAATGAAGCGGTCCAATTGTGCCGGTTTTGCCCGCGGGAAACCACGCCTATAGTCAGCCCATCGCCTGGATGCAGGCCAACCTGCAGGAGACATCATGCTGACCGTGCGCAAATCATCCGAACGCGGCCACGCCAACCATGGCTGGCTCGACAGCTTCCATACCTTTTCGTTTGCCGGCTACCGCGATCCCGCGTGGATGGGATTCGGCCCGCTGCGCGTCATCAACGAAGACCGCATCGCACCGGGTGCGGGCTTCCCCACCCACCGCCATCAGGATATGGAAATCGTCACCTGGGTGCTCGCCGGCGCGCTGGAACACAAGGACTCGCTCGGCAACAGCGGCGTGATCCGCCCCGGCGAGGTGCAGCGCATGCGCGCCGGACATGGCATCGCCCATAGCGAGTACAACGCATCGGCGACCGAACCGGTGCATCTGCTGCAAATCTGGATCGAGCCGGACGCCTATGGACTGGAACCGGGCTACGAGCAGATCGCTTTCCCAGCCGAGAGCCTGCAGGGCCGGCTGCGGCTGATCGCCTCCAGCGATGGCCGCGAAGGTTCGGTGACGATCCATCAGGATGCGGCGATTCATGCGGGCCGGCTGGCGGCCGGCGAACGCGTCAGTCTGGCGCAGGCACCGGGACGGCGAACCTGGCTGCAGGTGGCGGGCGGACGCATCAAGCTGAAGGGTCTCCCGTTGGAAGCCGGCGATACGGTGGCGATCCGTTTCGAATCCGGCATCGAAATCGAGGCCTTGGAGGCCAGCGAACTGGTCGTGTTCGATCTTCCCTGAAGGCCCGATACAATCGTCCGTTTTTCAAACGCAAGGACACTCATGCCCAAGATTCTCGCTTTTTCCGGCAGCATTCGCCGCGACGCCTGGAACCGCAAGCTCATCCATGCGGCGGTGGGGGCCGCCCGTGCCGCGGGCGGCGACGTCACGCTGATCGACCTGGCAGACTATCCGTTGCCGCTGTACAACGGCGACCTGGAAGACAGGGACGGCCTGCCCGACAACGCGCTGCGCCTGAAAGCGCTGTTCAAGGGTCACGACGCCTTTCTGATCGCCAGTCCGGAATACAACAGCTCGATTCCGCCGCTGCTGAAAAACACGATCGACTGGGTATCGCGCGAATGGCAGGGCGAATCGGGACTGGCGCCATACCAGAACAAGGTCGCCGCCATCATGGCCGCTTCGCCGGGCACGTTTGGCGGAATGCGCATGCTGCCGCACCTGCGGCAGATCCTGAATACCCTGGGCGTGCTGGTGCTGCCCGGCCAGTTCTCGCTGCCCCACGCCGACCAGGCGTTCGACGAGGAGAACGGCGCGCTGAAATCGCCGGCGCGGCTGCATACCCTGGTGGTGGAACTGGTGCGCTCGACAAACCTGTTGGCGGCCGGCAAATGACCGGGCGCATGCAAAAAACAGGTCAACCCGCCCCCGGCCCTTCCCGCACGTCATCCAGCAAAAACGCCGGCTGACCGGCGTTTTTGCTGCAATGGGCGACTGCGATCTCAAGCCGCCTTGCGGCGGCTCTCCCCAACCCGGCGGGCCAGCCCGCGTCCAACCGGAGCAGACTGGCGGGTTCGGGGATACCTACAGGTGTGCCTGGACGGGTGCGGCGGCGACGGGCATTGCGGCCGGCTTGTCCCCCCGAACGCCAGTGGCAGCGTGACTGAGGCCTGCATAGCCGGACAAGGCAGCCACCAGAGCCAGGCACAGAGTAAATCCCGGCGCGCTTCCTGCGCGGTAACAGCAGCGGCTGTCGATTGAGCGGACGGGAAATGGACATTGTTTCGACATCACGCCTCCCAGGGTCAAGAACGTCCTGAATCAGGACACCCGTCACTCACTCAGGCCGACTTGCGGCGACGCGCCAAACCAAAGCCGACCAGACCCGCGCCCATCAGCAGCAGGCTGGCAGGTTCGGGAATGTTTCCGCCGCCACCACCGCCGCCGCCGTCACCCTCATAGTTGCCAAACAGAAAACCGCTGTCGGAACAATTCGTCGAATTGCCGCAATTTCCCGCAGTCGTCAGGGACTGCAAATGTGCGCCCAACTGGCCGGAGCCTGCATCGTTTGACAGTGCGGTAGGCGCATCCAAAAACACTGCCTCAGTAAGCAAACTGGACGCCGTCATCGTAAAGGTGAGGTTTACGGTATTTGTCACATCAGCCGCATTGGGCGGGCCGGCGGGATCCAGCGCTTCAAACATAAAGGCTGCCCCTCCTGCCCCCTGCACAGTCGCGGGCGCACTGATGGCCCAGTCAACGGGGCTGAAGTTGGAGAAAACGTAATCGGAAGCCAACCCAGTCAGGTTGAAGTAAAACTCGTCAAGCTTAGCGTTTGGATGGAGCGGTGAGTTGATGTCGACGGTCCAAAGAGCCACGTTTGATGTGGTATCTCCCGTGATGGTGACATTGATAAACAGATTGTCGGGACTATCCGGACGAATATCACCGCTCAATTGGGAGGTAATGGTAAACGGGATCGCATGCGCGCCTTGCGACATTAAAGCCAGGGCAAGCGCGGAGGCGGAAAAAAATGCTGATGTGGAAATGCGGCCGGTTTTCAAGGTCTTCTCCTTCACGAGATATCGATACGTACTTATTCAGCAAGCATTTTTTGTTCCAAAAAAACAACGATATCCCAACACATTGAATGAAAAGACTTTTATTGGATTTTAAAAACTTTATTTCCGGTCCGCCTTATTTTCCGTAAAAAAATCCGACAAAAAAAGCGCCTCGACGGGCGCTTTCTTCACTGCAGGCTGGCCTACTTGTAAACCGTCACCGTCCTACTCGTCGGGTTGCCCGAGTTGTCGGTAGCGCGCACGGTGACACTATGCGCGCCTTTGGCCAGCTTGCGGGTGTTCCAGCTGTAGCTGAGCGCGCCGCCGTAGGCGAGAGCCACTTCCTTGCCGTCGATGACCAGCGAGATTTTGGCAATGCCCTGATTGTCGGTAGCGCTCGCACTGACCGTCTGCTTGCTGGGCGAAATCGTCATGCCGTCGGTCAGGTTGAAGCTGGCGATGGTGGGCGCGATGCTGTCGTTGCCGACCGTAACCGCAACCGACGGTGAGGTGCCGCGATTGCCCGCCGCGTCATAGGCCTGCACGCTGAGGGTGTAACTGCCGTCCGCCTTGCCGGCGGTGTCCCAGGCGAAAGCAAAAGGCGCCAGGCTGTCGCTGGCAGCCAGCTGGCCGTTGACGTAGAAATCGGCCCGGGTTACGCCGACGTTGTCGGAATAATTGACATCGACCGGCACCACACCGGATACGCGCCCGCCGGTGGGCGAGGCAATGCTGACCGAGGGCGCCTGGGTATCGGCGGCGATGGTCTGGTTGGCGCTCTGCACCGCCGCCGCGGCATCGACCCGGCCGGAGCCATAGTACTGGTCATAGCCGGCCGCGCCGAGATCGAGCGAAGTCGTTTTCAGGATGCGGTCGACGTCGGCCGGGGTCAGCTTGCCGTTGGCGGACAGCATCAGCGCCGCGGTGGCGGCAACCACGGGGCTGGAAAACGAGGTGCCAGAGGCGTTGGAATAGCCGCCGCCGACGGTGGTGGTGTACACGCTCACCCCCGGCGCCGCCAGGTCGACATAGGCGCCATAGCTCGAGAAGCTGGCGCGCGCGTCGTTCTGGTCGGTGGCGGCGACGCTCAGTAGAGCGTCGCTGGCCGCAATGCTCTCGAGCCCGCCGCTGTTGCCGGCGGCCACCACCACCACGCCGCCCTTGCTGCGCAGGTATTGCGCTGCCGACTGCACGGTGGCGCTCCCGGACACGCCGTTGTAGCTGACGTTCACCACCTTGGCGCCATGGTCGGCTGCCCAGTAGATCCCCTGCGCAACCGTGCTCCAGTAGGCATAGGCGTTGGCGTCGGCAATGCGTACCGGCATGATCTTCGCGCCCCAGGCCACCCCTGCGCTGCCCTTGGCGTTGTTCGCCGCCATCGCCGCCACGCCGGCCACCCAGGTGCCGTGGCCGTTGACATCGGCGGTATTCGAGTTGTTGTCGTAGACGTTCCAGCCCGGCACCAAGTTGGGCGCGAGATCGGGATGGGCGCTGTCGATGCCGGTATCCAGAATGGCGATGGTCACGCCGCTGCCGTTGGCGTTGTCCCAGGCGGCGGGAGCCTGGATCTTGGGCAGCGCCCAGCTGTTGCCATAGGCGGGATCGGACACGGTGGCGGCAGGTGCGACCGCCATATCGAGCTCGACGTATTTCAGCTTGCGGTTCTTGCGCAACTCGCGCATCGCCGCGGCTTCATCGGCCCCCACGGACAATTCGACCACGTGCGTATTCAACTGCCGGATATAGCCCTTCGAGCGTCCGTTCACGGATTTCAGCGCCTGCTCGAACTGGCCCGCGGACAAGCCGGCACGCGGCGCAACCAGCAGCCGCCCACGCGCCCAGCCGACATACGGCGCGGCTTTTTCGACCACCGCCGGGGGCTTGTTGCCCTGCGCCGATGCCGACGCCGGAGCTGCTTCGGCGAAGCCGGCATACCCTGCCAACAGGGCAAGCAGCAACAGGCTCAACGAAAAACCCGATGCACTGCCGCTGCGGTAGCAACGGCGATGGTCGGAAAGCTGGACAGGGAACGGGCTATGGTGCGGCATGGTGGGTCCTCGATCGAAAAAACTGCCTGAATCAGGGCGCACAACGCAGCGGCCGCCAAACGGCCTCACACCACGGCGGCCCCGCTGCCTTTCTCACAGGCCGGAAGCTTTGCGTCCCCGCTTCGCAACGGGTTTGCCCTTGTACAGGTTATCAACAATAACGACGATTTTTCGCCACACTTGAGCGCTTGGAAAAAAAATGATCCCCATATTTATCAATGGGTTACAAAAATTCCCGCCGCCTCCGCGCAAAAAACCAAAGCCCCCATTCGGGGGCTTTGGTTTTCCATTCCCGCTGCGTAATGAACGCAAGGCTTCATCGCCGGGGTTCAAGCAATGGTCGCGGGAATGGATGGGTTTGATCGGTCCCGGGGACCGGCGGGGGCCGGCGATCAGGGGCGATCAGGATTGCCATGGCGCCGTCCGGCGCTCCACGGTTTCGCGCCAGGACGGCCGCTCTTCGGGCGGCCGGCTGCCACGCCTATCTCACCGCTTCCTTCAGCTGCTCCAGGATGGCCGGGTTTTCCAGGGTGGAAATGTCCTGGGTGATTTCCTCCCCCTTGGCGATCGCGCGCAGCAGGCGGCGCATGATCTTGCCGGAGCGGGTCTTCGGCAGGTTGTCGCCGAAGCGGATTTCGTCGGGCTTGGCGATCGGACCGATTTCCTTGCCCACCCATTCGCGCAGTTCGAGTGCGATCTTGCGGGCTTCCTCGCCTACGGGGCGCGCGCCCTTGAGCACCACATAGGCCACCACCGCCTCGCCCTTGATGTCGTGCGGACGGCCCACCACGGCAGCCTCGGCCACACGCAGGTTGGACACCAGCGCGGATTCGATTTCCATGGTGCCGAGGCGGTGGCCGGACACGTTCAGCACGTCGTCGATGCGCCCCATGATCCAGAAATAGCCATCGCTGTCGCGGTGCGCCGAATCGCCGGCGAGATAGGTCTTGCCGCCGAGCTCTTCGGGGAAATAGGTCTTCCTGAAGCGGTCGGGGTCGTTCCACAGGGTGCGCAGCTGCGAGGGGAACGGCCGCTTGATCACCAGGTAGCCGCCGTGGCCCTTTTCGACCGGCTGGCCGTGCTCGTCGGTGATCGCCGCCATGATGCCGGGCAGCGGCAGGGTGCAGGATCCCGGCTTGGTCGGCACCGCGCCGGGCAGCGGCGAGATCATGTTGGAACCGGTCTCGGTCTGCCACCAGGTGTCGACGATGGGACAGCGGCCGCTGCCGATGACCTGGTGATACCACATCCAGGCTTCCGGGTTGATCGGCTCGCCCACCGTCCCCAGCAGGCGCAGCGACGACAGGTCGTGCTGCGCCGGCAGATCGGAACCGAGCTTGATCAGGCTGCGGATCGCGGTCGGCGCGGTGTAGAAGGTGGTGACCTTGTGCTTGGCGACGGTTTCCCAGAAGCGCCCGGCATGCGGATAGGTGGGGACGCCCTCGAAGATGATCTCGGTCATGCCGAGCGCCAGCGGGCCGTAGGCGACGTAGGTGTGGCCGGTGATCCAGCCGACGTCGGCGGTGCACCAGTAGACGTCGGAATCGGGCTTGGCGTCGAACACCCACTGCATGGACAGGATGGCACCGAGCAGATAGCCGCCGCTGGAATGCTGCACGCCCTTGGGCTTGCCGGTCGAGCCCGAGGTGTAGAGGATGAACAGCGGATGCTCGGCGGAAACCCACACCGGCTCGCAGGCCTCGGCCTGGGTCTGCGTGAGTTCGTGCCACCACAGGTCGCGCGAAGTCCAGTCGGTCGCGCCGCCGGTGCGGCGATACACCACCACGCGCTCGACGCACGAGGTGTCGCCCATCGCCAGCGCCTCGTCCACCGCACGCTTCAGCGGCACCGCCTTGCCGCCGCGCAGCGATTCGTCGGCGGTGACGACCACCTTGGCCTGCGCGTCCTCGATGCGCTCGAACAGGCTCTTGGCGGAGAAGCCGCCGAACACGACCGAATGGATGGCGCCGATGCGCGCGCACGCCTGCATCGCCACCACCGCCTCGATGCTCATCGGCATGTAGACGACGACGCGGTCGCCTTTCGCCACGCCGAGCGACTTCAGGCCATTGGCGAACTGGCAGACGCGGGCGTGCAGCTCCTTGTAGGTGACTTTCGTCACCGCGCCGTCGTCGGCCTCGAAAATCAGCGCGGTCTTGTCGCCCTTGGTCGCCAGGTGGCGGTCCAGGCAGTTGTACGAAACATTGAGTTCGCCGTCGTCGAACCACTTGTAGAACGGCGCGTTCGATTCGTCGAGGGTGCGGGTGAACGGCGTTTTCCAGTCCATCGTCCGGCGCGCGAGATTGGCCCAGAAGCCCTCGTAATCGGTTGCGGCCTGATTGCACAGCACCTGGTACGCGTCCATGCCGGACACATTGGCCTGCTTGACGAAGGCGTCCGCAGGCGGGAATACACGGGTTTCGGTCAGAATCGACTCGATGGATGCCATATGCTCTCCCCACTGATAGAGTGTTTGATAACCGTCTGATTCTAATTCAAAGCGCCTGATTCAAAGCGCCCCGATCCAAGCCATGAGCAACCCCGCACTCGACCGTGTCGCCCGCTGTTCCCGCTACGGCCGCCGCCTGCAGGCGGCGCAGCCGCAGCTGGCCGATGCTGTGGCCGGGCAACTCGGCCATCCCTTCACCCGCGCGGCGATGCAGGCATTTCTTGCCGAGCCGCCGTGCGCCGACGAAGCCGCGCTGCATCAACGTTTAAGGCAGCTGCGCCAGCGGGTGTGGCTGGCCGTCACTGCGCGCGACCTCGCCGGCAGCGCCGACCTCGCTGAAGTCGTCGCCGCCTGGAGTACGCTGGCCGAGGTGTGCATCGCCGCCGCAGTGGATTTCCACCACGCCATGCTCGCTGCGCGCCACGGCGAGCCGCGCGACGAGCACGGCCGCCCGCAGCGGATGGTCGTCGTTGCCATGGGCAAGCTCGGCGGCGGCGAACTCAACGTATCGTCCGACATCGACCTCGTCTACCTCTACCCCGAGGAGGGCGATACCGCGGCCGACGATCCCGCCGCCGCGACGATGTCCCGCAGGGATGGTATCCAGACGGGCAAATCGATCAGCAGCCACGAATTCTTCGTCCGCCTCGGCCGCAAGCTGACCGCCGCACTGGGGGAGAACACCGCCGACGGCTACGTGTTCCGCGTCGACCTGCGGCTGCGCCCGTGGGGCGACTCGGGCCCGTTCGCGATGGGCTTCGCCATGCTGGAGGACTATCTGGTGGCGCAGGGACGGCCGTGGGAACGCTACGCCTGGATCAAGGCGCGGCCGCTCACCGGCGCCCGCCACGACGAACTGGCCAGCATCGTGCGGCCCTTCGTGTTCCGCAAATATCTCGACTTCGGCGCCTTCGCGGCGATCCGCGACCTGCACGTGCAGATCCGCCGCGAGGTCGCGCGCCGCGAGATGGCACACGATATCAAGCTGGGGCCGGGCGGCATCCGCGAAATCGAGTTCACCGCGCAGGTGTTCCAGCTCATCCGCGGCGGCCAGATCGCCGCCCTGCAGCAGCGGCCGACGCTGACGGTGCTCGCCGAACTGGTGAAGAACGGACTGATGACGGCGGACGCGCAGCAGGAACTCGCCGCCGCCTACGACTTCCTGCGCCGGCTGGAGCACCGCATCCAGTACCTCGACGACGCGCAGACCCAGCTGCTGCCGGACGACGCCGAATCGCAGGCGATGCTCGCCGAGGCGATGGGCTTCCCCGACCATGCGGCGCTGGTTGCCGCGCTCGACCGCCACCGCAACAAGGTCACGCGCCATTTCGAGCAGGTGTTCGCCGCGCCGCAGACCGACCAGAACAGCCATCCGCTCACCGTCGTCTGCAGCGGCACGGCGGACGCCGCCGCCACCCACGCGCTGCTGGAAAATGCCGGCTACGGCGATCCATCGCAGGTGCTGGCGATACTCGACGCGCTGCGCCAGCACAGCGCGCGGCTGGCCGAGTCGACGCAGCTAAGGCTCAACGCGCTGCTGCCGCCTGCGCTCGAAATCATCGGCCGCCAGCCCGACCCGGCGGCCACGCTGGAGCGCTTTGCCGCGCTGGTGCAGGCGATTGCGCGGCGCTCCACCTATCTGGCGCTGCTGACCGAATACCCGGCGGCGCTGCGCCAGCTAGTGCGCCTCTTGGCGGCGAGCCCGTGGGCGGCGCAGATGATCACGCAGCAGCCGCAGCTGCTCGACGAACTGATCGCCCCGCAATCCCTGCTGAGCGTGCCCGACTGGGCACAGCTGGCCGAGCAGCTGCGTGCGGAACTCGACGCCCACCCCGGCGACACCGAAGCGCAGATGGACGCGATGCGCCGCTTCAAGCAGGTGCAGACGCTGCGCCTGCTGGCGCAGGACGTGGCGGGCCGGCTGACGCTGGAGTCGCTGTCGGATCACCTGTCGTATCTGGCCGACACGCTGCTCGCCGAAACCCTGGCGCGCTGCTGGGCCGGGCTGAAGACGCGCCACCGCGACACCCCGCGATTCGCCGTCATCGGTTACGGCAAGCTCGGCGGCAAGGAATTGGGCTATGCCTCCGACCTCGATCTGGTATTCCTCTACGACGACGCCGACGAACGCGCCCAGCAAATCTACGTGCGCCTCGCCCAGCGCATCAACACCTGGCTCGGCACCCCCACTCCGGCCGGCATCCTCTACGAGACCGACCTGCGCCTGCGGCCGGACGGCGCATCGGGCCTGCTGGTCAGTTCGACCGCAGCCTTCCGCGACTACCAGCTGCACCACGCCTGGGTATGGGAACACCAGGCGCTGACGCGTGCGCGCTTCGTCTGCGGCGACCTCGCTATTGGCGCATTTTTCGAGGCGCTGCGCCGCGATGTGCTGGGGCTGCCGCGCGACGCCGGAACGCTGCGCGAAGCGGTGCTGGCGATGCGCGAAAAAATGCACGCCGGCCACGTCAACCACAGCGATCTATTCGACCTCAAGCATGACAGCGGCGGCATCGTCGACGTCGAATTCTGCGTGCAGTACCTGGTGCTGAGGCATTGCCATGCGCATCCCGAACTGGCCGACAACTTCGGCAACATCGCGCTGCTCGGGCGCGCAGGCGCGGCCGGGCTGATCCCCGCCGACATCGCGCAAGCCGCTGCCGACGCTTACCGTGAGCTGCGCCGCCAGCAGCACGCGATCAAGCTCTCCGGCGCGGACTATGCCCGGGTGCCGCCGGCCGCCGTGGAAAGCGTGCGCGACGCGGTCGGAGCCCTGTGGACGCGGGTCTTCGACGCGCGCAGCTAGACGCTGCGGTAGATCATGCCGCGCCGCACCAGCGCCTTCTCCAGTTCCACGCCGATGAACACCACCGAGGACAGCGCCAGGCACGCGGCCAGTTCGCCCAGGCTGAGCGGCGCGGTGCGGAAGACGGGGTTGAGCCAAGGCACGTAGAGCACCACCATCTGCAGCGCGAAGGTCAGCAGCAGCGCGCCGATCAGCAGCCGGTTCGACAAGACGCCCTGGCTGAACAGCGATTCGCGTTCGGAGCGGATCGCCAGCACGTGGCCGAGCTGCGACAGCGTGAGCACGGTGAACACCATGCTCTGCCAGTGCGCCGAGCCGCTGTGGATGGCCCATGCCTGCGTCAGCAGCGACACCCCGCCCATCAGCAGCCCGACCCACAGGATGTGCTGCCACATGCCGCGGGCGAAGATGCTTTCCGTGGGCGGCCGCGGCGGCCTCTGCATGACGTTGCGCTCGGCGCGCTCGCCGGCGAGCGCGAGCCCGGGCAGGCCGTCGGTGACGAGGTTGATCCACAGGATGTGGATCGGCAGCAGCGGGATCGGCAGCCCCATGAAGGGGGCGAGAAAAATGGTCCAGATCTCGCCCGAATTGCTCGTCATGGTGTATTTGACGAACTTGCGGATGTTGTCGTAGATGCGCCGCCCTTCGCGCACCGCATGGACGATGCTGGCGAAGTTGTCGTCCAGCAGCGTCATGTGGGCGGCCTCGCGCGCCACGTCGGTGCCGCCACGGCCCATCGCCACGCCGATATCGGCCATTTTCAATGCGGGCGCGTCGTTCACGCCGTCGCCGGTCATGGCGACGAACTCGCCCTTGTCCTGCAGCGCCTGCACGATCTTGATCTTCTGCTCCGGGTTGATGCGCGCGTACACCCGCACCGATTCCGCCTCGCACTCGAACTCCGCCAGGCTCAGCTGCGCCAGTTCGCTGCCGGTGAGCACCCTGCCGCCGTCCTCGATGATGCCGAGCCGGCTTGCGATGGCGCGCGCGGTGGCGGGATGGTCGCCGGTGATCATCACCGGGATGATGCCTGCAGCCTTGCAGGCGGCAACCGATTCGGCCGCCTCGGGCCGCGGCGGATCGATCAGGCCGGCCAGGCCGACGAAGGTCAGGCCGCTTTCCAGCGTGGCGGCATCGAGCGCGTCCGGCAGGCGCGGCAGCCGCTTCAGCGCGAAACCCAGCACACGCAGGCCCTGCGCAGCCAGCTGCCCGGCTTCGTCCTGCAGCGCCGCCCGGTCGACGGGCACCGTGCCGGCGGCGGCGAGCCGGTCGACGCACAGCGACAGCACCCCTTCAGGCGCGCCCTTCACCAGCATCAGCACCGCCTCGCCGTCGCGATGCAGCGTGCTCATGCGCGCCCGCTCGGAATCGAAAGGAAGCTCGGCCAGACGCGGCAGGGCTGCCTGCCATTCAGGCCGGCTGAAGCCGGCGGCCTGCGCGGCTTCGAGCAACGCCGTCTCGGTGGGGTCGCCGCTCAGTTTTCCGTCAGCGTCGGCCGCGGCGTCGTTGCACAGCAGCATCGCCACGCCCAGTTCGCGCCAGGGCGTGTTTTTCGCCTCCGGCAGCCGCGGCCGGGTCTCGCCCGCGGCCTGCACACAGTCGACCTGCATCCGGTTCAAGGTGAGCGTGCCGGTCTTGTCGGAGCAGATATAGGTAACCGAACCGAGCGTTTCCACTGCGGGCAGACGGCGGATCAGCACATTCTGCCGGACCATGCGCGCCGCCCCCAGGGCAAGCGAGATGGTGACCACCGCCGGCAGCGCTTCGGGAATCGCGGCGACCGCCAGGCTGATCGCGGTGAGCAGCAGCGGCAACGGCGGTTCGCCGCGCAACCAGCCGGCCACGAAGAAGATCGCGCAAAGCGCCAGCACCGCCAGCGCCAGATGCTTGCCGAAGCGCGCCAGCCGCTTCTGCAGCGGCGTCCTGCCGGCTTCGCCGGACAGCAGCGCGGCAATGTTCCCCAGTTCGGTCTGCATGCCGGTGGCCACCACCAGGCCGCGCGCGCGGCCGTAGCCGACGACCGTTCCCTTGTAGGCCATGTTGAGGCGGTCGCCCAGCGGCAGGGCGGCTTCTTCCAGCTGCGCCAGCCGTTTCTCGACCGCCTGCGATTCGCCGGTCAGCGCGGATTCATCCACCTTGAGCGCCGACAATTCCAGCAGGCGCAGATCGGCCGGCACCACGTCACCGGCTTCGAGCAGGACGATATCGCCCGGCACCAGCTCGACCGCCGGGATTTTCCGGATCGCGCCCTCGCGGATCGCGGTGGCCGCTGGCGCGGCCATCCGTTTCAGTGCCGCCATGGCACGCTCGGCGCGATACTCCTGGACGAATCCCAGGATGCCGTTGAGCAGCACGATGACCACGATGGCGACGCTATCCTGCGGCTCGCCGACAAAGCCGGCGATGACGGCGGCGGCGATCAGCACCAGGATCATGAAATCGGTGAATTGCGCCGCCAGCATGGCAAGCGGATGGCGCCTGCCGGCCTCCTGCATGGCGTTGGGACCATAGTGCGACAGCCTGGCAGCAGTGGCCTCCACCGACATGCCCTGCTGCAGGTCGCTGCCCAGGCGGGCGACGGCATCTTCGCAGCTCAGACGGTGCCACTGCGGCCGGGAATCGCGGGAGCTATGCGTCATGATGCGAATATGGAAACGCGGCCTGCGGCGAAGGCAGGGCGCCTGCAGCACCGATCGCGCCGAAGCAGGCAGGATGGGGCAATGACGCAGTCTTGCATGATGAGTCCCGCCGCCTCCCGTCCGATCCGTGGATACTCAAGAATACGCCACATCGGAACCCTGGCCACGCGGAGGGCGTCTCTTGCATTTTGCGGACGCCCCGGCGCCCGGTGTTTCATCCGGCATGATCGTGTAGGCTGTAGCGGGAATGAAAAAGACATTTATCCTGTTGCCCGGCACGGCAGCCCGCATCCGGCCTACCGTACCGCATCCCGTCGCCGGCGTGTCCTCCGCTGAACCGTTCCCCGCCCAGGAGCCGTCATGACCCCATCCAGAAAAATCCTCGCCGCCACCGATTTTTCGGCGCCCGCCCGGCATGCGCTGGAACGCGCGGCGCTGCTTGCGCAGGCGCACCCGGACACCCAGCTGATCCTGGCGCATGTCGTCAGCAGCTCCGCGCTCGACAGCCTGCGGCGCCTGATCGGCCAGGACGCCGCCGAGCAGGAGGCCCGCCTGCTCGAACAGACGGAGCGCGCACTGGCCGAACAGGCGGAACGCCTGGCAGCCCGCCACCCCGTCGCGATCGACACCGTGCTGACGCAAGGTTCGGCGCAGGCCGCCCTGGTCGGACTCGCCGAAGAACGGCACGCCGATTTGCTGGTAATGGGTGCGCGCGGCATGCATTTCGTGCGCGAACATCTGCTCGGATCGACCATCGAACGCGTACTGCGCACATCGCGCCGTCCATTGCTCGCGGTCAAGCAACGCCCCCACTCCCCGTACCGGCGCATCCTCGCGCCGGTCGATTTTTCCGATCATGCCGCCGCCGCCATCAACGCCGCCCATGCCTGGCTGCCCGATGCCGACTTTGTGCTGCTGCATGCATTCGAAGTGGAGATGGAAAGCACTTTCCGCCTCGCCGGCATGGATGACAACCAGATTCATCAATACCGGATTCAGGCGCGCAACGCGGCGCAGACCGAAATGGAAGCCTTCATCGGCAAGCTGGACGTGCCGGCCAGCCAGCTGTCGCGCCAGTTCGTTCACGGTGCGGCCACGCTGCGGATTCTCGAACAGGAGCAGACGCTCGACGCCGACTTGATCGTCATCGGCAAGCACGGCCGCTCGGTCATGGAGGAACTGCTGCTCGGCAGCGTCACCAAGCACGTGCTGGCGCATTCCAGCAGCGACGTCCTCATTGCCGGCCGGCCCGCCTGATCACCTGCTACGATAGGCCTCGGCATTAACGATGACGAAGGAGACCGCCATGACCATTCGCTCTCTGCCAGCCTTGCTCGGCTTGCTCGCCGCATTTTCGCTGCACGCCGCAGAACCGGCTGCGGCGGCCAAGATGGGCACCTACTACGGCGCCAGGACGACCGAGTATCCCGCCTGGTTCAAGAACAGCTTCCTGCACCTGAAGGAGGACATCGACGAGGCGCGCGCCAACGGCAAGCGCGTCATCCTGATGTTCACCCAGGACGGCTGCCCGTATTGCTCGGCGCTGGTGGAGCGCAACCTGTCGCAGCGCGAGATCGAGGCCACGATGAAGGAAAAGTTCGACGTGATCGCGGTCAACATCTGGGGCGACCGCGAAGTCGTGGGACTGGACGGCAAGCGCTACACGGAAAAGACCTACAGCGCGGCGCAGAAAATCCAGTTCACCCCCAGCCTGCTGTTTTTCGACGAGACCGGCAAAACCGTCCTGCGCCTCAACGGCTACGTGCCGCCGGCGCGCCTGCAGGCCGCGCTCGACTGGGTCGGCGGGCGCCATGAAAACAAGACCGCCTTCCGCGACTTCGTCGCCGCGCGCGAGGTGCCGAAGCAGGCCTCCGGCGAAATGATCCAGCAGGACTTCTTCCTGAAAAACGCCACTGACCTGCGGCGCCGCGGCAAGTCCGCCAAGCCGCTCGCGGTGTTCTTCGAGCAGAAGGACTGCCCCGACTGCGAGGTGCTGCACCGCCGCGTGCTGGCCGACCCGGAAACCCGCGCCGCGATCGCGAAGTTCGACAACGTGCAGCTCGACATGTGGTCGCGCGAGCCCATCACCACGCCGCAAGGCAAGCGCATGGCGGTACGCGACTGGGTGCGCCAGCTCGGCGTCAACTACGCGCCCGGCATCGTCCTGTTCGACTCCGCCGGGCAGGAGGTCATCCGCTGGGAATCGTCCTTCCGCGTGTTCCATACCCTGGGCATGTTCGACTACCTGACCTCCGGCACCTACCGCAAGGAGCCCAGCTTCCAGCGCTTTCTTGCCGCCAAGACCGAGCATATCCGCGAAGCCGGACTGGACGTGAACATCTGGCGCTACGCCGACGAGCCGGTCGCGACGAGCGCCCCCTAGGCAGCGCCGCCGCGGCGGGCGTACCGAAGCCCCAACGCCCCACCCGGCCGCTGTCCGCGTACCGGCCAGCGCCGCACCCAGGCCGATTTGCCGGGAAACGCTGCCACCGGCAGCGAAACCTGCCGACAACCGGCTGCAATGTTCTACACTTTACACGTCGCAAACAAATCCTGCGGGCAGCTGATGTTTCACGGTCGCCCCGCGGCAAGAGCCGCTGCCGGGCGCATGGGGCGGCAGGCATCACGCACATCGGGCGGGCGCTTTGCAAGCCTGGGAGGAGACACTGAATGGTTTCGGTTGACCGGGACGTCGTGGCGCTGGTGGACGACGCATTGCACGGCAAGCTCCTGGGCTGCCTGCGGGGAAGGGGCTGGAAACTGCACCGGGCGGCGAATATGGACGAATTGGCCGCGCTCTTCGAACGGCAGGATTTCCATGCAGGGCTGCTGCAGTTGCAGCGCGCCGGCAGCAGCAGGCTGTATGACCTGGTGGGACGGCAGCAATCCCTGCAATGGATTGCGCTGATGGACCATGCGTTTTGGCGGCCCACCCCGCAGCACCGCAATTTTCTGGCGGGGGTGTACGATTTTCATACCCTGCCGGTCGATCAGGACAGGCTGTCCGTCTCCCTGGGACATGCCTGGGGCAAGGGTCGGCTGCTCAAGCAGCCGCCGCCGCGCCCCGACACCCTGGAGCAGCATGGCATCGTGGGCAGCAGCCCGGCGATGCTGGCTTTCTGCCAGGCATTGCGCAAAGCCAGCAAGGCCGACGCGCCCGTGCTGATCGGCGGAGAGAGCGGCACCGGCAAGGAACTGGCCGCCCACGCCATCCACAACATGTCCGCCCGCGGCACGAAAGCCTTCGTGGCGGTCAATTGCGGGGCCTTGCCGCCCCATCTCATCCAAAGCGAATTGTTCGGCCATGAGAAAGGCGCGTTCACCGGGGCGCACCAACGCAAAATCGGGCGCCTGGAAGCGGCCCAGGGCGGCACCCTCTTTCTGGACGAAATTGCCGATCTGCCGCTCAACCTCCAGGCCACCCTGCTGCGCGTCCTGCAAGACAAGATGATCGAACGCCTGGGCTCCAGCCAGCCGATACAGCTGGATATCCGGATCATCGCCGCATCCCATATCAATCTTCAGGAAGCCGTTGCCAAAGGCCATTTCAGGGAAGACCTTTACTACCGCCTCAACGTCATCAACCTGACGGCGCCGCCGCTGCGCGACCGGCAGGGGGATGTGGAACTGTTGGCGCAGGCTTTGCTGGAGCGCTTTTCCCGCGAAACCAGCGGCAAGGTCAAGGGCTTCAACCAGCAGGCATTGCGTGCGATGAGCCAGTATTCCTGGCCCGGCAATGTGCGGGAATTGAGCAACCGCATCCGCCAGGGCGTGGTCATGGCCGAGCGCCCCTATCTCACTCCGGACGATCTGGGGATGGAACGGCGCGCATCGTGCGCCGGACACCCGACGCTCGACGGGGCGCGTGCCAAAGCCGAACTCGATGCGATCCGCTCGGCATTGCGCCGCTGCCAGCACAACGTTTCCGAAGCGGCCCGGGAACTGGGCGTTTCACGCGCCACCTTGTATCGCCTGCTGGAGCGCCACGCGCTGTGCGGCCCGCACAAGGAAAAAGCCGCCCGGGAGCCGGCGTGATCGCCGCCACGCCGATGGCGATGAAACAACGCCTCGACGCGGCCCGATCCTGCCGGTGCGCGCCTGGATGCAACTGCAGCGGATTCCCGGGGGGAACCTCCGCGAAAAAACCATCGCTTGAGCCGCCATCGGGGTGAGGCTTTTCCGGATCGCCGGCACGCGTCGTTGAATCCGAGCCATCGCAGGCTTGCCAGGCTCGAAGCATCGCATCCAGTCACAACGGGGAGGGGAGCATGAAAATGCCGAAGAAGAGCGCCTGGTTTCGCGCCAGCCTGGCGATGGTGTTGAGCGCGCAAGTCGCCTACGCCGAAACCTTGCGCCAGACGGGCCAGGATGCGCCGGCCGACGCCGATTACCAGACCCTGCGCCAGCAGCTGGCCGAACAGGCGAAGAGCCTGGCCGAGCAGCAGCAACGGCTGGCGCAGGAGATGGACAAGCTGGCAGAAGCCCAGCGCCGCATCCAGGCGATGCAGGGGCAGCTGGGCATGCCCGCGGAGATCAACCCGCAGCGCCTGGCCCAGGCTGACGAGTCGACGTTCCGCGGCCGCGGCGACGAGGCCGGGCGGCTGGACAGCACCACCCTGGATGTGGCGACCGTGTTTTCCCAGCCCAGCATCCTGACGCCAAAGGGCACCTTCGTTTTCGATCCCTCGCTGCAGTATTCCTTCAGTTCGTCGGACCGCGTGACGGTGGTCGGTTTCAGCGTGCTGAACGCGGTGCTGATCGGGGCCATCGACGTGCGCAGCGTCAACCGCAACAACCTGATTGCGACCCTGGGCGGGCGCTACGGGCTGACCAACCGGCTGGAGGTCGAAGCCCGGGTGCCGTATATCTATCGCCGCGACGATTCGCTGTCGCGGCGAATTTCCGGCAGTGCGATAGATGAGTCATTCAATTCGGACGGCAGCGGCATCGGCGACATCGAGCTGGCCGCGCGCTACCAGCTCAACGTGCCCACGGGCGACGCCCCCTTCTATGTTGCGGGCCTGCGCCTCAAGACCCGCACCGGCAAGGACCAGTACGAGGTCGCCTACGATACCGACTTCAACCTGCCGAAGGAGCTGCCGACCGGCTCCGGCTTCTACAGCCTGCAGCCCAGCCTGAGCATGGTGCTGCCCGCCGATCCGGTGGTGTTTTTCGGCGGCATCAATTACACGTGGAACATCAAGCGCGACGTCAATGCCTCGATCCCCTTCACCAACTCCCTGGGCACGGTCACAACCCGGTCCATAGGCGAAGTCGATCCCGGCGACTCGCTCGGCCTCAACGTCGGCATGGGGCTGGGGCTGAACGAGCGCAGCTCGTTCAGCCTGAGCTACGAGCACACCTGGATCGACAAGACCAGGCTCGATGGCCAAGTGGCGGATGGATCGATGTGGGTTCAGCTGGCCACCCTGCAGGCGGGGTTTTCCTATCGCCTGAACAAGCGCATCAACTTTAATCTGTCGATCGGCGCCGGGCTGACCGACGATACCCCGGACACCACCGTCACCTTGCGCCTCCCGATCAGATTCTGAGCATTGATCGCTGCACAGCGAAAAGCCGGGCTGGGATGCCCGGCTTTTTGTTGCGCTGATTGCGCGTAGCGCGCCTTAACGCAGGCCATGCTGGTCGAGGATGGCGTTGAGCCGCGCCTGGGCCGCCAGCATCTGGGCATCGATGGTGATGTTCAGGGTCGTGATATTGCGGATGACCTGGTCGTTCACCGAGTTTTGTATGATCGTGGCCAGCGAATCGAGCGCAGCGCCCGACGGCACCACAAACGCGTTGGCCGCACCATTCTGGATGACGATCAACGCGCCTTGCGTGGTCACCTGCGCGGCCGCCGTGCCGGGGCTGGCGGATGCCGGCGATGCCGTATCGAGGTTGCCGGAGGATTGCGCGGCCTGCGTCGCGGGCGGCGAAGCTGGCGGGCTCGCAGGCGATCCGCCTGCGGCCTGTTCGAGCGGCGCCGGACCTGCCGCCACGCTTGCGCCCGAGCCGGCATTCGCGTCCGCGGATGCCGCCGGCAAACCCGCCGGCACGGCGCCGCCGAGTGCGGGCAAGGCTGGCGCATTCACGCCGATCTGGCCATTCTGCGAGAAGGGAACGAGCGCCTGCGGGTTGACCTTGGGCGCCACCAGTTCGCCGTTGACGAAGACCTGGCCATTGATCTGGGTCAGGCGTTCGATGCCGTCGATGGAAAACGGCAGCAGGAACTCCTGGCCGTTCCAGTTGACGACAAATCCGCCGCGCATGCGGTCGAGTTCCTCGTCGCTGGCGCGCGGCGCATCGTCGAAGGGATGCGATGCGTGAGCGACCCCGCCCGACAAGAGGGCAAGCAGTAAAAAGACCAAACGCAGGCTGGGCATCGCCGCCTCCTCAGAAATCACCTGCCGGCCGGCGCATCAGCGTGACGTTGGCCAGATCGTTGGGGCCTGAGGCCATGCCGACGGGGGCTTTTTCGCGGACTTTCCAGTCCTTCGGATCGTTGAATACCGCCTCGGCATTGCGTCCGTTGATGACGAACAGGATACGGTTGATCATCATGCGCTCGAATGGCGCCTGATCCATGACACGCGCACCCTGCGCGGGATCGCCGAAAGCGATTTTGCCGTCGCGAACCCCCTTGACGACGACGAAATGGTTGTAGGCGCCATCGCGAATCAACACGATGGCGGGGATGCCCGCCTTGCCCAGCTTTTCCAGGCTGGCGTTGTAGCCGTCGGCCGCATAGCCGCGCGATTCGAGGAAACGCTTCATGTCGAGCATGGAAAAGCCTTCCTTGCGGATTTTGGCCTGGTCGCCCTTTTCCCACATGGTGGTGTAGACCGCCTCTTCCTTGACCGGGTCGCCGTAGTGATGGGTGAGCAGGGTGGAAAGCGCGGCGGAGCCGCAACTGAAATCGTACTGTTGGCGTTCGGTGTAGCGGAACTGCCGCTCCTTCATGCTCATGGTCTTGACGCTGAAGGAGCCGGAGCCGGCGCCCGGGATCTCGACCATGCCCGCCCGCGCGGCAGGCATCGCAACCAGCACGGCCATCAGAAACAGCGCGGCATTGCGCATGGGAACCCCTTATTGCATCTGGATATTCAGGATCACTGCGTTCTGGATCAACACGTTGTTGCCCGAATTCTGGATGACGGTATTGAAGCCGGAGTTGTTGACCAGCGAGCCGTCGCTCACCAGGTTGTAGCCGGTGACCAGATCGTTCGCGCTGTTTGCGTACACGGCGCCATCCAGGTCGTTGGTGTTGGTAATCAGCGCCATGCCGCGCTGGCCGTCGAGCATGTCGTCGGCAATCGCCGCGTCGAACACTTCGTTGCCTGGAATGGTTTCGTCAGGCGCGGCCCAGGCCAGCTGGACGGCCAGCGCGCAAGCCAGAAACGAAAATGGTTTTAGTAATGCGAGAAAGTCCTTCATGACGTCTTCCTTCCGGAACCCCCCGGAACCGCCGCACGGCGGTTCCGGGGTGGCGGTTCACTGAACCGTCAGGTTGGCCTGCACCGTCACGCCGATCTGGGTCAGCGCATTGATGCCGGTGTTTTGCGACGCGGAGATGATGCCGGCGCCATTGGTCAGGCTGCCGGACATATTGTTGGAGACGTTGAAGTCTCCGGCATTTCCGCCGTACGAGTGTCCCCCGTTGCCGCCCGCGCCGCCATAGCCGGTGGTGGCGGAAGCCATGGCTTCGCTGCTTGCGCTGCCGCCATTGCCGCCCAGCCCGCCGGCACCGCCATTGCCGTTTGCCGTGGCCGTCCCGCCGGCGCCGCCGGCACCGCCTTCACCGCCGGCACCGCCGCTTGCGCCGTTGCCCGCCAGTCCGCCCTGGCCGGTGCCGCCGGTGCCCGTGGCGCCGACCGCGCCATTGCCGCCGGTGCTGGTGCCCGTCGCGCCGACCGCGCCGGCACCGCCTGCACCGCCATTGCCGACTGCGCCGACCGCGCCATTGCCGCCGGCGCTGGTGCCGGCCGCGCCGGTACCGGTGGCGCCGCTGCCGGTCGCGCCGGCAGCCCCCGCACCCGCGGTATTGGTGCCGGCCGCGCCGGTGCCGGCGGCGCCGGTACCGTTGCCGCTGGATGCGCCGTTGCCCGCGGTGTTGCTGCCTGCCGCACCGCTGCCTGCCGCGCCGGTGCCGGCCGCGCCTGCGGCACCCGAGCCGCCGGCGCCGCCATTGCCCGCTGCGGCCGTGCTGCTGCCGTTGGCCGCGCCGCTGGCGCCACCGCTGCCAGCGCCGCCGGCGCTGGCGCCGGCGGTGCTGCCGCTGGCGCCACCGCTGCCGCTGCCGCCTGCGGCCGTGCCGTCGGCGGCGCCGCCGGTGGCCGCGCCGCCGCTGGCCGCAGCGGAACCGGCGTTGCCGGTGCTGGAACTGTTGCCTGGGTTGGCCGTATTGCCGGCGCTGGCGGACGAGTCGTTGCTGTCGATCGGATTGTTGTTTGCGTTGGCATCGGCGTTCGAGGTGTAAGGCTGCTGCCTGACCAATCCGCTGCTGGCGCCGGAAATGCCGCCTATTCCGCTGGCGTTGCCGCCGCCCGAAGTGTTGCTGGCGTCGCCGCCCGCGCCCTTGCCGCCGTCGCCGGTGCTCGAGGCTGCAGCGCTGTCGCCGCCGTAGCCTCTGCCGCCGGAACCGCTGAAGGCCTTGGCAAAGCTGTCGCCGCCGACGCCGGTGCCGCCGTGGGCGCCGTCGCCGCCGTCGCCGCCGACACCGATGCCGCCGCTGCCGCTGCCGCCGCTGGCATTGCCGTTGCTGCCGCCATCGCCGCCGGAACCGGCATAGCCTTTGCCGCCGCTGCCGGAACCGCCATAGGCGTCTCCGGTGCTGCCGCCGCTGCCGCCGTCGCCGCCGGAGCCGCTGCCGCCGAAGCCGGAGCCGCCTTTGGCCATGCCGGAATAGCCGCCGCTGCCGCCGTCGCCGCCGGCGCCGGTGCCGCCGTTCCCGCCATTGCCGCCATTGCCGCCATAGGCGCTGCCGCCGTCGCCGCCGGAGCCGCCGGAGCCGCCGGAGCCCATGCCGCCGATCCCGCCGACGGCATTGCCGCCGTCGCCGCCATGGCCGCCCCGGGCGCCGTCACCGGCGTAGGTGTCGCCGCCGATCGCCTTGGCCGAGCCATTGCCGCCGTCGCCGGCCGAGCCGCCGTTGGCGCCCCAGGCCTTGCTCGCCGTATCCTGCCAGGTATCGCCGCCGTTCCCGCCTCTGGCGCCGTCGCCGGCTTTGCTGCCGCCTTCGGCGTAATTGCCGATGTCATGAACCTGGTTGTCGAAGACCTTGCCCTCGAGCACGGTTTTGGCCGACACCTCGTTGTTGAAGGAGCCGTAGTTCTGCGACTGGTTATTGAACGAGTCGTGGTTGTTGGAGGAGGCCTCGTTGTACGAACCGTTGTACTGGCTCGCCTCCGATTCGTCATTGGCCGCCGCGCCGGTGTTGCCGTCCTGGGCAGCGGTGCGGTTTTTCACATTCTGGTTGGCGGTCGAGAACTCGTTGGCTGCCGCGCCCGTCTGGTCGGCCTGATCGTTGGTCGCCGTTGCCGTCTGATCGGCATTGCCATTGTTGTCGAATGTGCCGGTGGTGTTGGTCGGATTGGCCCAGGCCTGGGCCGACATGCCCAGCGCCAGGGCGATGGCTGTGGATAGCAAACTCTTGTTCATTTCACTCTCCTGAATAGGGGGTCAACGCTGCGCTTGTTTCAGGCCCCCCGGAACCGCTCATCGCCGTTCCGGGGCAGTCCCTGGTTCACTGAACCGTCAGGTTGGCCTGTACCGTCACGCCGATCTGGGTCAGGGCATTCGCTCCCGTGTTCTGCGACAGGGAGATGATGCCGGCGCCATTGGTCACGCTGCCGGACATGTTGTTGGAGGCATTGAAGGTGCCCGCGTTGCCGCCCAGCGAATCGCCACCGTTGCCGCCCACCCCGCCATAGCCGGTGGTGGCCGACGCGATGGCGCTGCTGCTGGCAGCGCCGCCGAGACCGCCGTTGCCGCCATTGCCGCCAGGCCCGTTCGCCGTGGCCGACCCGCCCGTTCCGCCGGCACCGCCGTTGCCGCCGGCGGCACCGACTCCTCCGGCGCCCGCGACGCCGCCTTCGCCGGTCCCGCCGGTGCCGGTCGCGCCCGCTGCGCCGGCGCCGCCGGTGCTGCTGCCGGCCGCGCCGACGGCGCCGGCGCCGCCTGCGCCGCCATTGCCGACGGCGCCAACCGCGCCCGCGCCGCCCAGGCTGTTGCCGGTCGCGCCATTTCCGGCTGCGCCGGTACCCGTCGCGCCCGCGGCACCGTTGCCGGCGGTGTTGGTGCCGGCAGCGCCGGTACCCGCAGCGCCGGTGCCGTTGCCGCTGGCAGCGCCGTTACCGGCGGTGTTGGTGCCCGCGGCACCGCTGCCGGCAGCGCCGGTTCCGGCAGCGCCGACGGCACCCGAGCCGCCCGCGCCGCCCGTGCCCGCGCCTGCCGTGCTGGTTCCGCTGGCGGTCCCGCTGCCGCCGCCGGTGCCGGCGCCGCCGCCGCTGACGTCATTGGTGCTGCCGCTGGCTCCGCCCGCGGCATTGCCAGCGGTCGACGTCCCGGTTGCCGCGCCCGCCGTGGCGGTGCCGCCGGTTCCGGCGCCCGACGTGGCCGCACCGGTTGTGCTGGAGTTGGAGGGGCTGGCCGTGTTGCCGGCGTGGGCCGCGGAGTCGTCGCTGCCTTCGGAGGGCGTATTGGTCGCGCCGGCCTGGCCATTTGTGGTGTCGGGATTCTGGCTCACCAGGCCGCTGTTGCCGACCGAAATGCCGCCCACCTCAAAAGCGTTGCCGCCGCTGGCGCCATTGCTGCTGTCGCCGGCATAGCCTTTGCCGCCGTTGCCGGTCGCCGACAAGGCCGCGCTGTCGCCGCCGGAGCCTTTGCCGCCGGAGCCTGTCGCGGTCAGGGCGCCGCTGTCGCCGCCGTAGCCCTTGCCGCCGCTGGCACCGGCGCCGCCGTCGCCGCCGATGCCTTTGCCACCGTAGCCGCTGCCGCCGATGGCGTCGCCATTGCTGCCGCCATCGCCGCCGGAGCCGGCATAGCCTTTGCCGCCATAGCCGCTGCCGCCGATGGCGTCGGCCGTGCTGCCGCCGTCGCCGCCGGAACCGCCATAGCCCTTGCCGCCAAAGCCGGAACCGCCGATGGCCGAGCCGGAACCGCCGCCGGAGCCGCCGTCGCCGCCATAGCCCTTGCCGCCGTCGCCGCCGGAACCGCCGGAACCGCCGGAGGCGCTGCCGCCATTGCCGCCGGAACCGCCGTCGCCGCCATAGCCCTTGCCGCCGATGCCGCCCCAGGCCATGCCGCCGTCGCCGCCGGAGCCGCCTTTGGCGCCGTCGCCCGCCTTGGAATCGCCGCCAACGGCAAAGGCATGGCCGTCGCCGCCGGAGCCCGCATCGCCGCCGTCGGCGCCGATGGACATGCTGAAGGTGTGCTGGCTGGAATCCCCACCGTTGCCGCCTTGGGCGCCATCGCCCGCGCGGCTGCCGCCTTCGGCGTAATTGCCGATGTCATGAACGTGATTGTCGAAAACCTTGCCCTCGAGCACGGTTGTGGCCGAAACGTCGGTATTGAAGGAATGCTTGTTCTGGGACTGGGTGTTGAAGGAATCGTCGTTGTAGGAAGAGGTGTCGTTGTAGGAGTCGTTGTACTGGTAGGCGCTGGAATCGTCGTTGGCCGTCGCGCCCGTGTTGGCGGACTGGGTGGCGCTGCGGTTCTTCGCGTTCTGGCTGGTGCTTGAGTACTCGTTGGCCGCGGCACCGGACTGGCCGGACTGGTTGGACTCCGCCGTGGCCGTCTGCGTGGCGTCGCCGTTGTTGTCGAATGTATCGGCGGTATTGGTGGGATTGGCCCAGGCCTGGGCCGACACGCCGAAAGCCAGGGCTAGAGCCGTAGAAATGAGACTTTTGTTCATGAGAACCTCCACTAGGCAGTTGAGAAATCAAAACGGCGAAGCCACGGAACACCGACTTCGACAGCCCAACAGCAAGGGGCGTACCAGCACATCTATCCGATTGAATGAAATGGTTTTTTTCTGAAAAAAGCCGGGCGGGGAGGCGGACATCCGCATGAAAGCTGTCCCAACTTCCGGACAGCCCGGGCGAGAGACAATGCAGCCTTGAAACATAAGCATTCAAAATCAGTCGGTTACATTCAAGCGCTTGCGAAACGTCCGCCTGTCTCATGTGCGAGAAATCCCACGGAGCCGATTCCACGAGCTAGCGACAGGATTGCCGCAGGCGCGGGTTGACATGGACTTGCCGGGGCGTCGGCGTTGCCTGCCCCCGCTTCGGGGCTGCCCGCGATGCCCGCGAACAATGGCCGGCGGCGCATGGCGCATGGCCTCCGCAGGTTCTGCGCGTCTCCGACTCACGTTAGAATGGCCGCGTCTTCCGGCCACAGGCCGGCCATCCCGATTCCCTATCGATGACGCTGTTCTTCGCTGTCCTGACTCCATTCGTGGGCGCAGCCCTGGTTGCGCTGGCATCCCGCCGCGGACGTTCGCATGCCGCCTGGGCGGCGGGCGCGGTTACGCTGGCCGCGCTGCTGTGGCTGGCGCCCGCTTTCCCCCTGCCGTTCGCCGGCAGCACGCTGATCCAGCAGCACGACTGGATGCCGGCGCTCGGCCTCAACCTCGCCTTCCGCCTCGACGGCCTGGCGCTGCTGTTCGCCGGGCTGATTCTTGGCATCGGCCTCTTGATCGTGCTGTACGCGCGCTACTACCTGTCCGAGCGCGACAGCATGGGGCGCTTCTACAGCTACCTGATGCTGTTCATGGGCTCGATGCTCGGCATCGTGCTGTCGGAAAACCTGATCCAGCTGCTGATTTTCTGGGAACTCACCAGCCTGTCGTCCTTCCTCTTGATCAGCTACTGGCAGCACCGCGAGGAAGCGCGCCAGGGCGCGCGCATGGCGCTGGCGGTCACCGGCCTGGGCGGCTTCGCGATGCTGGGCGGTTTCCTGCTGCTCGGTCACATCGTCGGCAGCTACGCGCTGGCCGACGTGTTCGCCGCCGGCGACCTGATCCGCGGCCATCCACTCTACGTGCCGACGCTGGTGCTGATCCTGCTCGGCGCGTTCACCAAGTCGGCGCAGTTCCCCTTCCATTTCTGGCTGCCGCACGCGATGGCGGCACCCACCCCGGTGTCGGCCTACCTGCATTCGGCGACCATGGTGAAGGCCGGAGTATTCCTGCTGGCGCGCCTCTACCCGGCGCTCTCCGGCACCCCGGAATGGTTCTGGCTGGTCTCCGGCGCCGGCCTCGCCACGCTGCTGCTCGGCGCCTATGCCGCCTTGTTCAAGCACGACCTCAAGGGCCTGCTGGCCTACTCGACCATCAGCCATCTCGGCCTGATCACCCTGCTGTTCGGGCTGTCGACCCCGCTGGCGGCAGTGGCGGGCGTGTTCCACATCATCAACCACGCCACCTTCAAGGCCTCGCTGTTCATGGCCGCCGGCATCATCGACCACGAGGCCGGCACCCGCGACATGCGGCGCTTGCACGGCCTGTGGAAGTTCATGCCCTACACCGCGACGCTGGCGATGGTGGCGGCGGCGGCGATGGCCGGGGTGCCGCTGCTGAACGGTTTTCTCTCCAAGGAAATGTTCTTTGCCGAGGCGGCGCAGATTTCCGCAAGCCTCGTCGGCGGCTGGCTGCTGCCCGCACTGGTGACGCTGGCCGGCGCGCTGGCGGTGGCCTACTCGATCCGCTTCATTCACGACGTATTCTTCAACGGCGAACCGGTGGACCTGCCGCGCACGCCGCACGAGCCGCCACGCTGGATGAAGCTGCCGGTGGAAATCCTGGTGGTGCTGTGCCTGGTGGTCGGCATCGCGCCGGCGCTCACCGTCGCGCCGCTGCTGGCGGTGGCGGCGGCGGATGCGCTGCAGGCGCCGCCGCCGGAATACCGTCTGGCGCTGTGGCACGGCTTCAACCAGGCGCTGGCGATGAGCCTCGTCGCGCTGGCCGGCGGCGCGGCGATCTACGCGCTGCGCCGCCCGCTGTTCGCGCTGCATGAACGCGGCCTCGGCCGTCTCGACGCGCGGGCGGCCTACGACGCGCTGCTCGACGCGCTGTTCGTCGTGTCGGGCTGGCTCACCCGCCGCATCGACAGCGGCTCGCTGCAGCGGCAGGTATTGCTGTTTCTGGCGGCCGCGCTGGCGCTCGGCGTCGCGCCGTGGCTCGGCAGCGACACGCCGCTCGCCGGCAGCCGCGCCGGCCTGCCGCTCGACCCGGTCAGCCTGCTGGCCGGCGCCACCCTGATCGTCGCCTCGCTCGCCACCGTGTGGCTGCATCGCCAGCGTCTGGCCGCGCTGATCACCATCGGCGTGGTCGGCCTGATCGTGTCGCTCGCCTTCGTCAGGTTCTCCGCCCCCGACCTCGCACTGACCCAGCTGTCGGTGGAGGTCGTCACCATCGTGCTGCTGCTGCTGGCGCTGCATTTCCTGCCGCAGCATGCCGCGCGCGAACGCGACCGCGGCCGCGTCTGGCGCGACGGCGCGATCGCGCTGGCCGCCGGCGGCGGCACCGCGCTGCTGGCGTGGGCAGTGCTGACGCGGCCCTACGACACCATCGCCGGCTATTTCCTGGAGAACAGCGTGCCGGGCGGCGGCGGCAAGAACGTCGTCAACGTCATCCTGGTCGACTTCCGCGGCTACGACACCCTGGGCGAGATCACCGTGCTGGCGCTCGCCGGACTCGGCATCTACGCCCTGCTGGAGAACCTGCGCCTCGACGCGCCCGATGCCGACGCCGCCGGGCGCGCCTGGAACCGCGATCCCCATCCCGTGATCATGGCCACGCTGACCCAGCTGCTGCTGCCGCTGGCGCTGCTGGTCGCCGTGTTCATCCTGCTGCGCGGCCACAACCAGCCGGGCGGCGGCTTCATCGCCGGCCTGGTGACGGCGGTGGCGCTGATCGTGCAGTATCTCGCCCACGGCAGCGCCTGGATGCGCGAGCGGCTGTCCGGCGCGACCCAGCCGGTGATCGCCGCAGGGCTCGGGCTCGCCACCTTCACCGGCCTGGCCAGCTGGGCGTTCGGCCATCCCTTCCTCACCTCGACTTTCGGCCACCTGCGCTGGCCGCTGGTCGGCGAATTCGAACTCGCCTCGGCGATGGCGTTCGACCTCGGCGTCTTCCTCGTCGTCGTCGGCGCCACGCTCTTGATCCTGGTCAATCTCGGCGCGCTGCACGACAGCCGCAGCCAGCGCAAGGCGGCGCCCTGATGGAAGCGCTCATCGCCCTCGCCATCGGCGTGCTCACTGCCTGCGGCGTGTTCCTCACCTTGCGCGGCCAGACCTTCCCGGTGGTGCTCGGCCTCACCTTCCTGTCCTACGCGGTCAACCTGTTCCTGTTCGTCATGGGCCGGCTCGCCATCGGCGCGCCGCCGGTGATCGCCGACGCCGCCGCCTACACCGACCCGCTGCCGCAGGCGCTGGTGCTCACCGCCATCGTCATCAGCTTCGGCATGACCGCGTTCGTCATCGTGCTCGCGCTGAAGGCGCGTGCCGAACTCGGCAACGACCACGTCGACGGCCTGCATAGCGACGAGGACGCGCCGCGATGAACGGCCTCGCGACGCATCTGCCCATCCTGCCGGTGCTGCTGCCGCTGCTCGCCGGCATCGTGCTGCTGGCGCTGCGCAACGCGCCGCTCGCGCTGCAGCGCGGCCTCAGCCTCGCCGCGACGGCGGCGCTGGTGCCGCTGGCGTTCGCGCTGTTGGCGGGCGCCGCCGACGGCACCCAGCTCGTCTACAAGCTCGGCAACTGGGACGCGCCCTTCGGCATCGTGCTGGTGGCCGACCGCCTCGCCGCGTGGATGCTGATGGCCACCGCGCTGGTGGCGCTGTTCGCGCTGCTGCATGCGCTGCGCGGCAGCGACACGCAAGGCCGCCATTTCCACGTGCTGTACCAGTTGCAGCTGTTCGGCCTCAACGGCGCCTTCCTCACCGGCGATCTGTTCAACCTGTTCGTGTTCTTCGAGATCCTGCTGCTCGCCTCCTACGGCCTGCTGCTGCACGGCGGCGGGCGGCTGCGGGTCAAGGCCGGGCTGCATTTCGTGGTGATCAACCTGGCCGGCTCGACCCTGTTCCTGTTCGCCGTCGGCACGCTGTACGGCGTCGCCGGCACGCTCAACATGGCCGACCTCGCGGTCAAGCTGGCGCGCACGCCGCCCGGTAATCTGGCGCTGGTCGAGACGGCCGGCCTGCTGCTGTTCGGCGTGTTCGCGCTGAAGGCGGCGCTGCTGCCGCTGCACCTGTGGCTGCCTGCCGCCTACGCGCACACCAGCGCACCGGTGGCGGCGCTGTTCGCGATCATGACCAAGGTCGGCGCCTACAGCATCCTGCGAGTAACCAGCCTGATGTTCGGCGCCGACGCCGGCGCGCTCGCCAACCTGCTCGCCGGCTGGCTGATGCCGCTCGCGCTCGCCACCCTCGTCGCCGGCATGCTCGGCGCGCTCGCCAGCACCGCGCTGCGCCAGCAGATCGCCTACCTGACGATCGCCTCGGTCGGCACCCTGCTCGCCGCCTTCGCCCTCGGCAGCGTCGACGGCATCGCAGCCGGCCTCTACTACCTGCCGCACACCACGTTCGCCACCGCCGCCCTGTTCCTCCTCGCCGAACCGATTGCCCGCGCGCGCGGCGCATGCGCCGACCGTTTCGAGCCCGGCCCGGCCATGCCCGGCGCCGCCGTCCTCGGCGGCCTGTTCTTCGTCGCGGCGATGGCAATGGCCGGGCTGCCGCCGCTGTCGGGCTTTCTCGGCAAGTTCATGCTGCTGCGCGCCGCCCTGGAGTCGCCATGGCTGACCTGGATGTGGGGCGCGGTGCTCGCCGGCGGCCTGGCCGGCGTGATCGCGCTGGCGCGCAGCGGCAGCCTGCTGTTCTACCGCACCCAGTCGAGCACCGAAGTGCTGCCGGTGCCGCGCGCGGCCGACTGGCTGCCGGCAGGCGCACTGCTGTTGCTGCTCGCCGACATGGTCGTGTGGGCCGACCCGCTGGCCCGCTATGCGACGGCCACCGCCGCGCAGCTGCTCGCACCGCAGGCCTATATCGATGCCGTGCTGGGAGCGCGTCCATGACGCGCATGCTGCCGCATCCGCTGCTGACGCTGACGCTCGCCATCCTGTGGCTGCTGCTGGTCAACACGGTCTCCGCCGGCCACGTCGCGCTGGGCCTGCTGCTGGGCTGGCTGATACCGTTCGCCACTGCCTCGCTTTGGCCGCAATCAGTGTGCATCCGCAACGTGCCGATGCTGCTGCGCTATCTCGCCGTGGTCATGTACGACATCGTGGTCGGCAGCTTCCGCGTGGCGCGGCTGATTCTCGGCCGGCCGTCGCGCCTGCGCCCGGCCTTCATCGTCGTGCCGCTGGATCTGACGAGCGATCTCGCGATCAGCCTGCTGGCCAACACCATCTCGCTCACCCCCGGCACCGTCTCGGCGCTGCTGAGCGAAGACCGCCGCAGCCTCACCGTCCACAGCCTCGACACCGAGGATGCGGCGGCGGCGGTGGCCGAGATCAAGCACCGCTACGAGGCGCCGCTGAAGGCGATTTTCGAATCATGCTGAATACCGTCATCCCGATCGCCTACGCGCTGGTCGCGTTCGCCTTCCTGTTCAGTTTCTGGCGGCTGGTCGTCGGCCCCGACGCGCCCGACCGCATCCTCGGCCTCGACACGCTGTACGTGAACACCGTCGCGCTGCTGGTGCTGCTCGGCATCGACCTCGGCAGCCCGATCTATTTCGAGGCGGCGCTGCTGATCGCGATGATGGGCTTCGTCGGCACCGTCGCGCTGTGCAAATACCTGCTGCGCGGCGACATCATCGAATAGGGGCGCGCCATGCCGGAGATCCTGCTGTCCATCCTCATCCTCGTCGGCGCCGCCTTCACCTTCGTCGGCTCGCTCGGCCTCGTCCGCTTCAGGGATTTCTACACCCGCCTGCACGGCCCCACCAAGGCCACCACCCTCGGCGTCGGCTGCCTGCTGGCCGCCTCGTCGATCTATTTCAGTTTCGACGGCGACCTGAGCCTGCACGAGATCCTGGTGGCCCTGTTCCTGTTCATGACCGCGCCGGTCTCTGCCCACCTGCTGGCCAAGGCGGCGCTGCACCTCAAGCTGCGCTCGCTCGCCCCCGCCCCCGAAGAGGACGCCGACACGCCATCGCGATGACCGCAGCATGGCTGCATGGAGCCGGCGGACGGGGCTGGTCGGGCGCCTCGCAAGGCCATCCCGATGCCGGCCTGCCCGCCGCGTCAGCCCCCGGCGCCGGGCCAGCCGTAGCGGGCGCGGACCTCCCCCGCCAGCATCCTGCCGCATTCCTCTCCCGGCACCGCGCGGCTGTATAGCCAGCCCTGAAATCCGTTGCAGCCCAAACCGGCCAGCACGGCCCGCTGCGCCTCGGTTTCCACGCCCTCGGCGATGACCCGCAGCTCGAGGCTGTGGGCGAGGCCGACCAGGCCGCGCACGATGGCGACGTCGTCCGCGTCGTGGGTCACGTCCTTGACGAAGGAACGGTCGATCTTGAGCTTGTGAAGCGAGAACATCTTCAGGTAGGCCAGGGAGGAATAGCCCGTGCCGAAATCGTCGATGGCGATGGTGACCCCCAGTTCCTCCAGTTCTTCGAGCGCCTGCGCCGCCGCCATCGGTTCCCCCATCAGCGCGCTTTCCGTCAGTTCGAGTTCCAGCAGGCCCGGCGATGCGCCGCTCTCCGCCAGAGCCGCCTTCACCACGCCCACCAGATTGCCATGGCGGAACTGATGGGCCGACAGGTTGACCGCCACCTTGGTCGGCAGGCCTGCGTCCTGCCAGGCCTTGATCTGGCGGCAGGCGGCATGGATCGCCCAGGTTCCGATCGGGACGATCAGGCCGCTCGCCTCGGCAACCGGAATGAAGCGCGCCGGGCTCACCTCGCCCAGTTCTTCATGGCTCCAGCGCAACAAGGCTTCGACGCCGCAAATCCTGTGGCTGGCCATCTCGATCTGGGGCTGATAGTGCAGCTGGAACTGCCCCTCCTCCACGGCGCGGCGAAGACAGGTCTGCAGCAGCAGGTTTTCACGGATGAGCGTATTCAGGTCCTGGGTGTACAGCCGCATGCAGCCGCGCCCCTCCGCCTTGGCCCGGTTCATGGCCACGCCGGCATTGCGCAGCAGGGTGGTGACGTCCCCGCCATCCACCGGAAACACCGTGACGCCCAGGCTGGCACTGGCGAACACCTCGTTGTCGCCGACGCGAAACGGCCGCGAAAACGCCTGCAGCACCTTGTCCGCCACCTGCCCCACGTCCTCGACGTGGCCGAGGTCGTTCAGCAGCAGCGCGAATTCGTCCCCGCCCAGGCGGGCCACGGTGTCGTCCGGGCGCAGCACCGCCGTCAGGCGATGGGCCGCCTCGGTCAGCAGCAGGTCGCCGTAGTGGTGCCCCAGCCCGTCGTTGATGACCTTGAAATTGTCCAGCCCCAGCATGATGAGCGCCATCAGCCGGTCATGGCGGCGGGCCTGGATCATGGTCTGGACCAGGCGATCCTGAAACAGCGTGCGATTGGGCAGGCCGGTCAGGGCATCGTGCGTGGCCTGATGGAGGAAATCCGCCTCCATGCGCCGGCGCTCGCTCATGTCGCGGATGAATGCCGTGACCTGGATGCCGGCATCGGATTGAAACGTGCTGAGGGCGATGTCCACCGGCACCTCGCTGCCGTTCTTATGGCGCCCGACCAGATCGAGCTTGCTGGTCATGGCGCGAACGCTTGGCGCCTGGATGAAATTCTGCCGATGGACATGATGCTGCGCGCGATGCCGGTCCGGCACCAGCATCTCCATTTTCTGCCCCAGCAGCTCCGTGCGGGCATAGCCAAACATCTGCTCCAGGCGCCCGTTCACCATCTGGATATGTCCTTGCGCATCCACCACCATGATGGCGTCGGGCGCGGTTTCCAGCAGTTCGCGGTGGCGCCGTTCGATTTCGGCCATCTCTGCGCGCGCCCGCCGGAAGCGCTCGATCGGCGCCAGGACGCTGTTGTGGAAAATGGCGCGGTAGAGGAACAGGTAGGCCAGCGCCTTGTAGACATGGCTCAGCGCATTGGCCATGCTGGCGGCCTGCGGATGCAGCATGAAGAAAGCCTCGCTCGCCAGCAGGAATGCCACCGCATAGATCAAGGCATGGTGGCAGAGGCGGTTGAATTCGTGCCGGCGCCAGAGCAGAAGGCCCAGCGTAACGAGGTTCGCCGCCGCCGCCCCGGCCTCCAGAGCGGCAGTGAAAGGCGCGCCGCGGACGCTGTCCGTCAGCCAGTCCGCGTGCCACATCCCCACGTACCCCGCCAGCAGAACGTACAGCAGGCTCGCGGCCAGCCAGCCGCGCCGGGGGGCGTCGCCCATGCGCCGGTAGGGCATCAGGACGAAGGCCAGCAACGCGAACGCGGCGGCGTATTGCGCCGCCAGCCAGAAGACCGTGGCCTTGCCGGGCGTGTTGCGGGTGATGAAATCCGCCATGCCGGGGTAGGACATGGCATGCAGGAAGTCCAGCACCGCCACGGCCAGGAATGCGCAGGCCAGCACCATCGAAGCGGCCGGACGTTTCTTGTCGTGGATATGCCAGCCGGTAATGAACACCATCGCAGCCACCACAGCGGCGAACATCTCCACCACGATGTGGAACGGCAGAAAGAAGGCCGTGTCGAGGGCGAACCGTCCCGCCGGCACGGCCTGCCAGATCAGCAGGGCCGCGGCCAGGACCAGGAACGCCACGCCGGCGACGTGCATGTCCCCCGCCGGCGCCGCGCGCTTTCCCGCTTCATGGCCAGACATGGCGCATCCCCCGCTCAATCGCGACACTCAAGAACAAACCGTAATCGTTGCCGGCATCTTCCCGTCCGCCTTTCCGTCATGCCGCGCGCGCCTGCTCCGGCACGCGGGTGCCGATGTCCGATCCCCGGATCTCCCAGGCCGTCTCGCCCAGGCCTCGGCCGGCACCCTCGCCTGGGTGCTGGCATCCTCGCCGCGGGAAGAAGAGCCTCTGCCGGAAGCGGGCGAAATCGTTGTCGCAGCGCTTGGCATCGGGCATGGCGGCCTCATGCAGCTTTCTTCGATTGCGGCCGCGGTGCCTGCAGGCCGGACCCCACCTCGAGCTCCGCGAACCAGTTGATGAAGCGCATCACGTCCGCCCCCTGGTAGATCGAGCCGTGCTGGGGACAGAGCAGGTCGATATCCATGGCGGCGGCGCGTTCGCACCAGTCCAGCACGGCCGCCCTGGAGCCCATGAAGCGGCGGTGGAAGCCCTGCGCATGGCGGATGTGGCGGTCGAAATCGGTGACGAACAACTCGTCCTCCTCCGGCGGCGTCAAGGCCGCCCCGACGTCGCCGCTGAACAGTATCCGCGCCCGGGCATCGTACAGATGCAGGTTGCCCGACGAATGCAGGTAATGCGCCGGCACCGCATCCAGCTCGATGCCGCCGAGGGGAATCTTCCCGCCTTCGTCGGGCAGGCCGATGAAGGTGCTTGCGTCGCCGCCGTAATGCGGCAGGAAACTGCCCCAGATGCGGCTGGCATAGCAGCGCAGCGCCGGGTTGAACTCCAGCCACAGGCTCAGGCTGCTGACCACGTCGGGGTCCTGGTGGGACGCGAATATCCATTTCACCCGGCCCGGGTCGAAGCCGGCCGCCAGGGCGGAAAACACCACCGGAAAAATCTCCATGCCGCCGGGGTCGGTGAGCATGGCCTCGTCGCCGTGGGCCACCAGGTATTCGTTGGTATCGATCAGCGCGCTGGCGCGCTGCGGGTCGCGCGCGATCACCCGCCATTGATGCGGGCCGTCCGAAAACAGGATTTCCAGCCTTTTCATGCGCCCGCCTCCTCCACTTCGGCGCGCACGCCACCCAGCGTTCTCGCCACGGCATGGATGGACTGGGCCAGTTGCTCGGCCACCTGCCTCAAGGCAGGCGCCGATTCGCCGCCGTACGCGGCCTCGATCAGGGCGCTGCGGGACAGGCTCAGCCCGAGGTCGCACAGGCGCAGCGCCCGGGTTGCCATCAGGTGCAGTTCGCGCCGCCGGAGGCCGAGCGACAGGTTCAGGCGGACCATCTCCGCTTCCTGCGCGCCGAGGATTTCCGACAGCCGGCCGGCGGCGTGCGCCTGTTTGTCCCGCGCCCGCTGGAAACAGGCCTGGTTGCGCTGCCTGCGCTGGCGCTGGGCCACTTCGCCGACCATGCCGGACACCAGCGCGGTCAAGCCATGCATGGCCTCCGCGATGCGGGAGGAAACCCCGCGCAGTTCCGCCGATGCCACCCGGAAGCCCACCGCGCTGTCGCCGCCGCGGCGGGAAGACAGCATGGCATTCAAGGCCGCCAGATTCACCTCACGGGCGGCATCCTCCACCTCCCTGATGCCGTTGCCGATGCGCACGATGGCATGCAGGTCTGTCGATCGAGCCGCCGGCTCATTGCTGTGATACGCCATGCTGGCTGCTCCTTTCGGTCGGCCGGAACGCATCCCGGCCGGGTTGTGAATCGGGCCGCGTTCGTGCGGACGGCCCGGCTGTGATGGAGGCTCAGGACGCCGCCTCCTGCCCGTCGGCGGCGGCCTTTCCGAGGATCGCCAGATCCTCGGTGGAGAGCACGTTGTTGACGTTGAGAATGATGACGAAACGTTCCTGCACCTTGCCCATGCCATGGATGAAATCGGTGCGGATCCGGGTGCCGAACGAGGGCGGCGGCTCGATGTCGGCAGCGGCGATCTCCAGCACTTCGTTGACCGCATCCACCACCACGCCGATCACCTGATCGCCCGCCTCGGGTTCCAGTTCCAGAATGACGATGCAGCTGCGTCGCGTGATCTGGCTGGGCTTGCCGCCGAAGCGGCTGGCCAGGTCCACCACCGGCACCACCGCGCCGCGCAGGTTGATCACGCCGCGGATGAACTCCGGCATCATGGGCACGGCGGTAAGCTGGCCGTACTCGATGATCTCCTTGATGTGCAGGATGCCGATGGCGAACACCTCGCCCCCCAGCATGAAGGTGAGGTATTGCCGGGGCTCATGGGCGGCCGCGGACGGCGGCGCCGCCCGGCTGTCAAGCTTGACCAGTGCGTTCATGGCCACCCCCTCAGAAACGCACGAACTCGGCTTCGCCCACCGGTTCGGTGACGGATTGCACGGTCTTGGCCAACTGCCTCATGGGCGCGGCGGATTTCACGGCGGCCTGGCGCATCGTCGCGGCAGCCGCGTTGCCGGCCTTGAAGAACGCCATCAGCTGTTGCAGCTGCTCGGCCTGACCGCTCATTTCCTCGGCGGTGGCGGCCAGCTCTTCCGAGGCGCTGGCGTTCTGCTGGGTGGCCTGGTTGAGCTGGTTCATGGCGACGTTCACCTGCCCCACCCCGCTGGCCTGCTCTTCCGAGGCGGCGGTGATTTCCTGCACCAGGTCGGAGGTCTTGTTGATGGAGGGCACGATCTCGTCGAGCAGCTTGCCGGCCCGCTCCGCCAGG
>NZ_MKUG01000025.1 GCF_001897685.1 Thiobacillus sp. 65-1402
GGGCGGATTATTTGCAGCTGCGCTGGAGCGGGGACGAGGTCGAGGAGGTGGTTCGCCACCTCGATAGCCAGTACTACCGGTTCGAGCGTCGCTGACCGGATGGCCGTCCGGGCAGCGCCGCTGCGCGTCTAGGTGCGTTGCGGCCTGGCCGGGCGGCGATGGGCGATGGCGACCAGCCGGGTGCCGAGCAGACGGGCCAGGTCGTGCCCGCCGGCACGCATCACGGCGTTATGGTTCCACTTGAATAAAGGCTGGGCGAGGGGAGCGAGCAGATTCATCCAGCGCTTGGTGGTGCGCACCTGCCAGTCGTAGCGGACCACGGTGAGCGTGCCTTCGCGTGAAAAGTACCAGCCGCCGCACCCCTCGACTTCCCCGCTTGCCCGGCCTTCCAGGCAGACCAGCGGTTCGATGCGGGTGACCTGCACGTCGAAGGTCAGCCGGTACGGCAGAACGCTTTTCCAGGTGTAGCGCTGCAGCGCTCCCAGCCCGTTGTCGTCGCCGGCCTCCAGGTCCAGCACCTGTTCGACCCCGCGCCACCAGTTCGGCCAGCGGCGCGAGCGATAGATGGCGTCCCACACCGGTTCCACCGGGGCCTCGAGGTACCACAGGGTGGAGAACCGGTATTCCGCCATGGCCGTTCGAGGTTCCGGACTTTTGAGGTCAGGGCTGGAAAAAATCCGCGGCGAACGCCACATTGATTTCAACGTCGTCCATCAACACGGTTTCCAGCGCCTCATCGTCAAGGCCGAAACTGGCGACCTTGACCGGGAACAGCGATCCCTCTGCCAGCCAGAGCTGGAAGCGGTGCACGCCGTCCACCGCCTTGCCGGGGGCGCCGGTGACGACCAGCTGCCGGGCGTTCCAGCGCCCGACCGTCTCCACGCCGCGCAGTTCGGTGTCGCCGCCCGCCTGCAGCGCCTGGACATTGCGCAGCAGCGCCCCGACGTCGGAACGCTCCACGCTGCGGCCGTAGGGTCCGCGGATCAGCGGATTGTCCGGGGCCAGCGTCAGCGCCGCGCGGGCACGCTGGCCGAATGGCCACAGGCGTACCTTGCCGCTGTGCGGGCTGTAGATCAGCAGCGCGCCCGCATGGGGGGCGATGAATTCCATGCGGACGAAGCCGGGCTTGCGGTAGGCGTAGCGGATGATCTGCGTTGGGTGCTGCGGCGCGGACGAACGAAGCGTGACCCGGTAGCTGTCGAGCTGTTCGAACTGCTGCCGCGCGGCGGCGACCGGGTCGAGTGCGGCCCCGCTGGCCGGAACGAGCAGGGCGGCGGCGAGCAGGGACCGGAGCATGGCTTACTCCACCACCTCCAGCATGCCCGCCATGCCTTTGTCGCGGTGGCTGTCGAAGAAGAGCAGCTTGTTCGGGCAATAGTAGGGGTAGCGGCCGACAGTGCCGGGTGTGAAGCGGAAAACGCGCGGCTCCTCGCCAAGCTGGGTGTCGATGGCAATCTGGTCGGACGGCAGCCTGAGCACGAAGCGGTGGGGAACGATCCCCGGTTCGGCGCGCAGCACCAGTTCGACCGGCGTGCCCGCCTTGACGACGAGGTGGTCTGGCTTGAAGAAATAGCTGCCGCCGACGACGGCGACGCGCTGGACGCCGTCGCTGGCCACGGCAACCCGGTAAGGTTCGTCGGCCGCCCGGGCGCCGGTTGTGCCGGCCGCGAGACAGAGCGCCAACACGATCCCGGTCGGAACGAGTCTGCTGTTGTGCATGTCGGCTCCTTGATCGCCTCCGCCGTGAGAGGCGCAGTCTCTTGCCGGGCATTCGCCTCTTTTACGGCAGGACGGGCGTTCCGGCTTGCGTAGAAGACATCGTTGTTGCCCTTGGGCAGGCTGGTCTTCTATTTCCTTCCTGTTTTGTTTGTCATTTCTTCAAGCGGATAGTTCGGTTTCGGGACTCGGTGCCTTGCCGCAGGGAGCGGCGCCCCGGTGTGTCCAGCCGCGCCGTCAACGACGACGCGGGCGGCCATCAGCCCACCTTCGGCAGCCGCTCCAGCGCGGCCTGGATCGCCTCTTCCGGATAGGCGAAGTCTTCCAGTTTGCCGCTGAAGTAGCTGTCGTAGGCGGCCATGTCGAAGTGGCCGTGGCCGGACAGGTTGAAGAACAGCGTCTTCGGCTCGCCGCTTGCCTTGCAGCGCAGGGCCTCGTCGATGCAGGCGGCGATGGCGTGGTTGGACTCGGGTGCGGGAACGATGCCTTCGGCGCGGGCGAAGGTGACGCCGGCCTCGAAAGTGGCGAGCTGGTGCACGGCCACCGCTTCAATCAGCTTCTCGTGATAGAGCTGCGACACCAGCGCCGAGTCGCCGTGGTAGCGCAGGCCGCCGGCATGGATGCCGGGCGGCATGAAGTCGTGGCCGAGGGTGTACATCAGCATCATCGGCGTGAGCTTGGCGGTGTCGCCGAAGTCGTAGGCGTAGTGGCCGCGCGTGAGTGTGGGGCAGGAGGCGGGCTCGACCGCCACCAGGCGCACGTTCCTGCCGGCCGCCTTGTCGGCAAAGAAGGGGAAGGCCGCGCCGCCGAAATTGGAGCCGCCGCCGCAGGGGGCGAAGATCATGTCGGGATAGTCGCCGGCCTTCTCGAACTGCTTCTTCGCTTCCAGCCCGATCACGGTCTGGTGCAGCAGCACATGGTTCAGCACCGAGCCGAGCGTGTAATTGGTGTCGGCGCGCGAGGCGGCATCTTCCACTGCCTCGGAAATCGCCAGGCCGAGCGAGCCCGGATTGTTCGGGTCCTCGGCCAGCGCGGCGCGGCCGGAATTCGTTTCCATGCTGGGGCTGGCGAACACTTCCGCGCCCCAGGTCTGCATCATCGAGCGGCGGTAGGGCTTCTGCCCGTAGCTCACCTTGACCATGTACACGCGCACCTCCAGCCCGAACATCTGGCCGGCCAGCGCCATCGAGCAGCCCCACTGCCCGGCGCCGGTCTCGGTGGCGATGCGCTTGATGCCGGCCTCGGCGTTGTAATAGGCCTGCGCCACCGAGGTGTTGACCTTGTGCGAGCCGGCCGGGGAGACGCCCTCGTACTTGTAGTAGATCTTCGCCGGGGTGCCGAGCGCCGCTTCCAGGCGGTGGGCACGGAACAGCGGCGAGGGGCGCCACAAGCGGTAGATTTCGCGCACCTTCTCGGGGATCGAAATCCAGCGCTCGGCCGACATTTCCTGCTCGATCAGGCTCATCGGGAAGATCGCCGTCAGCGCGTCGGGGCCGATCGGCTTGCCGTCCGGGCCGAGCGGCGGCGCCGGCCGGTTGGGCATGTCGGCGACGACGTTGTACCAGTGGGTGGGAATCTCGGATTCGTCGAGCAGGAACTTGGTTTGCGGCACGGCAGTCTCCCTTTTTTTGAACGATCACTGTATTTCGGACAGGCAAGCCCGATTAGGGAATCATCGGCCAATCGCCTTATGCCGTCAACGAACCCCGCCTGGCCCGGGAACCCGCGCAATGCATGGCCAGGCGCCGTCCCGCGTCACTTGTTTTCCGGCGGGACGGCAGCGTCCTCCGTAGCCGGCGGCGCCCCAGCCGACGCTGCTTTCTTCAGCTCCTTTTCGGCCTTCTTTTTCTTCTTTTCCAGTTCCCTTTGTCGCTTTTCGTACTGATAGTTCGGCTTCAAGCTTTGGCTCCTTTCAGTGGTCGTACGGAGACGATACCCGACCCGGCCGACTTCACCCAGCAAAAACAGCTTGCGCAGGAAGCGGCCTGGTCCGCGGGCACAGCCCGATGGCGCGCTGAAACAAAAAGCCGCCCCATCGAGGCGGCTTTTTGTCGGCGCAGCAGCGCGCACTTACTTCACATGCAGTTCGACGCGGCGGTTCTTGGCGCGGCCTTCGCGGGAGGCGTTGCTGAAGGCGGGCTGGGTCTCGCCCATGCCCTTGGAGGTGAGCCGCTCGGCAGCGATGCCGTGAGAGACGAGATAGTCGTATACGGACTTGGCGCGGCGCTCGGACAGGCTCTGGTTGTATTGGTCGGTGCCGATGTTGCAGGTATGGCCGACGACGTCCACGCTGATGTCCTTGCGGTGGTTGAGTACGGTGGTGGCCTCGGCTAGGATTTCGATGGCGTCCGGGCGCAGTTTGGCGGAGTCGAATTCGAAGTTCACGCCTTCGAGGATGACGATTACGTCACCGGCCTGCGCCTTGTCCAGTTCGACCGCCGGCTTTGTCTTGAGCGCCGGGGCAACCGGCACGGGTTCCGCTTGCGCTGCCGGCTCGGGCGCGGGCTGCGGCTTGGGCTCCACTTGCGCCGCCGGTGCCGGTGCCGATTGCGGCGCGGGCTCCGGTTGGGCCGCCGGCGCGAGCTGCGGCGCGGGCGCAGGCTGCGCCTTCTTGCCCAGGGCGATGTTCAGGCCCACGTTGATCAGCCAGTCGCCGAAGCCGTTTTTGTTGAAGGCGTCGGTGCTGTTGTCGTCCCAGCGGTAGCGGGCATCGGCGCGCAGCGCGACGTTTTCGCTCAGCTGCTTCATGACGCCGAGGCCGGCGTTGGCCATCAGGCCGGTGTCGTCGCGGCCGGGAATGTCGGTGCGCAGCGCACCCAGGCCAACAACCGCGTAGGGGGCGAAGCCGGCATCGCGGTCGAAGAAATACAGGCCATCCACGCCCAGGCCCCACAGCTTGTAATGGCCGCCGGCGTCACGGTCGAGCGAGCTGCCGGTCAGCGCCAGTTCCAGGTTCCAGTCCGGATTGATGGGTTTGCCCAGGGCCAGGCCGCCGCCCCAGCCGTCGTCGGAGCGGCGGTCGCTGTCGGCGAAGGTGTAGCTCAGCGAGGGGGCGATGTACAGGCGATCGTCCATGGCGTAGGCGTGCAGGGAGGCACTGGCCAGGCCAAGGGCGATGAGGGCGGGCAGGGTCTTGAGGTGCATTGGATTTTCCTTCGAATAGTTGCGGTTATTGCGGTAGTTGTCGCGAATCTCCTGCAGGAGCGGAGTGTCCTCCAGAACGGCGGAGCCTGCCGCGTCCCCTCTCCTTAAGGCGACCGGCGACCCTCAACGCGAGACCACGATCATGTAAGCCGGATTCCGGATCATATCAAAACAGCGCGCTGTGGATTGCTTGCCGCATGGCATTCGGGTGTCCATAAAGCGCGTGTGGTTTGGCAGCCGGCAGGCCACCAGCCCCTGCTTCCGGGTTTTTTGCTGTCGTCTGGGAGGGCGAGATCGAACTCCGCCGCCCGATGACGGGCTGCGGGAAAACCGCCTGGCATTCCCGGGCGCACAGGGCGTCGCGTGGAACGCAGCGAGTGGGGTTCCGGCGTTCGGCGACGGCCTGCGTGCGAGCCTGAAAATCGATCCGGACGGCAAGCCTTTGGGCGGGCAGTCCTTGCGGGAGAAGCCAGTGAATGAGGTGCGAAGAGGGGGATACGATCAGGTCGAACAAAGGCATCTGGCGTTTCGCCAGATGCCGGCCGCTATCGTGGCGGGGTCATTTTTTCAGCTGGGGCTGATCGATATAGCGGACGTCCTTCACCGAGAGCGGCAGCGGGTTGATGTATTGGTAGCCCTTGCCCTGCCAGTAGACCAATTCGGCGAAGCCTGCCGGCACCACGGTAATGAAGCCGTGCATGTCTTCGGCGCTGAACCCGGCCGCCTTCATGGCGTTGTTGCACATCTTGAACGCCACGCCCTCCTTCGCCAGTTCCGCCATCTTGTCCACGATGCCCTGATATTTTTCGTAATTTTCCTTGGCGAACGCGCGCAGCTCCGGCCCGTGCGTCACCACCACCACCTTGCCGCGGGTTTCTTTCTTGGTGTTTTTGACGAAGTTGTAAAGGATGTTCAGTTTCTGCGGATCCTCGTAATTGACGTCGAATACCGTATTGGTAACCGGCATCTTGTGCATGTCGACCTTGGCCGTACCGTAAGGAGCGAACGCCTCCGCAATGACCGGTTGTACCGGCAGCATGGCAAGGGCCGCCGCGATGGCAATTCCTGTCAGTTGTATTTTCATGCTCGTGTCTCCTTTTTCATTGCCGTGCGCGGTAGGCGTCGGTCCGGTCGCGCACAATCCCCGGCTTCCTGCAAACCATTGCGTTTCCCGACCATGAACGGAGGGACCGGAAAACGCCGTCTGTGGCTGAGCCTATCATCTTTCTCCGCCGCAATTCCCTGTGCCCGGAAGGGATGGCATGAGGCCCGGGCAAGGCGGCAGGCAGGTTTGCGGAAATCATGAAAACCCGGCGAAGACGGAATGAATGTCGGCCCATCCACCGTTGATGCGCCTTGCCTGTCAGGTTCGACCCGCATTTTCGGATTCTGTTCTGGCTGCCCTTCTGAGCGCATCCGGATTTGCGGCCTGCTCCTGCTGGCGTGGGCGCAGGGGGCTGCATGGACTGGGCCGCGCGTGCCGCCAGCCGGCACGGCGCCGAATACCTGATTGTTTTTGTCTGGTATTGGCCTACAAATAATGATTGATCGTGCGCTGTTTCCGGCTCTCCAGTTCAATTCCCGATTACTCGAAAGGATCGCATCATGAGAAACGTACATATCGACTATCACGGCCCCGACCCGGGCTTCCAGGCCGCCAGCCTGCTTGCGAAGGACGCCGCGAAGGACAATCAGATGAAAGACCCGACCATCATGGCCTGGCATCGGAACAGCAGGCTGGGGGCGACAACGCCCTTTTACGACGGCGCCAATCCCGATACCTGGTGGGAAAAGTATGGCGAAGGCAACGGCGGCAGGCTGGAGGTCAGCGTAGGGGACGACTACCAATTCATCATGATGGATGCGCGTGGCTTTGAAACCGTGGGCGAGATCCCGCTGCGCAACCTGACGGATAGCGACGGCAACCAGTACGTCTGCTACACCCCGTTGCAGGGCAGGGATTCCTCAGTTCCCAGGCAGGAGGCCTGCACCATGCTGGATGACTGGCTGGCCGATCAGTATTGAATCGTGCCAGGCATCCCGGCCGAGCGGACGCTGGCCGGAGTTGGTTTGCGTATCGCCAACATGAAGCACGCACGCGGAGTTCACGTGCTGCGTGGCGCTCGTTTTTTCAGGGGAGGGGAGGGCGATGAGCCACAGCGTCAACCTGCTTATGAGCCAGTTCGTTACCCACGACGTGAAGCGCTTCATCGTCAGCAAGCCTGCGGGCGTTTCCATCGTTCCCGGTCAGGGCGTGGAACTGGCGATCGACCGGCCCGACCTGCGCGAGCAAGGCCGCCCCTTCACGCCCACCGGACTGGCCGATGACCGGGTGCTGGAATTCACCATCAAGGCCTACCCCGGCCATGCTGGCGTGACCCACGCGCTCCACCAGTTGGAGCCGGGCGCCGAACTGCTGATGTCTGAACCGTTCGGCACCATCCGCTATCAAGGCCCCGGCGTTTTCATTGCCGGAGGCGCCGGCATCACGCCTTTCCTGGCCATCCTGCGCGGATTGGCGCGCAAGGGAGAGCTGGACGGCCAGACCTTGATGTTCTCCAACAAGACCCCGCGTGACGTGATCTGCGAAAAAGAGCTGCGTCATTTGCTGGGGGAGCGCTGCATTCTGCTCTGTACCGGCGCCGCCGCACCCGGCTATGAGCACCGTCGCGTCGACCGCGCCTTCCTGGAGGAAAGAATCAGGGACTTCAAGCAGCGCTTTTATGTCTGCGGCCCGCCGCCGTTCATGGAGGCGGTCAACGGCGCCTTGACGGAGATGGGGGCCAGCGCGGAAAGCCTGGTGTTCGAACGCTGAACCGGCAGGGCCGGGGACTGCGGGTCATGCCGGGAAAAATCCGGCAGCCCGGGCCCCCGTTTGCCTTTGTGCCTATTTGTGCCTTGAGTGCGGGATCATGCCGCCTTGGCGGTGGGCATGGTCTTGATCAGTGCGCGTATCTGGTTGCGCAATTCCGGTGTGTCTCGCTCGTGGTGCACTGCGGCGGCATGCTGAACAGCCGCTTCCAGAAGTTCGGCTTCGCCGTCTGCGGAAATCATGACCGTGCAGTTCATCTCGCTCGGATATTCCCTGCAGTCGATGTATTTGCGTTCCATGACAACCTCCTGTCATTCGCCCGAATTGCCCCGGCCCAAACCGGCCGGACGTCGCAAAAGGCGAATGATTCTTTATAGCCCAGCAATCCGGAAACGTCGGCTTCGAGCCGGTATTCGGAACCGCTCAAGGCGAGGCCAGACAGGCCGTTAAAACAGGAGGGGCTACGGATCGCTTTCGTGAGGGGAATGAGGTGCTTTCATCGGCCGGCTGTGCGGATTTCTGTAGCGCCTTCGTCGGAAAGGATCCGCTTCGCGCCGTCGGGGAGTGGGGATGAGGCAGCAACCGGAAAGCATGGCGGACTGGCTCGCCTTTTTGGGGCGGACGGACATTCCCGTGCTGCGGCAAACCGCCCGCGAACTGCAACGCCTGCGCGCCGACGACGCGCTGCTCACTGCCCGCAGCATGGCCGATGTGGTGACCGACGATCCGCTGATGACGGTCAAGTTGCTGCGCTACATGCAGTCGCACAAGCATCGCAACCAGCAATACGAACTGGTCGACGTGAAGCAGGCGCTGCTCATGATGGGATTGGACACGTTTTTCCGTGGGGTGCCGCCGGCACCGGTCGTGGAGGAGAGGCTGCACGATCGTCTCGATGCGCTGGTGCAGCTGCTGCAAACCGTTCGGCGCGCGCAACGTGCCGCGCACTATGCCTTCGATTGGGCGCTGCGGCTGCACGATCTGCATGCGGAAGAAGTGCGGGTGTCGGCCTTGCTTGCCCATGTCGCCGAAATGCTGATGTGGTGCTTCAACCCGCGACAGATGCTGGAAATCGGCAAGCGGCAGGAGGCCGACCCTTCCCTGCGCAGTGCGGAGGTACAGAAGCAGGTGCTGGGGTTCGCCGGCGTGGATTTACAGCGCGCGCTGACGATCGAGTGGCGCTTGCCTGAATTGCTGCTGAACCTGACGGATCCGGCGCAGGCGCACTCGGCCAGGGTGCGCAATGTGACGCTGGCGGCCAACCTGGCGCGGCATTCCGCCCACGGCTGGGACGACGCCGCGCTGCCTGACGATTACCGCGAGATCGCGGCGCTGCTGCACATGGAGCCGCACAGGGTGATGGCGCTGGTTGGGGCAAGGCCCGCCGGCACTCAAAACTGACGGGGGGAATGGCGCAGCTTGGCGGCTGGCGCTGCCTGCGCGCTGCGGGGCGGATTGACGGGCTTGCTCCCTAAGCCAAGACTGGATGCGCAGCGCGCCAGCGCGTGCAGATGCTACGCCGGACAGGGGATCACGTTGTGTTCCAGCTTGCCTGCGAGCTGCGCAATGGCCACCCCGGCGGGGCAGCCGGGGGTGGTTTGCATCAGCAACTGGCGGCGCATCACGGCCTGGCGCACTTCGGGATCGAGCGGGATGTCGCCCATGTGGATCAGGCGGACAGGATGGCCGGGTTCGGTGACGACGAAGCGGTCGAGTACCTGTTGCAGCTGATTCGTGATGGCCTGGCCGGCACCCGGGCGGACGGCCTGGTTGACGATCACGCGCACGGTTTGCCGCTGCTGCTGCCCCACCAGCACTTTGATCGTGGCATAGGCATCGGTGAGCGAAGTCGGCTCGGGGGTGGCGACCATCAATACTTCGGACGCCAGCGAAACGGCGAACAGGACGACGTCCGAAATCCCCGCGCCGGTATCCAGCAGCACGACGTCGTAATGCGGCACCAGGCCGCTCACGATGCGCAGAAATTCGTTGCGCACCTCGGGCGTCAGCCGTGAATACTCGACCATGCCGGAGCCTGCCAGCAGCACGGAAAAGCCGCCTGGCGCCTGCAGGATGGCCTCTTCCAGCCTGGCCTTGCCGGTGAACACATCGTGCAGCGTGATTTTGGGGTAGAGGTTGAGCACCACGTCGAGATTGGCCAGCCCGAGATCGGCGTCGAGCACCAGCACCTTGTGGCCGCGCTTGGCGAGCGCGGCGGCGAGGTTGGCCGAGACAAAGGTCTTGCCGACGCCGCCCTTGCCGCTGGTGACGGCGAGCACCTTGCCCAGGGGTTTCAAGGGAACCGGGGTCGCCTCGCGGTTTCCGGCTGGAGGGGACAGGACATCGTTCATGCGTTTACTCTGTTCGTGACATTGCCCTGGGCGTCGTGAGAGACGTCGCCCGGTGCCATTCCGGTTGCGGCCGCTTCATCCGGGCCGAGCTGGCCGAACAGCAGGCCTTTCTCTTCGGCGCTGACCGACAGTTCCTGCGGCTGTTCCAGACTGATCCGGTTGCGTCCCTCGGACTTGGCGCGGTAGAGCTGCTGGTCGGCGCGTTCGAGCCACAGGTCGGCGGTGGAACGCACCCATTCCGGTGCGTAGGCGCCGCCGATACTGAGCGTAACCTGGACGCTGAGCAGCGGCGCCACGGCGATCGGGAGCGATTCAACGGTTTGGCGAATCCGCTCGGCGACGGCACGCCCGAAAAGCGGCCGGCAGTTGGGCAGGATTACCGCAAATTCTTCGCCGCCGTAGCGGGCGACGGTGTCCATCGGGCGCACGCAGCCTGCCAGGCAGCCCGCTATGGCCTGCAACACCTGGTCGCCGGCCAGATGGCCGTGGGTGTCGTTGATGATCTTGAAGTGGTCGATGTCCAGCAGCAGCAGCAGTACCGAGTCGCCGGAACGCGCGACCGCTTCGATCGAGCGTTCGAGCACCGAGCGGAAATGCCGGCGATTGCCCAGCCCCGTAAGCGGGTCTTTGAGCGAGAGTTCGCACAGACCATCGAGCACGCGTTGCACATAGGCGGTGGGCGACTCGCCGGCTTCCTGCCGGCTGTTTTTCGCGTCGTGCTCCAGCAGGGCGCGCGCGTCGTCGAGTTGCAGCGCGTGCAGTTCGATCAGGCGAGAATCGGTCGGAGCAGCCACAGAGGGTTTCGGTACCAGGCGTTTGAAGTCGGGCAAAGGACCAGGTGAGAAAACTCAACCGCCTTTGCGCGAGTATGTGGGCATTTATGTCTTTGATCAAGCGCGCTTGCGCCGGTCGGGCGCGTCGGGGAGCGGCGGGTTTCGCTGCCGGGGCGACCGGCTTTAGCGGAACAGCAATGCGTCAGCCACCCTGCCGATCAAGCGGGATGGATAGGTGCGTGGAACATGCGGTGGCGACGGACTCCCGCGGCATGTGCCGGGGGAGCAAGCGTGGAAACCCGCCGCTCGGGTTGTTAAGCGACGCTGCCGAAGCTGCGGTCGGTGGCCATGAAGGGCGCTTTCAGCCCGGCAAGACGGCAACTCTGTGCAATGGGCCCGCCCGGGAACAGCGTGTACAGGTATTTCAGGCCGCCTTTCTGGTGGAAGCATTCATCCAGCGCATCGTGCAGGTCGCGCAGATTGACGACGGCGTCGTCTTCGTGGTGGGCATAGTAGTTCTGCAGGGCGCGAATGGTATCCCAGTGATCTTCGGCCAATTCGAGTCCTTCGTCGCGCGCGATTTTTGCCGCTTCGTTGCGGGTCCAGTCCAGCGGGGCATGGGGGAAGTCGGGATCGGTCGCCGGCTTCTGGATCAGCCGGTTGATGTCGGTTGAATCGTGCAGCATGGTCATCTCCTTGGATGCTTTCGGAGGGGGTACTTAAATCTAGGCCAGGCTCGGCGCGGATACAAGGCGTGCCCGCCGTCCGGCCGGTTTCAGCGCATGTAGGCGTAGCCCTCTTGCTGCAGCCGCACGATCTCGGCATCCGCCATCGGCACCAGGGTGACGAAGCCGTGAATATCCTCGGGCTGGAAGCCGTGCATTTCCGCTGCCAGGCGGCACATGCGGAATTCGATGACGCCGGTGAGCGAGGCGCCGTGGGCGCGCTGCATCAGTTCGCGGTATTTCGCGTGGTTCTTGATCGCGAAGAAGGGGATTTCGTTGCCGTGCAGCATGATCACGATCTTGCTGTCGAACGGGTCGGAGCCATTGAAGTCGGCCAGCAATACCGCGCGGCTGATCACCGAGCGCACCGCGGCTTCACTGTTGACGTGGACGTCGTATACGACTTTCTGCTTGGCGTAGGCCTGCTCCACTGCCTGGGCGCGGCCCCAGGGCGCCTCCGCTGCGGCGGCCAGGCCCGGAGGCAAGGCAAGCACGAACAACAGCCCGGCGAGGAGGCTGAATCCGGCCCGGCTATGCTGCCGCGTCGGCTCGGGGTTGAATGGGGAAAGGCGCACGTTTGTCTCCTTGCTTAAGGCAGACAGGGTGGACACGCGCGCTGCGCTTTGGTTCGGTGCGGCGGGCGGCGCGGTTCCGCCCGCGCCGGAGCGCGCGATGCCGACTATGCTGCAGGCGTAGGCGATCCCGTGAAAGAGGTGTCGAGATGGCGAAACGCGCGTATCCCCTGGCCAAGGTCTACGGCCTGCTGGAGCCGGGGCCGGTGGTGCTGGTGGCGACCGCCCGCAAGGGCCAGGCCAACATCATGACGATGTCGTGGCACACCATGATGGAATTCGAGCCGCCGCTCCTGGGCTGCGTGATCAGCGGCCGCAACGCCTCGTTCGATACCTTGAAGGCGACCCGCGAATGCGTGGTCAACATTCCGACGCTGGCGCTGGCGAAGCAGGTGGTGGGCATCGGCAACTGCTCCGGCCGCAGCGTCGACAAGTTCGCCAAGTACGGCCTCACTGCCGTCCCGGCTTCGCAGGTGCAGGCGCCGCTGATTGCGGAATGCTATGCCAGCCTGGAATGCCGGGTGGCCGATACCCGGCTGGTGAATGCCTACAATTTCTTCATCCTGGAAGTGCTGAAGGCGTGGGTCGATACAGCCGTCAAGAATCCGCAGACGCTGCACCACCGCGGCAACGGCGTGTTCGCGGTGGCGGGCGAGCCGGTCAGGCTGCGCTCCGGCATGAAATAATGGCAGCAGGCGCGGTTTGATGCGGCATGGCCGATTTTGTAGTTGGATTCCCAGTGCAAGTTGATAGTCTGAGATTGTGGACGGCTTGTTCAACCGGAAGGGGGCATCATGAGCATCGCGAAAACCATCGAAGTCACGGCGAGTTCCGAAAAGGGATTTGACGACGCGATCAGGCTGGGCGTCGCAAAGGCGGCCGAGTCGCTGGAAAACATCACCGGCGCCTGGGTGATGGATCAGAGCGTGAAGGTGAAAAAAGGCAAGGTCGCCGGATACAGCGTGCGGATGAAGCTGACGTTCGTGCTCAAGTAGCCGCGGCCCGGTGCGAGGGCACGGCCTGCGCGGGGGAGTCGTGCAGGGCATCCGGGGGCCGGGGATGCGGCAGTGGGTTCAGGGGGAACCGGTTTGACCATGCAGACAGACGGGGGCGGCCATCACCGTCATCCCATTCCGGTTCGTCTGGTATTTGCCGGCCTGGGTGCGCTATTCCTTTTGTTGGGTGTTCTCGGGCTGTTCCTGCCGGTGCTGCCGACTACGCCCTTCCTGCTGCTGGCGGCCGCCTGCTTCGCGCGCTCGTCCCGCCGCATTTTCAACTGGCTGCTGAATCACCCGCAGTTCGGGCCGCTGATCCGCGAATGGCGTGAGCATCGCAGCATCCCGTATCGCGCCAAGCGCATCGCGCTGGGGCTGATCGCGCTGAGCTTCGCGGTCTCCATCGGGTTTTTCGTGCCGGGCTGGCCGGCAAAGCTGGCCATGGGAGCCGGCGGCCTGATCCTGATGGCATGGATCGCGCGCATCCCCTCGCGCGATTCGCCATCCGGCATGGGGTGACCCGGCCGCACAGCGCTTTTATTCGTTCCCGGACTGAAATGCGGATGCGGAAACGGTGCCCGCCTCAGGGATAATCCGGCCGTATGAGTGCCGTTCCCTACTGGCGTCTGTCCGGTTTCTATTTCTTTTATTTTGCTTTCGTCGGCGCGATGTCGCCGTTCTGGGGGCTGTATCTGCAGTCGCTGGCGTTCAACGCCTTCCAGATCGGCGTGCTGATGTCGCTGCTGCAGGTGATGCGGATTTTTGCGCCCAACATCTGGGGGCATATTGCCGACCGCACCGGCCGCCGCACGGCGATCGTGCAGATTGCGGCGATAGGCAGCGTGCTGGTGTTTGCCGGGGTGTTTGCCGGCGACGGTTTCTGGTGGCTGTTTGTGGTGATGGCGGCGCTGAGTTTCTTCTGGAGCGCGTCGCTGCCGCTGGTCGAGGCGATGACGCTGTCGCATCTGGGCGAGCGCAGCGACGCCTACGGCCGCATCCGCCTGTGGGGCTCGGTCGGCTTCATCGTCATGGTGGTGGGGCTGGGGCATGCCTTCGATCATGTGTCGATCGGCTGGCTGCCGTGGGCGGTGCTGGCGGTGATGCTGGGCATCGTCGCGTTCGCGCGGGTGATCCCCGAGGCCGAAATCCTGCCGCATGCCGGCGATCACATCCCGGTCTGGGCCGTGCTGAAGCGGCCGGAGGTGGCGTCGCTGCTGGCCGCCTGTCTGCTGATGGCGGTGACGCACGGGCCGTACTACACCTTCTATTCGATCTACCTGGTCGAGCATGGCTACGGCAAATCAACCGTGGGCTGGCTGT
>NZ_MKUG01000026.1 GCF_001897685.1 Thiobacillus sp. 65-1402
GGGCGCTGCGCTGATGGGCGGACCGAAAGCAGTCATTCCCAACTCGGTGAAGACCATGCACTTCATCAAGAAGGAAAAGAATCTGAAGACCACCAAGATCTATGTCGCGCCGAACGATGCGCTGAGCGCAGACGGTGTGTCGACCCGCCTGGGCATCCGCGGCCTGCCGACCTCGTTCCTGCTGGACGAAAAGGGTGTGGTCCAGAAGGTGTTCGTGGGCCCGCAAAAGTGGAAAAAGGGCGACATCTGAGCCGATGGCTTCAGGTCGAAAACTTAAGGAGAATGCAATGAGTATCAACAGAAGGCAGTTCATGAAGGGCGCAGTCGCGGCCGGCGTTGCCGGTTCCGCCACCATGCTTAACTCCGGCAGCGCGTTCGCCGCCGTGCACAACCCCGTTGGCGAAGCCCAGGCTGAGCTGTTCGGCAAATTCAAGGGCAACGTGGTGCTGCTGCCGAGCAAGTACGGCGGCTACGTGCAGGCGATGGACTTGTCCGTGCCCGAGACCCTGGCCTGGTATTCCTACGGTCTGCACGGCATCGACATGCCGATCCCCCACCACATCGCTTCCATGCCGTCTGCCGATCCCTACAAGGGCTTCGACTTCTACCAGACCATGCAGCCGCCGGCATCGCCCTACGTCAACGAGAACTCTCCCGAGTGGCGTAACCGTGGCGACTTCAAGATGTTCAAGATGCGCTACGACGGCAGCGGCAAGCAGAACTCGATCAGCGTGGTCAACGACATCGGTGAAACCACCGGCATGTCGCTGGGCGTACACGTCTCCATCGGCGTGGGCGAAAACGCCAACAAGTACGTGGCGTTCGCGGACGGCCAGAAGGACATGGTGCTGATCACCGATCTGGGCGACGTGCCGAAGACCGTCAAGGCCTTCCGCTGCGACTACGATCCGATCGCGCGCCAGCTCAATATCAGCCACATCTTCCCCGATGCCACCACGGGCAAGTTCGACTTCGTGGGCCGCAAGGGCATGAAGACCACCCACGAAGCGATGCTGGGCGAAGAGCTGATGCCGGCCGACCCCACCGCAGTGTTCGTGGATGCCTTCACCTGGCACCCCACGCTGCCGTTCGGCGCCATCCTGATCCGCCGCCTCGGCTGCTGCGCCATCGTCGACACCCGCACCTGGGAAGTCGTGGCGCTGCTGTCGACCGCCAAGGGCTCGCCGGACAACTTCCCGCTGGTCAAGCAGACCGGCTTCACCTGGACCTTCGCCGTGCCTTCCGTGCTGACGCCTCTGCACGAAGCGGGCTTCATCACCAGCGGTGATTATTTTGTGGCCTGTAACAACGTGCTGCAGAACAACATCGCGGTGTACCGCTCGACCGACGAAAACCCCAACAAGTGGAAGAAGGAGACCTTCGTCGAAGGCTTCGGCACCAAGTACCTGCCGCTGCACATGGGCAACGTGCCGGATTCGCGCTTCGTCTACTTCACCATGTGGGCGCGCAAGCCCAACAACGGCTACATCTGCAAGGTCGATTCCAAGACCTGGCAGGTGGTCGCCAAGTGGGATACCGGTCCGGACCCCCACACCTGCGACTGCACCGTCGACGGCAAGTACATGACCACCGTGTACAGCGGACACCAGGCAGGCCAGTCCGGCCTGGTGGTGCTCAACGTCGAAAACGACAAGATCGAAGCGCGCCTGCCTTGTCCTGGCGGCATGCACGACCACGTCGTGGTTCCCGAGAGCTGGGAAGGCCTGAAGTTCTCCCGTAGCACCTCGGTGTAATCGGGTTGTCCCGCCGGCAGCATCCGCTGCCGGCGGTTTTTCACTGTGATGCATCGTCGATGCGAGCAAGGAGAAGCGAAATGAATATCAGCATTCTGAATCCGAGCCATTTGGCATATGCGGCACACCGGCTGGCCGGCATATTCCTGATGGCTTTGTTAAGCCTGCCAGTGCTGGCGTGGGCGCACAGCAACGACTATCTGGCCACGATCAAGGGCGCGCACGGCGGCATGGTGCGCATGGCGGAGATGTACCACTTCGAGCTGGCGGTTAAAAGCGGCGAAGCGCGCGTCTGGGTCACCGACCACGGCGATGCGCCGCAGCCGACCAAGGGGGCCAAGGCCACCTTGCGCCTGATCGACGGAAACGGCTCGGTCTCGGTGAACCTGAAGCCGGCCGCCGCCAACGAGTTGGCCGTCAAGGACGCGCGCATCAAGCCCGGCAAGGGGACCAAGATGGTGCTGACGGTCACCATGCAGGGCGAGCAGCCGCTGCAGACCCGTTTTTCGGTGGACGAAAAGTAAACGTATGCGGAGATGCCCCGGTGCCGGCCGCGGCACAGGCGGCGATTGCAGACTGGACAACCGAGGAGCGCATCCGATGAGTCGAGCCGATTCCCTGCTGCCGCCGCGCGCGGCCCTGGTCCGCGCAACGTTTGGCGTACTGGCCGCGCTTGCGGCATGCGCGGCCTATGCCCAGCCGGGCGCGGCGCAGACGGAAAACCGCAACCGCCTGGTCGCCACCAACAGCTGCGTCGGATGCGATCTGACGGGCGTCGATCTGAGGGGGCAAAACCTGCTCGGCGCCGATCTGCGCGAGGCGGATTTGTCGCGCGCCGATCTGCGCGGCGCATTCCTGATCGGCGCCAATCTGTTCAAGGCCCGCCTGGCCGGCGTCGACCTGAGCGGGGCGGTGATCGGCGGCACGGTCATGAATGGCGCCGATCTGCAGGGCAGCAATCTTGCCGGGGTGAACGCCAACCGCACGAGCTTCACCCAGGCCAAGCTGGCCGGGGTCGATTTCAGCGGCGCCCTGATGGAGCGCGCCGACCTGGAAGGCGCCGATCTGCACGGCGCAAATTTCAAGGACGCGGATTTGTACGAGGCCCGTTTCCTGTTCGCCGACATGGCGGACACGAATTTTCTGGGCGCCAACCTGCATGCGGCCGATTTCAGCGAGGCGGAGGTGTCGGGGATGCGGACCGATGCCAGCACGACCTGCCCGGACCTGAAACCGGGGCCGTGCGTTTTTCAGTAAGCCCGGGCGGTAGCGCCTGGATAAACCAAGGAGGACACATGTATCAATTTTCCACGAGCATCCGCGCCGCCGGCGCATGCCTGATTCTGATGGCCGGGTTCGCGCAGACGGTACGCGCGGACGAACCCAAGGCGCCCACCGGGCAGGAACTGGCTTTCGACAACCGCAAGGGCAATTGCCTGGCCTGCCACGCCATGCCGGGTGAATCGAAAGCCGTCACCAGCACCAACATCGCGCCGCCGCTGATCAGCATGAAGGAACGCTTTCCGGAGCGCGCGAAGCTCTACGCCCAGGTTTGGGACGCGTCGAAGGCCAACGCCGACACGCTCATGCCGCCCTTCGGCAAGCACAAGATCCTGAGCGACGACGAGATCAACAAAGTAGTGGATTACATCTACGGGCTGTAATGGCGCGTATTCATTATCGACACCGTAGGAGAGAAAAATGAAGCAACTGATCTGGATCATGTCCTGCCTGGGATGGCTCGCGGTCGCCGCGAATGTGCAGGCTGCACCGGAAGACGACCGCCTGAACGTGGTGAAGGCGGTGCAGAAAAAGTACCCCGAAATCAAGTTCGAGGATTACGTGCACGGCGCGCTGGCATTCAGCCCCGACGCCAAGGCCCAGTACGACGCCGTCATGACCTTCCCGCCTTATGACGCCGAAATCGAGAAAGGCGCCAAGCTGTGGGAAACCCCGTTCCAGAACGGCAAGCGCTACGCCGACTGCTTCCCGCGCGGCGGCAAGAACGTGGTCGGCAACTACCCGATGTACGATGCCGCCGCCAAAAAAGTGGTGACCTTCGAAATGGCGCTCAACCAGTGCCGCACGGCCAACGGCGAGACGGCCTACAAGCACAGCGACATGAACACCATGGGTCTGCTGACGGCCTATGCCCGTACCCTGTCCGATGGCATGAAGATGAACGTCAAGGTGGAAGGCGAGGGCGCGCTGGCAGCCTATGAGGCCGGCAAGCGCTTCTTTCACCAGCGCCGCGGCCAGCTGAACTTCTCCTGCGCGGGCTGCCATATCAGCAACGTCGGCAACGTCCTGCGCACCGAGTATCTCTCGATGGCGCCCGGCCAGGCCACCCACTGGCCGGCATTCCGCGGCGGCGACTACACGCTGTTCACCCTGCAGCGCCGCTATGCCGCGTGCAACCAGATGGTGCGCCTGGCACCGCTTGAAATCGGCGGCGAGGAATACAACAACCTCGAGTACTACCACAGCTACCTGAGCAACGGTCTGCCGCTGCAGGCATCGGTATTCAGGAAATGATCCGCAGCGCACGACAGGTGCTGCCCACTTATTCAAGGAGAACAGGGATGAATGTATTTCGGGGTGCGGTCCGCATGTTGGCCGCAGGCAGCTTGCTGCTTGGCGTCACGGGCGCGCATGCGGCTGAAAACGCGGCCGGCGCGGCGTTGACGGCCGATGCGGCGCAGGCGCTGTCGAATGCGGTGTTCGTCGTCGACATGGCAAAGAGCAAGCGCGCGCTGTGGACGACGGCGGCCGGCGCTCTGGCCCAGGCCCAGGAAGCCGCCAAGAAACAGGATAGCGCGGCCGTGATCAAGCATGCCGCGGTGGCCAGCGAACAGGCGTTTCTCGGCATGGCCCAGCTCGGCTACCCGCTCACCGTCGATCATTGAAACGGGTTCCCTGCGCCAACGGCCAAAACCCGACGGCGCAGGACCCATCCCGGAGCCCCGACGGCATTGACTTGCGCCCGGTTGCGGCACCGCGCCGGACAGGCCGATGCCGTTGTCTGAGGAATCACAAGAATGAAATGGGACTACCTGCTTTTCTATCGCTGGCTGGCCTTGAACGTGGTGGGTTTCGCCATTCTGTGGGTGTTCCACATGAACGGCATGGTCGTGCCCGTTTTCCTGGCGGACAGCTCCTACATCGTGTACGTGATCGCCGGCCTGTTCCTCTACGGCATGGTGCTGTGCGGATTTCGCGTCTGGAAGACGAGCCGCGAACTCAACTGGGTCAAGCGCGGCGACAAGGGCAAGCTCAAGGAGTTTGCCGACAAGAGCAGGCAGGCCGACCGTGAAAGCGTGAAGGAGGCGTTCGAGATCAAGCTGTTTGCGCGCATCTCCTTCGTCAAGTACATCTCGTCCAGCCTGGTCATGCTGGGCCTGCTCGGCACGGTGATCGGCTTCATCATGGTGCTGACCAACATTCCGCCCAATGCGGTGGGCGATGCGGCCCAGGTCGGCAAGCTGGTGGGCGCGCTCACCAATGGCATGGGCGTTGCGCTCTACACCACCCTGGTGGGCGCCATCACCAACCTGTGGCTGAACGCCAACTACAACATGCTGCGTACCGGGGTGGTCAACCTGATTGCCGCCATCCTGGAATCGGCGGATCCGCAATAGCCGTTCGCGATGAGCAAGCATTTTTCGTTCGATGCCGAAGCCGAGGACGATTCCGACGTCGTGTTCCGCGACGTCATCACCCTCGCGCTGCTCGGGTTCGTGTCGCTGGTCGTCATCATGCTGCCCCACATCAACCCGCCCAAGCAAAAGCAGGAAGAGAGCAAGGAGGTGTCGGCGCCCGGAAACGTGATCGTTGAAGCGCGCTGGGACGACCGCGTCGACGCCGACGTCGACCTCTGGGTGCAGGCGCCGGGCGACGTTGCCGTCGGCTATTCCAACCTCGGCGGCCAGGTCTTCAACCTGCTGCGGGACGACATCGGCTTCCGCAACGACGCCTCCAACCTGAACTACGAGAACGCCTTCTCGCGCGACATCCCGGCGGGCGAATACGCCGTCAACCTGCACATGTATTTCAACCGCGCCAACGTCTGGCCGCTCAAGGTCAAGGTTCTGGTGTCCACCATCAAGCCGAGCGGCAGTTCGCGCGTAAGCCGGCAGATACTGGTGTCCGACGTGGTCCTGCGCAAGCCCGGAGAGGAGCAGACCGTGTTCCGCTTCAAGCTGGACGACAAGGGCGAACTGCTTGCTTCCAGCGTCAACGCTGCGCCGAAGGCCCTGCGCACCGACGCGCCCGGCGGCTACAACTTCGATGCCTACAAATGAACATCCTGCTTGCCCTGCTGGTCGCCTATCTCATCGTTTCCCTGGGCTACGCCCTGTTTTCGCTGCGGACCACCCGCAGCCACGTTTTCCGGCTGACCTCGCTGCTTTATCTGGTGGTTTCGGTGGGCCTGGCGCTGTATCTCTTCAACCAGTTGCTGTCGCAGCCCAGGCCGATCGATCAGGAATACTTTTCCCAGGCCGAGGAGGCGGTGGTGCTGGCGGTGCGCCCGAAAGACGACGAGGCGATCTATCTCTGGCTGCAGCTGCCGGACCGCGAGTCGCCCGCCTACTACGTCATGCCATGGGACGGGCAGGCTGCAGGCGACCTGGAAATCGCGCAGCGCGAGGCGGCGCAGCAGGATGGACTGGTGCTGATGAAGCATCCGTTCAAGCGCAGCCAGCGCCAGGGGATCAAGGGCGACGACAAGGACAAGGTGTTCTACGCCACGCCGCCACCGCGGCCGCCGCTCAAGTCGGGGGAGATGGAGGGATCCGCTCAAGCCATGCAATAAGCCATGCAATACCGCCCGCCGCCCCTCAACCCGGCCAGGTGATCGCCATGCACGCGCTCTGAACGAAGCCTTGGCCTTGCCGTTTGCCGTGGCGGGCGAAGCGCCGGACCCGCTGCAACCGGCTTCGGCAGCGCAGGCGCGCGTTCCGTCATGGCGGCGCGGCGAAGATAGACCGATTAATCCGGCCGCGGCCGGCCGTTACGACTTTACTACCTGAAAATGAACTACTTGCTTGTTTTGATGCTGGCCTACTTCATGGTTTCACTGGGCTCCGTCCTGCTTTCAATGAGAACCACCCTCAGCTACGTCTTCGGCTTGATGTCGCTGCTGTATCTGCTGCTTGCCGTCGGCCTGGCGCTGTTTTTCTTCAGCCAGCTGCTGTCCCTGCCGAAGCCCATCAATCCGGCGTTTTTGGCCGAGGCCAGCGAAACGGACGTGCGGCCGGCGAGCCCGCAAGAACATCACGCCGGCCCGCGCAGCAAGCCACTTGCGAATGCAGACGAGCGGCAAGCCGTACCGCGCGGCAAGGCTCGACCGCAGGCGGCGGAGGAAACGAGCCATCCATACGGCGACGAGCGGCGCCGTGGCGCCAACGGCGGCGAACGCTACGAGACGTCTTCCGCCGCGTCCCTGCTTCTCCAGCCCGCGCAGTACGGCCTGTCGCTGGCGGGCATCCGCCCGGCCAGCTGGTAAATGCAATTCTGGATAGGGCGGGCCTTCCTATCAATGAGCAATGCCTACCAAAAGCATAGGCAGAACGGGGCCTGCCATGACCAGATGACCCATATCGGGTGACAAGCGGGCACATGACAGGCGGCGGCATCGCCCGGTTCGTCGAGCGTGCATCCCCGCTCCAGGGGGTGGACGCAGATGGAAAACCGCGAACAGGCGGCACACAAAAAGGAAAAAAATGGGAACCTTGGAATATCTTGATGCTGTAAAGAAATTGATCGGTTTAACTTCCGATTACCAGTTGGCAAAAATGCTGGATCTGGAGCCTTCCAACATCACCATGTACCGGAAGCGCCGCAGGGTCATGGACGATTACATCGCGTCGCGGGTAGCCGATCTGCTCAAGATCGAGGAGCTGGAGTTGATCGCGCAGGCGAACGCGGAGCGCGAAAAGAACGAGGAGAAGCGCGTCTACTGGGAAGCCAAGGCAAAAACGGCCCGCGAGAATCGCGAGCCGCTGGATGTGCTGGTGGCGGACGCTTGCCGCCGGAAAAACCGGCTCGCCGGACTGGTGGGCACTGCCTCGAAGCCTCTCGAATTGTAGTCAGCGCTGGGGCCGGATAACCCCGTTACGTCAACACCCTCGCCTCGGTGCTGAATGGATGCGGTTTTGATCGGCTCTGTCGAGCCAGCCTCCGGAATAGTAGGGCAGCCGTGACTGTGACATTGGCTGCCGATCCGGCGACTGGGGCGATCCCTGGTCCCGGCGTTCACTGACGGAGGCGTTTCGCACGCAGGAAGCGGCGCGCGGGTCGTCTCTGATTGCGCCGGGGGGCATCCTTGAAGCGCATGGCAGTCAGCGGCTGACCGTGTTTGGTCGGTGACGCGATGCAATTACAAAAAGAATACGGAAAACCCGCCCTCGATCAGTTTCGAGGCGTCGTCTGGGATCTGCCGGAAGCTAGAGGGCCTTGCTGGCGGCCAGCTCGAGCAGCGGTATGAGGTAAGCAGTGAGACTGGATCGAGTTGTCAGATTCAGTCACGCTGCCACAAATAAGAAACGGCCCCCATCGCTGGGAGCCGCTTGAATACTGGTGGCCAGGGGCGGAATCGAACCGTCGACACGCGGATTTTCAATCCGCTGCTCTACCAACTGAGCTACCTGGCCATTTTATTTTTTAGGTCTTTTCCCGCCCGCTGCGGTCAGGAAAGCGCGCAATTAAACCCCGAGTCGGCCCGCAAGTCAACAGGCGTGGACGTTGGCGGGCCTCGGCAGCAGATGGCGGGGATGACGGGACGGCGCCGGGATCAACTAATATTGCGCCATGGCCACGTCCCCTCCCTTCGCCAGCAGCCTGCTGCAAGCCACTGCCGAAGGCCTGCGCATGCAGGCGCCTTTTTCCGACATGGCGGAGGCGGACCTGGCGTGGCTGGTGGAGCGCCTGACGCTTGCGTATTTTCCGCAGCATGCAAGCGTACTGGAAGCCGGCGGCAGTCCCCCGGACGCCCTGTGCATCGTCAAGCAGGGGGTGATCGAAGGCGAGGCGCCGGGCCGCGAGGGCACGCGCCTGCTGCAGTTGACCAGCGGCGAGATGTTCCCGCTGGGGGCATTGCTGAGCGGACGTGCGGTGGCGAACCGTTACCTCGCGGCAACCGATACGTTCTGCTATCGCCTGGCGGCCGCCGACTTCCACGCCTTGCTCGGACGCAGCCGGGCTTTCGGCGACTTTTGCACGCGGCGGATTGCCAGCCTGCTGGAGCAATCGCAGCGAGTGGTGCAGTCCGACTATGCGCTGGCGCAGGATGACGAAAACCGTTTCACCCGCCCGGTGCGCAGCCTGATTCGCCGGACGCCGCTGGCGGTCGGGCCCGATACGCTCCTGGCGGAGGCGCTGGCGGCCATGAACGAGGCCAGGGTGGGATCGGTCGTGGTCAGGGATGCCGCGGCGGCGCCAGTGGGCATTCTGACGCTGAAGGATGTTTTGAAGCGCGTGACGCTGGCCGGCATTCCTCTGAGCACGCCGATCTCCGCCGTGATGACGCCCGGCCCGGCCACGCTGGATGGTGCGGCGCCGGTAGCGGACGCCTTGCTGCTGATGGCGCGTGAGGGCATCCACCATGTGCCGCTGGTGGAGGGTGGCCGGCTCGTCGGGGTGGTCTCGGAAAAGGACGTGTTTGCGCTGCGCCGCCTGTCCATGGAGGGCATCAGCGGCGCCATCGCGCGCGCCGGGGACGCGGCCAGCCTGCCCACGCTGGCGCAGGATATCGGCGCGCTCGCCCGCAATCTGCTGGCGCAGGGCATGGACTCGGAAAACCTCACCGCCATCCTGTCCAGCCTGAATGACCGGTTGGCGCGGCGGGTGATCGAACTCGAAAGCCATGCGGCCGACCTGCCTGATGTGGAGTGGTGCTGGCTGGCGCTGGGCTCGGAAGGGCGCATGGAGCAGACGCTCGCCACCGACCAGGACAATGCGCTGATCTACCGGGGCGCGACCGAGGAGCAGCGCGCGGCTCTGCTGGCCTTTGCCGGGCGGGTGAACCACCGCCTCGCGGCGTGCGGCTTTCCCCTGTGCAAGGGGGAGGTCATGGCCAGCAATCCAAAATGGTGTCAAAGCCTGGAGGCGTGGCGCACCACGTTCGCCAACTGGATACACCGGGGGGATGCGCCGGCCCTGCTGCATGCCAGCATCTTTTTCGATTTTCGTCCGCTGTATGGCGCACGCGCCTTGCCTGACGAATTGCGCGGCTGGCTGAACGACAGCATCAGGGACAACCGCCTGTTTCTCAAGCGCATGGCGGAGAATGCCCTGGCCAATCGTCCGCCGCTCGGACTGATGCGGGATTTCGTGGTGGCGACGGACGGGCCGCAGGCGCACACGCTGGATCTCAAGATCAATGGCATCACGCCTTTTGTCGATGCCGCGCGCATTTTTTCGCTGTATGCCGGGGTCGGCGAAACCGGAACGGCGGCGCGGCTGCGGGCTGCCGGACGCGCGTGGAACTTGGCGCCCGACGAGATCGAGGCCTGGGTGGCGGCTTTCCATTTCATCCAGCTGCTGCGCCTGCGCCATCAGCATATGGCGCAGGCGAAAGGGGAGCCGGTGGGCAATCGGATCGACCCGGAACAGCTCAATGCACTGGACCGGCGCATCCTGAAGGAGGCGTTCCGGCAGGCGCGCAAACTGCAGGCGGTCCTGAGCAGCTATTTCGAGTACTGACGCGTTCGGCGGGCGGATTGCGCCCGTCTCTTGTCCTTGGCCTTCATCTAGGGCGTTTTTTACGCTAAGGTTGCCTCCGGGTTCCTGCCCAGCCGCTCCGGCGCACGAATCGGGATATAACGTCAACTAGCCAGAGGAGTCTTCCATGTCCAGTCCACAACTGAATTGGGCCGCGATCGATCAGGATCCGCGGTTCCAGGCGCTACACAGAAAGAAAACCACTTTCCTATGGGGTCTGATGTTGTTCTCCATCGTCTATTACTTCCTGTTGCCGGTGGGGGCCGCCTATTTCCAGGAGCTGTTCAAGATCAAGGTGTGGGGACCGGTCAACGTGGGCATTCTGTTTGCGCTTTCCGAATTCATCGTGGCCTGGGCCATCGCCGGTGTCTATGCCCGGCGCGCCAACCGAGAATACGATGCCATGGCCGCAGAAATTGTGCGTGATGTCGAGAGCATCGGAGGGAGAAAATAATGGGACGCTACACCCTTCCCCTGTTGGGCGCAGCGGCGCTGCTTGTCTCGGGACTGGCTTTTGCCGGCACCGGCGCGGTGGCCGACGAATTCAAATGGATGACCTTCGCGGTGTTCGGTGCCATCATCGCCATCACCATGTACATCACCTACTGGGCGGCCAGGCAGACGCATACGACGTCGGAATTCTATGCCGCCGGACGCTCCGTCACCGGGGTGCAGAACGGCTGGGCGATTGCCGGCGATTACCTGTCGGCCGCGTCCTTCCTCGGCATTGCCGGCCTGATCTCACTGTACGGCTATGACGGCTTCATGTATTCGGTCGGCTGGCTGGTGGCCTACATCACCGTGCTGCTGGTGATCGCCGAGCCCTGCCGCAACATCGGCAAATACACCTTGGGCGACGTGCTGGCCTTCCGCAACCAGCCCAAGGCATCCAAGACCGTCGCCGCGCTGTCCACCATCACCGTCTCGACCTTCTACCTGACCGCACAGATGGTCGGCGGCGGCGTGCTGATCAAGACGCTGATCGGCATCGACTATCACATCTCGGTCATCGGCGTCGGCGTGCTGATGCTGGCCTACGTGGTGTTCGGCGGCATGAAGGCGACCACCTGGGTGCAGATCATCAAGGCGATCCTGCTGGTGACCGCGTCCATCCTGCTGGTGCTGTTCACCTGGGGCCAGTACGGCTTCTCGCTGCCCGGTTTCCTCACCGCGGTGGTCGGCGATCCCAAGGTGCAGGCGCAGGTCGCCAAGCTGGTGGGCGACGCCGCCACCAACATGACGCCGGCGGAACTCGGCCAGCGCTTCCTCGAGCCCGGCCTGTTCCTGAAGAACCCGATCGACCAGATCTCGCTGGGCATGGCGCTGGTGCTGGGCACCGCCGGCATGCCGCATATCCTGATGCGCTTCTTCACCGTGCCGACGGCACAGGAAGCCCGCAAGTCGGTGATCTGGGCGATGGCCATCATCGGTGGCTTCTACGTGCTGACCCTGTTCCTCGGCATGGGTGCTGCGATCAACGTCGGCTCCGCCACCATCGCCGGCATGGACAAGGGCGGCAACATGGCCGCGCCGCTGCTCGCGCAGTTCGTCGGCGGCGGTCCCGACTCCATGCTCGGCAACCTGTTCCTCGCCTTCGTCGCCGCCGTGGCCTTCGCCACCATCGTCGCGGTGGTCGCGGGCCTGGTGCTGGCGGCGGCCTCGGCGATGGCGCACGACATCTACGTCGGCGTCATCAAGGGCGACCACGCTTCGCCCAAGGAGCAGGTCGTCGCAGCGCGCGTGTCCTCGCTGATCGTCGGCGTGCTGGCCATCTACGTCGGCATCGCCGCCGAGGGCCAGAACGTGGCGCATCTGGTGGCGCTGGCCTTCGCGGTGGCGGCATCGAGCAACCTGCCGGCGGTGTTCCTGACCCTGTACTGGAAGCGTGCCAACACCTACGGCATCGTCCTCGGCATGCTGGTCGGCGCCATTTCCGCCATCGTGCTGGTGCTGGTGTCGCCCAACATGACCTATCCCGCGACGGTGGTGAAGGAGGCCAGGAAAGTGCTGGAAGGCGAACCGGCCCAGCCGGCCAAGCCTGCGGTTGCCGCGGTGCCGGCCAGCAGCTTTGCGTGCGAGCTGTTTGCCCTTGACGGCTGCGTGAAATCCGAGCCGGCCAAGCCCGCTGCGCCGGAAAAACCCGCCAAGCCGGGCGCGCCGGAGAAGCTGGCCAAGCTGCAGGAAAAGCTGCCGACGCTGAGCGACGCCAAGGAGATCGAGACGGCCAACAAGGACATCGCCAAGCTGGAAAAGGACATCAAGAAGGCCGAGGACGACCTGAAGAAAATGGAAGGCCAGACCACCAGCATGGTGGGCCTGGAAAAACCGTTCTTCCTGCTCAAGAACCCCGGCCTCATTTCCATTCCGCTGGGCTTCCTGATGGTCATCATCGGTTCCCTGCTGTTCCGCGACAAGCGCGCGGAAGAGATGTGGGATGAGCTCTACGTGCGCCAGAACACCGGCATCAACGCAGAGGGTGCCAGCGCCCACTGACGCGCATCTCAACGCGCCATCAAGCCCCCGGGGTCACAGCCGGGGGCTTTTTTGTTCGCTGTTGAGCCAGCGCGCCTGGCGGCCGAAGCGGTTGAGCTGCTTGAGACGGGTGAGCTTGTGCGCCCGCGCAAGCGGCAGCAGCGCCAGCCATAGCTGGGCGGTGGCGTAGGCATCGGCCAGCGCGCCGTGACGCTGATAAACGCCAATGCGAAAGTAGGCGAGCCAGTCGTCCAGCGGGCGGTTGAAGCCCGGACCCTGCGGCGCCAGCAGTGGCGCCAGCACCGCCAGGTCGAGCCACACGGCGCGGTCCTTCAGGCCCAGCCAGGCCTGGCTGGCACGTTCCAGTGCCAGCCGGTCGAACGCGGCATGGTAGGCCAGGCGCGGCTGGCCGCCGGCGTATTCGAGCCAGTCCAGCAAGGCCGCGGCCGGCTCCAGGCCGTTGAGCTGCTGCCCGGTGGTGATGCCGTGCACCAGGATGTTGTCGCTTGCGGTGGCTTCGCTCTGCCGCAAGCGCACTTCGCAGGTCGGCGCCATGGCGATGGCGTTGTGCTCGACCGTGACCGCGCCGATGGCGAGCAGGGGATCGTGCCGCGGGTTGAGTCCGCCGGTTTCGACATCCACCACCACCCAGCGCTCATCCAACGTCTGTTCCCTGACGGGTTTGAGCGTGAGCTGCAGCAGGCGCGACGCGAGCGCGGGCGGCAGGGCAGGGCGCGGGGGCTGGAAAGGCCAGATCACAGGTTGATCCGGCCTGGCTGCGAATGGCGGCGCATGGGCGGGCAAGCTCTCCTCGATAGGCTGGCCCGATGATAGCGGAGCGCGCATGAAAAAGCCCCGCCGAGGCGGGGCTTCTGCACGCATGGATGCGCGGGTTTTTACATCATGCCGCCCATGCCGCCCATGCCGCCGCCCAGGCTGCCCATGTCGGCGCCGCCGATCTGGGAACCCTTGTCGTCCGGCAGTTCGGACACCATGCAGTCGGTGGTCAGCATCAGGCCGGCGATCGACGCGGCGTTCTGCAGCGCGGTGCGGGTGACCTTGGTGGGGTCGAGCACGCCCATCGCCACCATGTCGCCGTATTCGCCGTTGCCGGCGTTGTAGCCGAAGTTGCCCTTGCCTTCCAGCACCTTGTTGACGACGACCGAGGACTCCTCGCCGCAGTTCTTGACGATCTGGCGCAGCGGCTCCTCGATGGCGCGCAGGACGATCTTCACGCCGGCGTCCTGGTCGTGGTTGTCGCCCTTCACCGCGGCAGCCGCGGCCTTGGCGCGCAGCAGCGCGACGCCGCCGCCGGGGACGATGCCTTCTTCAACGGCGGCACGGGTGGCGTGCAGCGCGTCTTCGACGCGGGCCTTCTTCTCTTTCATCTCGACTTCGGTCGCCGCACCGACCTTGATCACCGCCACGCCGCCGGCCAGCTTGGCCTTGCGCTCCTGCAGCTTCTCGCGGTCGTAGTCGCTGCTGACTTCATCGATCTGCTTGTTGATCTGGGTGATGCGGTTCTTGATCGCATCGGCATTGCCGGCGCCGTCGATGAGGGTGGTGTTTTCCTTGCCGACCTCGATGCGCTTGGCGCGGCCGAGGTCCTGCAGGGTGGCCTTTTCCAGCGAGAGGCCGACTTCCTCGGCGATCACGGTGCCGCCGGTCAGGATGGCCAGGTCTTCCAGCATCGCCTTGCGGCGGTCGCCGAAGCCCGGGGCCTTGACGGCGCAGGTCTTGAGGATGCCGCGGATGTTGTTCACCACCAGGGTGGCGAGCGCTTCGCCGTCGACGTCTTCGGCGACGATCATCAGCTGCTTGCCGGCCTTGGCAACCTGCTCCAGCACGGGCAGCAGGTCGCGGATGTTGGAGATCTTCTTGTCGTACAGCAGGATGAACGGATCTTCCATGATCGCCATCTGCTTGTCGGGATTGTTGATGAAGTAGGGCGACAGGTAGCCGCGGTCGAACTGCATGCCCTCGACCACTTCGAGTTCGTTCTCCAGGCCCGAGCTGTCTTCGACCGTGATCACGCCTTCCTTGCCGACCTTGTCCATCGCGGCGGCGATGATGTCGCCGATGGAGGAATCCGAGTTGGCGGAAATGGAACCGACCTGGGCGATTTCCTTGCTGCTGGTGCAGGGCACGGAAATCTTCTTCAGCTCGGCGGTGATGGCGGTCACGGCCTTGTCGATGCCGCGCTTCAGATCCATCGGGTTCATCCCGGCGGCGACGTACTTCATGCCTTCGTTGACGATGGACTGCGCCAGCACGGTGGCGGTGGTGGTGCCGTCACCGGCGATGTCGGAGGTCTTGGAAGCGACTTCCTTGACCATCTGCGCGCCCATGTTCTCCAGCTTGTCCTTCAGCTCGATTTCCTTGGCGACCGACACGCCGTCCTTGGTCACGGTGGGGGCGCCGTAGGAACGGTCGAGCACCACGTTGCGGCCTTTCGGGCCGAGGGTCACCTTGACGGCGTCAGCCAGGATGTTGACGCCTGCCACCATGCGGTGACGCGCGGAATCGCCAAAACGTACGTCTTTTGCTGCCATGTTTTACTCCTGAATATTTGAATTCGATTGGGATGGAATGAGCGATGGTTCGCTTATTGCTCGACCACGCCCATGATGTCTTCTTCGCGCATCACCAGCAGTTCCTCGCCTTCGATCTTGACGGCCTGGCCGGCGTACTTGCCGAACAGCACGCGATCGCCGACTTTCACGTCCAGCGGAATCAGCTTGCCCTGGTCGTCTTTCTTGCCGGCGCCGACGGCGAGGATTTCGCCCTGATCGGGTTTTTCGGTGGCGTTGTCGGGGATGACGATTCCGGAAGCGGTCTTGCGCTCTTCTGCCATGCGCTTGACAATCACACGGTCGTGCAGAGGACGGATTTTCATTGCAAAGTCTCCATTGCGGTACGTTGATAATGGGCAGCGCGGCTGCCCGAAAGGAATAAGCAGGCGGCGAGTCGTTGTTAGCACTCGCCGCCGTTGAGTGCCAATAATAGGGGCGGAAAGTTTCAATTTCAAGTCCATGGACGATTTATTAAGCCGCACCCGTGCCGCCGTGTGGCACCCCTGCACCCAGATGAAGCAACTGGAAGCCGTCCCGCCGCTGGCGATTGCGCGCGGCGAAGCGGCGTGGCTGATCGGCGTCGACGGGCGCCGCTACCTGGACGCGATTTCCAGCTGGTGGGTCAACCTGTTCGGCCATTGCAATCCGCGCATCAATGCCGCCATCGTCGACCAGCTCGGCAAGATCGAGCACGTGATGCTGGCCGGGGCGACCCACGCGCCGGTGGTGGAGCTGTCGGAGCGGCTGGCGCGGCTGACCGGGCTCGGCCACGCCTTCTACGGTTCGGACGGTGCCTCGGCCACCGAAATCGCGCTGAAAATGAGCGCTCACTACTGGCGGAACGCAGGGCAGGCTGGGAAAAACGCTTTCGTCAGCCTGCAAAACGGCTACCACGGCGAAACCGTCGGCGCGCTGTCGGTGACCGATATCGCGCTGTTCAAGGACACCTACGCCCCCTTGTTGCGGCATTCGGTACAGGTGCCGACGCCGGATGCGCGGCTGGCCGAACCCGGAGAGCGCGCCGAGGCCTGGGCGCTGCGCTGCGCCGCCGTGCTGGAGGCGCACCTTGCCGAGCACGCCGCCACCACCGCCGCCTTCATCGTCGAGCCGCTGGTGCAGGGCGCGGCGGGCATGGCGATGTACCACCCGGTTTATCTGGCCCGCGCGCGCGAACTGTGCGACCAGTATCAGGTGCATCTGATCGCCGACGAGATCGCCGTGGGTTTCGGCCGCACCGGCACCCTGTTCGCATTCGAGCAGGCATCCATCCGCCCCGACTTCATCTGCCTGTCCAAGGGCATCACCGGCGGCTATCTGCCGCTGTCGGCGGTGCTGACGACCGACGCCGTCTATGCCGCGTTCTACGGCGATGCCATCGCGCGCGGCTTCCTGCATTCGCATTCCTACACCGGCAATCCGCTCGCCTGCCGCGCGGCGCTGGCCGTGCTGGACATCTTCGAGGCCGACCGGGTCATCGACGCCAACCGGCTCAAGGCGCAGGAATTCACCCGCGCGCTGGCGGGGGTGGCGGCCCACCCGCGAGTGGGCCATTTCCGCCAGGCCGGCATGATCTGGGCGTTCGACGTGACGGCGGCACGCCCCGGTTTCTCCTCCCGTTTTCATCGGGCGGCTTTGGAACGGGGGGTGTTCATCCGTCCCATCGGCAATACGGTCTATGTCATGCCGCCCTATGTGACGAGTGCCGATGACATGAGCGCGCTGGCAGCGACCCTGCTGGCCTGTCTTGAGCGCCCGGATATCTGATTGACGCGGGCTTGGCCGGCTCGGCGCCAGGTCGGGCGGTATAAAGATAGCGTTCAATAACTAGCCGTATGCCTTGGGAGCCCCGGCCATGCCCGGCGAAGCCGCGCGCAAACGGCGCTCGGCCATGCATTGCCCGGCGCAGGTTTCAATCGCGTTGAATGCGCCCGTTGTCGGTGAGATATAGATTTATTGTTTTTAACAATGGGCGATCACGGGCGGCCCAAATTCTTGACAAACCCGGCTCGAGACAGATAATAAGTAACTGATTACTTACTTGGTGCGGCTTTCATGGAAAACCCGGAATGGATGCGCGTATGAAACCCCTGTCGCGCCTGCTGCTGTTCACCTTGCTTCTTTCCCCCTGGAAGACGGCCTTTGCCGGCGATCCGCTCGCTTTGTGGGAGGCGATGGAGCGCGCCGTGCAATCCAACCCGGCCATCAAAAGCCAGCAAGCCGAAGTCGGCCGGCAAACGCTGGAGCGGGATATCGCCCGCAGCCAGCATTTGCCCAGGGTCGAGCTGAATGCGGCGTACACGCGCCATGCCTACCCGGCATTGATCACGCCGATCCGCGAGGCAGGCGTTTTTCCGCCGATGGACAGGGATATTGCCAACATCGGTCTGGCACTGAAGCTGCCGCTATACCGCGGCGGCAAACTGGCCGCCGGCGAAGCGCTGGCCGTGCACAGCCGCGAGGCGTCGGTCCAGGCGTTGCGTGCCAGCGGGCAGGACCTGCTGTTCAATGTCGTCGCCACCTACACCAAGGCCCTGCATTTCAGGCAGCTCGGGCAGGTTCTCGACGCCCGCATCAAGGCGCTGCAGCGGGAGGAAAAGGACATCGGCCTGCGCATTCGGGAAGGCCGCGCCGCGCAGCTCGACCTGATCCGGCTGCAGACGCAGTTGTCGCAGGCACGCTACGACAAGGTGTCGGTCACGCAGGGCGAGAAGGATGCGCTTTCGCTGCTGGTCGCCCTGCTGGGCGAGCGCGGGCCGGCGCCTGTTCTGGCCGAGCTGGGGGTAACCGCGCCGGTCCTGCCGGCTTCGTTCGAAGCGGCGCTGAGCCGCGCCCTGCAGCAGCGTCCGGATCTCCTCGGGCTGGATGCCGCGGGCCGTGCGGCACAGCAGAAAACCGCCATCGCCCGTGGCGACCGGCTGCCGCAGGTCGATCTGGTGGCAAGGGCGCAGGAGAGCAGCGGCGGCGACTGGAAAGGCTACGACGATTCGCAGATAGGCGTGCAATTGTCGCTGTCCCTGTTCGACGGCAGCATCCGCAAGCGCCGGGTGGAACAGGCGGTGATCGAGCAGCGGCAAAACGCCCTGCTGCAGGAAGACGCCCATAACCGCATCGCCAGCGAGGTCGAACAGGCGTTTGGCGCGCTGGCCGAATCGCGTGCCAGGCTGGACGCGGCCGCCCAGGGAGAAACCGAGGCCGGCGAAGCGCTGCGCATCGAGACCCTGCGCTACCGCAGCGGCGAAAACACCATCACCGACCTGCTCGGCGCCGAGTCCGCCCTGTGGTCGGCCACGGCGAACCGCCTGCAGGCGGGATACGACATCGCCGTGAGTCAGGCGCAGTTGCTGCGCGCCACCGGCGAGCTCGCGCCGGACAGCTTCCGGCCCGCGGAGGCCGGCAGGAAAACCGGCATGCCGCCGTCCTCGTCCGCAACCGCCCCCCGCACGCCTGCGCACTACCTCGCCTGGCACGACGGCATAAGGGCTTGCGAGGCCGACATCGCTGCCGGGAGTGTGCATGCCGCTGCTTTTCCCGATCAAGACCTCACCGCAAAAAACCTTGCGGGGCACGCCATCCAGCAAGGAGCAAGACTATGAACAGGAAGATCGTCATCGGCGGCGTCGTCGCTGCCGGCATCGTCGCCGCTGCGCTGTGGAAATTCGCGCCCTGGGCGGAGCGGCTGGACGAAAGCACGGTATTCGCCTCGGGCACGGTGGATGCGACCGAGGTCGCCGCCGCCTTCCGGGTGCCGGGCATCCTGGGCAAGCGGCCGGTGGATGAAGGCAGCCGCGTCAAGGCGGGCGATCTGCTGGCGGCGCTCGACGACCGCGAGGCCGCCGCCCGGCTGCGCCAGGCGGAAGCCGCGCAGCAGGCTGCCGAGGCCCGCCTCAAGGATCTGCAGCAGGGCTATCGCGCGCCGGAAATCGCCGAGGCACGCGCGCAGCTCGAACAGGCGCGCGCCAACCGGGCCAACCTTGACGAAGAGGCGCGGCGTTCCGAGGTGCTCTTCGAGGGCGGCGCCACCAGCCAGCAGCGGCGCGACAGGGATCGCACCGCGGCCGTCGTCGCGGCGCAGCAGGCGAGCGCGGCACAGGAACGGCTCAAGTTGCTGCAAAGCGGCTATCGCCCCGAAACCGTCAACGCCGCGCGTGCGCAAAGCGACGAAGCGCGGGCGGCGGTCGCCGCCGCCCGCGTCGCCCTGGAGGACTTGCAGGTGACCAGCCCGATAGATGGCGTGGTTGCCCGCAAGCATGCCGAGGTGGGCGAAACCCTGGGCGCCGGGCGCCCGGTGGTGACGGTCACCGATATTTCCCGGCCCTGGCTCAGGGTCTACATTCCGGAAAACCAGATCGGCAAGGTGCGCCTGGGCGCCGCCGCCCGGGTCAAGGTCGACACCTTCCCCGAGCGCGAATTCGAGGGCCGGGTGAGCTACGTGTCGTCGCAGGCGGAGTTCACCCCCAAGAACGTGCAGACCCAGGAAGAGCGGGTGAAGCTGGTGTTCGCGGTGAATGTGAGCGTCGACAACCAGGACGGCACGCTCAAGCCGGGCATGCCGGGCGATGTGTACATCTCGGCGGCGGGCGGGAGCTGGCAATGATCCCTCTGGCCGCGCACGGAGACACGGTGTGAACGAAATCGCCATCGCGGCCAGCGGGCTGGGACGCGCATTCGGCGGCATGTGGGCGGTGCGCGGGCTCGACCTGCAGGTGCGGCGCGGCGAGATCTTCGGTCTGGTGGGGCCGGACGGCGCCGGCAAGACCACCGCCATGCGCATGCTGACCGGCATTCTCGCCGCCAGCGAAGGCGCGGCCACGGTGGCAGGGTTTTCCATCCACGACGAGGCGGAGGCCATCAAGGTGCGCATCAGCTACATGTCGCAGCGTTTCGGCCTGTACGGCGACCTCACGGTCGAGGAAAACCTGCGCTTCTACGCCGACCTGTACGAAGTGCCGCGGCGCGAGCGCGAGCCGCTGGAACAGCGCCTGCTCGGCTTTTCCAACCTGACGCCGTTCAGAAAGCGCCAGGCGCGCAATCTTTCCGGCGGCATGAAGCAGAAGCTGGGGCTGGCCTGCGCGCTGATCCACAAGCCGGAAATCCTGTTTCTCGACGAGCCCACCAACGGCGTCGACCCGGTGTCGCGGCGCGATTTCTGGCGCATCCTCTACGCCATGCTGAAGGAAGGGGTGACGATCTTCGTTTCCACCGCCTACCTCGACGAAGCGGAGCGTTGCAGCCGCGTCGGCCTGATGCATCGCGGCCGCCTGATCCAGTGCGACACCCCGCAGAAACTGAAAGAAGGCCTCCCCGGCCAACTGCTGGAACTGGCAACCGCGCAGCCGCGCCTCGCGCGCGAGGCGCTTGCCGCGCAGCTGGGCGCCAATCGTGTCAGCCTGTTCGGCGGCATGCTGCATCTGTATGCCGAAGAGGCGGCGGAAGCGGAGCAGGCCCGGGCCATCCTGCAGCAGGCGGGCATCGCGGTGCTGGCGGAAAAAGTCATTGCCCCGACGCTGGAAGACGTGTTCATCCATCGGGTGACGCGGGATGACGCCGAGGCGGCGGCATGAACACGGACCACGCCGTCGAAGTGCGCGACCTGACGCGGAGGTTCGGCGATTTCGTCGCCGTCGACCGCGTCTCGCTCAGCGTGGAAGCCGGCCAGGTGTTCGGCTTTCTCGGCCCCAACGGCGCGGGCAAGTCGACCACCATCCGCATGCTGTGCGGCCTGTTGCTGCCGAGTTCCGGCGCGGGCCGGGTGGCGGGTTTCGACATCATGACCGAGTCCGAGACCATCAAGCGCCACATCGGCTACATGTCGCAGAAATTTTCGCTCTACGACGACCTTTCGGTCGAGGAAAACATCGACTTCTTTGCCGGCATCTACAACGTGCCCCGGACCAGGCGCCGCGAACGCAAGGACTGGGTGCTGGACATGGCGGGCCTGGCGGACAAGCGCAACAGCCTGACCCGGTCGCTGGCCGGCGGCTGGAAACAGCGCCTGGCGCTGGGCTGTGCGGTGCTGCACGAGCCGCCGATCCTGTTCCTCGACGAGCCGACCTCGGGGGTCGATCCGCTGTCGCGCCGCCAGTTCTGGGATCTGATCGCGCAGATGGCGCAGCGCGGCACCACCGTGTTCGTCACCACCCATTACATGGAAGAGGCCGAATACTGCGACGAGCTGGTGCTGATCTCGCGCGGCCGGATGATCGCCAAGGGCAAGCCCGCCGAGCTCAAGAGCGTCATTCCCGAGGACATCCTGGAGATCCGGGTCGAGCACCCGTCCGAGG
>NZ_MKUG01000027.1 GCF_001897685.1 Thiobacillus sp. 65-1402
TCGCCGTATTCAACCGGCTGGCCGTTTTCGACCAGAATGGCCTTGATGACGCCGCCCTGGTCCGCTTCGATTTCGTTCAGCAGTTTCATCGCCTCGATGATGCAAAGCGTGTCGCCGGCATTCACGCTCTGGCCGACTTCGGCAAAGTTTTTCGAGCCCGGGGCCGGAGCGCGGTAGAACGTGCCGACCATGGGCGAGCGTACGACGTGGCCTTCGGGGACGGCGTCTTCCGCCGGCGCGGCTGCGACTGCCGCCGGTGCCGCCGGCGCGGCTGCGTGGATGAATTGCGGCTGGGGGGCCATCATCATCGGCGCGCCCGCGATGCTTTTGGCGATGCGGACTTTTTCTTCGCCTTCGGTGATCTCCAGCTCGGCAATGCCCGAGGCTTCGACCAGGTCAATGAGTTTTTTCAGTTTTCTGAGATCCATGGGAGGTCCTGTTTTGGAGGTGTCGCAAGGCGTATTCCAGCGCCAGTTCGTAGCCGTGCGCGCCCAGACCGGACACCACGCCGACGGCGAGGTCGGAAAAGTACGAGTGATGGCGGAAGGATTCGCGCGCGTAGATATTGGAAAGATGAACTTCAACGAAAGGGATGGCGGTGGCTGCCAGGGCGTCGCGCAGGGCGACGCTGGTGTGGGTGTAGCCCGCCGGGTTGATGACGATGAAATCGACGCAGTCGCGCGCGGCCTGGTGGATGCGTTCGATCAATGCGCCTTCGTGGTTGTGCTGAAAGGTTTCGACGTGCGCGCCGGCGGTTTTCCCGCGGCTGGCCAGCGCACGGTCGATGTCGTCGAGCGTGGCGAGACCATAATGCTTGGGTTCGCGGCTACCCAGCAAATTGAGGTTGGGGCCATGCAAAACCAGGACATGGGGGTGCGGACTGGGGACCGATTTAGCCGCGGTGCGGCTGGTTCGTTTAGTCGTCATGGCGGCGAGTTTGCCGTAAATGAAGGTAAATTGTCCAGATATTGACGCTAAATCGCAACTATGCAGCGATTTCGCGCAAGGTGGCTTCAAGCGTGGCGCGGGATAGTCGCCCGAGGTGGCTCAACACGATGTTGCCGTCGCGATCGAGCACGATCGTGTAAGGCAGCGCTCCGCTCGGGTTGCCCAGTTGCCGTGCCAGGCCATGGGCGGTGCCTTCGCCGATCAGGATCGGATAAGCGACCGGCAGGCGCCGCAGAAACTGCGCGACATTGGCCGGGTTGTCGATGGCGATGCCGAGAAATTCGACTCCGTGAGGCCGATATTGCTCGCGCAGGGCGGCAAAGTCCGGCATTTCCTCGCGGCACGGCGCGCACCAGCTGGCCCAGAAATTCAGCACCAGGACCTGACCGCGCCATTGCGCCAGTTGCTGCACCTGTCCCTGCAGGTCCGGAAAGCCGAGTTGCCACAGCGCGGCGACAGCGGGTGCCGCAGGCGGGCGCGGCACGTAGCGGGCCTGGGCCAGCCAGATCCCCGCGGCCATTGCGGCCAATGCCAGGGGGGCGGCATAAAACAGTCTTTTTCGCATGGCTGCAAGGTCCGCAAACCCATTGCGCCGCCGCAGGCGGGGCAATGGCGGGCGGCTCAAAGGTTCCGGGTCGCGGCCGCCGCCACCGTGGCGCCCATCGGCTGCATCGTCAGTTCCATGCCGGATGGGGGGACACCGATCGGGCGCCTGATTTTAGAGCGTGCCGTAGGAATGCAATCCCGACAGGAACATGTTGACGCCGATGAAGGCGAAGATGGTGACGAACAGGCCGACCACCGCCCACCAGGCCAGCATCGGTCCGCGCAGGCCCTTGACCAGGCGGATGTGCAGCCAGGCGGCGTAGTTCAGCCACACGATCAACGCCCAGGTTTCCTTCGGATCCCACGACCAGTAGCCGCCCCAGGCTTCGGCCGCCCACATCGCGCCGAGGATGGTGGCGATGGTGAAAAAGGCAAAGCCGATGGCGATGGCCTTGTACATGACGTCGTCGATCACTTCCAGCTTGGGCAGGCGGCTGGCGAGGATGCCGCGCGCGGCGAGCAGGTAGGCGACGCCGAGCATGGCGGCGATGGAGAAGGCGCCATAGCCGATGAAGTTGGCGGGCACGTGCAGCTTCATCCACCACGATTTGAGCGCGGGCACCAGCGGCTGGATCTCATGCGCGCCGCGGTCGAAGGTGTACCACAGGATGAAGCCGACGGCGGCGGAGATCACCAGCAGCACGAAGGCGCCCATCTGGCGGGTCTGGTAGCGCGCCTCGTAATACAGGTACAGCATCGCGGTGATGAGGCAGAACAGCACGAAGACCTCGTACAGGTTCGACACCGGAATGTGGCCGACGTCGGCGCCGACGAGATAGGACTCGTACCAGCGCACCATCAGGCCGCTGAAACCCATGGCCACTGCGACCCAGGTCAGCGTGCTGCCGGTCTTCATGGCGAATTCGGAGCGTGCCAGCAGCCCGCCCCAGTAGGCCAGCGTGGCCAGCCCGAACAGCGCGCACATCCACATGATGGCGGCCTGGCTGGAGATCAGGTATTTGAGGAAGAAGGCCTCCTCCATGCGCGCCAGGCTGCCCTGGTACTGGCTGACGGCGAACAGGCTGACCGCACCGACCACGATGAACAGCGGGCGGAACGGTTTCCAGAACCAGCCGAATACCGCCAGCGACGGAATCGCCGCCAGCAGGATGGCTTTTTCATAGATGTCCATGTATTCGCCGAAACGCGACAGGGCGAACAGGCCGCCTGCCGCGACGATGGCGGCAAACAGCCAGTCGAACCATGACAGGCGCTTCAGCAGCGGGGCGGGTTGGTCGAGGGCGAGTTCCATGGTGTGGCCTCCAGGTTGTTTACGGCGTGGCTGTTTGTTTGACAAGGGTGTCCAGCGCCCGCGCGTGCTGGGTGAATTCTTTTTCGAAATCGATCGTGTGCTTGGCCGACGACATCGCCAGCAGCGCGTGGCCCGGTTTGATGCGCAGCCAGACCCGGCGCTCACGCACGTAGAGCATGAAGAATACGCCGAGCGTCAGCAAAAGCGAACCGAAATAGACCACGTTCTTGCCGGGCGAGCGGGTGAGTTGCAGGCCGCTTGCCTTGACTTCGTCGTACTGCATCAGCTGCAGATAGACCGGCGCGCCGTAGACGAACATGTCGCTCATGCTGTTGAGGGTGTCGCGTACCAGCCAGCCGGTCGCGTCGTCGGGCTTGGGCGTGGGCAGGCCGTCCTGGCGATTGGCAACCTGCAGCGCCTCGAACGCGGCGAGCTCCAGAATGCGCAGATAGGTGCCGGCCGCCTTTTCGCGTTCGGCTTCCGGCACCTTGGTTTCGATGAATCCGCCCAGCGCTTGGAAGCCGCCCCCGGCAAACAAGGCCAGCACCTGGGCGGCGCTGGCTGTCAGCTTGCCCTCGATTTCGGTGCCCCAGGCGTCTTTCGGCAATGCCTGGCGGGCGAAGCGCGCGGCAATTTCAGGGCGCAACCCCGCATTCAGCAGCGCGCCGCGCAGCCGCATGAAACTGTCGATCTTGCCGTCGGCATCGAGCGGCATGCGCATGTAGCGGAAGGACTCGTTCGGTGACTCGCGCACGCCCGACATCATGTACCAGCGGCCCTCCAGTTCCAGCGGCAGCATGTAGTTGGAAAATTCGCGCGCCTGCCCGCGCGAGTCGCGCAGCTTGTACTGGAAGCTCGGGCCGACGTTGCGCAGATGCCGGTTGTCGCTGACCGGGCTGCCGCCGAGCACGCTCATGGCGTCGCCGGACGCGGCGATTTCGCCGCCCATGTTTTCGATGTTGAACGGGCGGAAATCGATGAACTCGAGGGTGTAGTCGCCCGCTGCGCTGGTCAGCGTGGCGCTCTGGAGCACCGTGCCTTCGATGGGGAAGGATGCGGCCGTGGGGGCGAACAGGTTCCAGCCGCGCAGTGTCAGGCGGGTGCCGCCGTCGGCAAAGCTTGCCTGGTAAATCGCGATGCCGTCGTGGATCAGCGGGTGGTTGACGGCGATCGTCGCTTCCCTGATTTTTTTGCCGGAACGGTCGAACAGCTCGATGTCGCTCTCGAAGCTTTTGGGCTGCCCCGTCGTGTAGTGCTCGATGCGGAACTGCTTCAACGCCACGGTAAACGGCAGATCCTGCACCAGGTAACCGTCGGCCACATTCAGGAAGGCCACGTCCGCGCTGGAGCCCTCGGGAATTTGCACGCTGCCGCGGAACGACGGGTTGGAAGGGGCCAGGCGCGAAATCGCCGGCACCTGGCTTTGCGGGATGTCGCGCGTCTCGATCTTCTTGTAACCCAGCAGCTGCTGCGCCTTGAACACCAGATTGCCGTCCATCAGGCCGCCGATGCAGATCATCACGATGGCCGAATGCGCCAGCAGATAGCCGAGGCGGTTCCAGCTGCCGGCCTTGGCGGCAAGCAGCACGCCGTCTTCGCGCGACAGGTTTTTGACTTTGTATCCCTGACCTTCGAGATAGCGCTGCGCGCTGGCGGCGAGCGCAGCGGGCGGCTGCGTCGTGGCCGCTTCGTGCCGGTGCTTGAACGCGTTCAGCGACTGTTCGCTGACGTGCTCGCGAAAGCTCTTCATCTCGCGCACGAAGTTCGGCGCGTTGCGGTAGATGCAGACGCTGGTCGAAACGACGAGGAAGGTCAGGATGAGCAGAAACCAGGCGGCGTGATAGACATCGTACAGCCCCAGTTTTTCAAACACCTGGAACCAGAACGGTCCGAACTGGATGACGTAGTTGTTGTACGGTTCGGCCTGTTTCAGCACCGTGCCGACGATCGAGGCGACTGCGAGGATGGACAGCAGGCTGATGGCAAAACGCATCGAACTCAACAGTTCGAACAGGGACTTGCCGAAGGAGTGGGGGGCAGTGTTCATGTGGCAGCAATAAAAAAGGGTGACTTGCGTCACCCTTCCATCGACTCAGGTGCGGTCAATAAGTTTAACGCAAGCCCTGAATATAAGATGCCACTGCCTTCATGTCGGCGTCGGTCATCTTGGCGGCGATGCTGCGCATCATCTTGGCGGCATCATTTGCGCGCTCGCCGACACGGAAGCTGTTCAGCTGGGCGTAGATGTAGTCGCTGTGCTGTCCGGCCAGGTGCGGGAACTGGCTGGGAATGCCCTTGCCCTGCGGGCCGTGGCAGGAAGCGCAGGCCGGTACGCCTGCTCCTTGCACGCCGCCGCGATAGATCTTCTGGCCGGTCAGCGCGAGCTCCCGATCCGCGGACGTGCCGGGTTTGGGTTGCTGGGCACTGTAATAGGCAGCCAGATTCTGCATGTCCTGCGGGCTGAGGTTGGCGACCATGCCAGACATGATGGCATTCTTGCGGGCGCCCGATTTGAACTCGGTAAGCTGTTTGTAGATGTATTCGGAATTGAGGCCCGCCAGCTTGGGGTTGGCGGCGGCTGCGCTGTTGCCGTCCACCGAGTGGCAAGCCGCACAAACCTGGTTGACGATGCTTTCTGCCGCCTTGGGGTCGCCTTTGCTGGCCGGGACGGCAGCAGGGGTATTGGCAAAAACGGAGGTGGCGGCCAGAGCGGCGACCAGAGAGACGACGAGTTTCATCAAAAGCTCCTGAAGCTTGCAAAACTTGGGAAAAAGGGTAGTTTAGCGGCAACTAATATGACTGCCAAGCCCGTGCTCAATCGCGCTCAATTCCATACCTCGGTCGCCCAGCTGCGCGATTTGCCCTACAGCCGCGCCGAAATCGCATTCGCCGGGCGATCCAATGCCGGAAAGTCGAGTGCAATCAATCTGTTGACGCGTAAAAACCGCCTGGCGTTTACGTCCAAAACTCCCGGCCGAACGCAGCTTATCAACTTTTTCGAACTGGATGCCGACACCTATCTGGTCGACCTGCCGGGCTATGGCTATGCAAAAGTGCCGCCCGAAGTGAAGGCGAAATGGGAAGGGTTGCTGTCGCGCTACCTGCAGGAGAGGGAGGCGCTGGCCGGGATGGTGCTCATCATGGATGCGCGCCATCCGCTCACCCCGCTGGACCGGCAGATGCTCGACTGGTTCACCCCCACCGGCAAGCCAGTCCACATCCTGTTGTCCAAGTCGGACAAATTGTCCAACAGCGAGAAAGCCTTGACATTGCGCCGCGTCAAACAGGAACTTGCGGCGCTGGACGGCGTCACTGTTCAGTTGTTTTCCAGCCTGTCGCGGCAGGGCTCGGAAGAGGCGGCCGCTTTGATCGAAGGGTGGCTTGCCCAGTCCCGGCAGCAGGAGCCGCAGACAAACGAATAACTTTGCCGGCGCCGCCCAACAAAAAGCCCCGACCAAGGGAGGGATCGGGGCAAAAAATGCCTTAAGGGGATTAAGGCATCCCGCTCAGGGAGGAGAAGCGGGAGACGGTACGAAACCGTCTGCTAGATAGAGCGGGAAGTCCTTGAAAAAGTTCCACGCCACCATGCGAATTCTTTGGAGATCTTTGTGAACCTGCCTTTTGGCTCATTTCCCGCCCGCCGCATGCGCCGTATGCGGCGCGACGATTTTTCCCGTCGTCTCATGTGCGAACACACGCTCACATCAAACGATCTGATTTATCCGGTGTTTGTCCTGGACGGGCAGGGCAGGCGTGAAGCAGTGGCTTCGATGCCCGGCGTCGAACGGCTGTCGCTGGACCTGGTGTTGCCGGTGGCAGAAGAATGCCTGCGGCTGGGCATCCCCGCGCTGGCCTTGTTCCCGGTGATCGATACCGGCTTGAAAACGCCGGGGGCGGAAGAGGCGATCAATCCCGATGGCCTGGTGCCGCGTACCGTGGCCGCATTGAAAAGCCGTTTCCCCGAGTTGGGCATCATCACCGATATTGCGCTGGACCCTTACACCAGCCACGGCCAGGATGGCCTGATCGATGCCAGCGGCTATGTGATGAACGACGAGACGGTGGCGGTGCTCGCCCGGCAGGCAGTCGTGCACGCCCAAGCCGGCGCCGACGTGGTTGCGCCATCCGACATGATGGACGGCAGGGTGGCGGCCCTGCGCAGCGCGCTCGAGAGTGCCGGTCATATCCATACCCGGATTCTGGCCTATGCTGCCAAATACGCTTCCAGTTTTTACGGCCCGTTCCGGGACGCTGTCGGATCGGCACTCAATCTGGGCAAGGGCAACAAATATACCTACCAGATGGACCCGGCCAACAGCAATGAGGCGTTATGGGAGGTCGGAATGGATCTCCAGGAAGGCGCCGACATGATCATGGTCAAGCCGGGCATGCCCTATCTCGACGTCATCCGGCGCGTCAAGGACGCTTATGGCGCACCGACCTATGCGTACCAGGTCAGTGGCGAATACGCCATGCTGAAGGCCGCGGCGCAAAATGGCTGGCTGGATGAGCGTGCGTGCGTGCTGGAAGCGCTGCTGGCATTCAAGCGCGCCGGGGCTGATGGCGTGCTGACCTATTTTGCGCGGGATGTGGCGCGATGGATGCGCGGCGAGGCCTAAATTTTTGCCTGTGACGGGCCGATAGAAATGAGTATGGGGGGAAGGGTTTCCCCGGTGTGTCAGGAGGGTCGAAGGTGACGCTAAATTTGAGCAAGTTGATTGGGCGTGGCCGGAGTATTGCCGACGATTTCGATCGAACCATCATTAGCTTCGAGTCGCCCTACCGTCTCAAGGACTTGAGCCCGCTTCCCGAGGGAGATCCCGAGGTCCAGGAAGAGCGCATGGGGGAAAAGCTCTTCAAGCTGCGTTTCGCGCAGCAGGATGAGGTTTTCAACCATGCCAGCATGCTGGTGCAGAAGCGCTATGCCTGGCGCGGTTTCCCCAAGGCGCACTTGAAGAAATACCCCAATCGCATCACCATCCTGTCGTTTTACCAGGAAAAGATCGTCGGCACCGTCACGGTCGGCTATGACTCGCCAGAAGGCATGCTGGCGGAAGAAATCTACAAGCCCGAAATCGATGCGTTGCGCGCCCAGGGCAGGCGCGTCGGAGAGCTCAGCAAGCTTGCCATCGACGAAAACATCGGCTCCAAGCAATTGCTGGCAAGCCTGATTCATATCGCCTATCTATACGGCGTCATCCATGAATGTACCGACGCCATCATCGAGATCGTTCCCCGCCACAAAACCTTCTATGAAAAAATGCTGGGCTTCAAGCAGATCGGGGAAGAAAGAATGAACAACCGGGTCAATTTCCCCGTGTTGCTGATGCATCTGGAGCTGGAATACATGCGGCAAAAGATAGAAGAACTCGGCGGCAAGGGCAAGGCGGCCAAGGACCGCAGTCTTTATCCCTACTTTTTCTCGGCGCACGACCAGGAAGGCATTCTGGGACGCTTGCTGAAAGAGGATGCTTGAAGCGTCATTGTGCGGGCTTTCGATTATAACGAGGCATTCGGCCGCAACCTTGGCTGGCTGACCCCACACGAGCAAACCACGCTGCGCGGTAAAAAGGTCGCCATAGCCGGCCTCGGCGGCGCCGGCGGCGTACATCTGTTGACCTTGGCCCGGCTGGGCATCGGCCGTTTCCATGTGGCGGATCTCGACCAGTTCGATCTGGTCAATTTCAACCGTCAGGCCGGCGCCAGCATGAGCAGCATGGGGCAGCCCAAGGCGGAGGTCATGGCCAGGCTGGCGCGCGACATCAACCCCGAGTTGGACATCCGCGTATTCGACGCTGGCGTGCAGCCGCATAACGTGGACGCGTTTCTGGATGGTGTTGACCTCTACGTGGACGGCCTGGATTATTTTGTTTTTTCCGCGCGCCGCCTGGTGTATGACGCCTGCCGTGCACGCGGTATTCCCATCACCTTTGCCGTTCCCCTGGGGATGGGGGCGGCCGTGCTCAATTTTCTGCCGGACGGCCCCGGCTTCGACGAGTATTTCCGGCTGCAGGGCACGCCCGAAGACGAATGGCCGATCCGTTTCCTGGTCGGCCTGGCCCCCGCCCTGTTGCACCGGGGTTATCTGGTTTATCCCGAAATCGTCGACTTTAAAACCCAGCGCGTGCCGTCAACCGGCCTGGCGTGCCAGTTGTGCGCCGGCATGGCGGGCACCGAAGCGCTGAAAATCCTGCTCGGCCGGGGCAAGGTGCGTGCCGTGCCGCATAGTCTGCAATTCGATGCCTACACCGGCAAACTGAAGCGTACCTGGCGTCCGGGCGGCAATGCGCATCCACTGCAGCGGCTGGCGATCGCCTACGTCAACTGGCGTTTGTCCCGAAAAAATACCTGACTGCACGCCCGATGACGGGGGACTGCCTGCCAAGTGGCAGGATGGGCGGCATAAAAAAAGCCAGAGCAGACGCTCTGGCTTTTTGCCGGGGTGAGCAGCGGTTTAGGCTTGCTTGAAATAGCGGCGGCCGAGACCCAGGCCCAGCAGGCCCATGCCCAGAAGCGCCAGGCTGCCGGGTTCCGGCACGCGGTTGAATTCCAGGCTGCCATTCAGGGTGTTGGTGCGGGAAGCCGTATCGCCATTGGCCGCCACGGTCGGAACCAGTTGCGGATCGACGTTGGTGTCGATGCGCGCGGCAATTTCGATGCCGGGCAGCGGCTGGCCGTCCGTCCACAGGTCGAACCAGTTGGTGCCGTCGGCAAAGAAGAACAGGCTCTGCGCCAGCGCATCCACGCCGGTGAAGTCGACCGCCGCACTGAACACGGCGTTGCCGATGGTGCCGCTGCTGGACAGGACTTCCAGATTCATCACCAGTACCGAACTGATCGCGTTGCCGTTGACGTCCAGCACGTCGTAATAGATCTGAATCAGGTTGTCGCCATCCACCACGCCGTCGCCGTAGAAGGCGCCGATGCCCTGGGAAGCGGGCAGGCCCGAGTTGTCGACCGCAACCACCACGCCGTTGATGTTGTAATTGAAGGAAAGCTGCCAGTTGTCGCCCATGCCTTCGTCAAGGTTGTTGGCGGTCATGGCGATGCCATTGGATCCGAGCAGGCTGGAAACCGTGCCGACGCCGACGTCATTCACCGCGTCGCCAACGGTGACGAAGGTGGAGGCATTGGTGCCGTCGTAGGAGTTGTCCGAGTCGACGTAGTTCGAGGTGGCCCGGAAATCGATGCCGAACTGGTAAGTGTTGGCGGTCTGGTTGTCCACGGCGCCATCGGGCACGACCATGTAGAACGGTTCGGCGTTGGCGCTGAGCGACAGGACGGCGGCTGCGACCAGAGCGGAGAGTTGTGTGAGTTTCATTTCGTCACTCCTGTGAGAGGTTGGGTGTTGAGGTTAATTCAACCTGCCTCTCATAAAGCACGCACCATGCCAGGTTTTGTTAAACCCTTATAAAACAAATTGTTGCCAGTTTTTCCCGGGGCCCGGCAAGGCGCTCGTGTAAAAAATTCCGACAAGGGAGACGGCCGGGACAGGCTTCGCCAGGCGGTGCGAGGCGTGCCGGCATGTGTGAACAGGGCTGCGCGGGCATCACAGGCTGTCGAGCAAAGCTTTGGCAGCCTGCGTTTCGGGGAATGCCGGAGTCTCGGCCAGCAATTTTTGCAGTTCTGCGCGGGCGCGGGCCTTGTCCCCGCTGCGGGCCAGCGCGGTGGCGTAGTGATAGCGGATCGACCCCGATTTGGGCGCGGCGGTGGCGGCGCGCCGCAGCAAATCCAGACCGCGTGCGGTTTGATTGGTTTGCACCAGGATCCAGCCGAGGGTGTCCTGGACATTGGGGTTGGCCGGAGCGAGTTTGAGCGCCTGCTCCGCCGTGGCCTGGGCACGGGGGTCCTGTTCGCGCTGATAGAGCGAGGCCAGATTGTTGAGGACCAGCACGTTGGGCGTGGCGCGGCGCTGAATTTCCTGATAGTGGGCAATGGCTTCGCGGTTGTTCCCCACCGTCATGGCATAGTCGGCCGCAGCGGCACGAGCCACGTTGTCCCCGGGATGCTGCTTCAGCCAGCCGGCCAGGCGCTGGGCGGAGGCCGGGCCGGAGCCTGCCAGCACCTGGGCGCGGTGCAGCTTGACCAGCACGGATGATCCCGCACCGCGCTGCATCGCCTGCTCATAGGCGGAACGGGCGGCGGGGTAGCGTTTCTGCTGCATCAGGACGTCGGCCTCGAGTTCGTGGCCGAGAGCGGATTGGGGGTGGTCGGCCTGAATCCGGCGGGCAATGTTTAGCGCTGCGTCAGGATTGTTCTGGCTGGCCTCAAGGCGCAGCAGGGCGACGCTGCTTTCCAGGTGGCGGGGATCGATCTGCAGTGCTTTTTGCAGGGCTGTGCGTGCCGCGGCCGGCTTCTTGTCGGCAATCAGGGCGCGGGCGAGGCCGAGATGGCTGTCGAAGTCACGGGCGTCCTTCTGCACGGCCTTGCCGTAGGTGGCGATTGCGCTGTTGAGATCGCCGGCGGCGAACTGGGTCGAGCCCAGCAGATTGAGCGCCTGGACATCGTCCGGGCGCGCGCTGACCATCGCGCTGGCGATGGCGAGCGCTTTGCGCGGCTGCTTTTTGATCAAGTAGTAGCGCGCCAGCGTGCCATTGGGAGCTATGGCCTGCGGGTGCGCTTTCGCCGCTTTCTCCAGCCAGTTGACGTAATCGTTTTCCTGTTTGGTGATGGCCGCGATTTCGGCCAGCGCCATCATGGCGCGCAGATTGTTCTTGTCCGCTTCCAGCAATTTGGTGAAGCGTGCACGCGCGGCGTCGGTTTTCTTGTCGCGCATGTCGAGTTGCGCGAGGCTGGCGCTGGCGGGGAAAAAGGCGGCGTCCAGGGCCAGCGCGCGTTCGAAGCTCGTGCGGGCTCCGGCCAGGTCGCCCTGCGCGAGGCGTGCGCGGCCGCGCAAATCGTGGGGCAGCGGGCTGCGCGGCAGCTGTTTTTCCAGTTGGTCGCAGATGGCCTGGGCCTGGCTGTATTGCTTGTTTCTGATGTGGGTCAGCGCCAGCAGAACGTCGGCCTGGTGGGTCCCGGACTGGAGCGAGCGCGCAGCCTGCAAATCGGTGATGGCGGCGTCGATGTCTCCGGTGGACAGGCGATTGAGGCCTTGCTGGGTATGAAATGCCGCGTTGCCGGGCTGGAGGAGTACGGCTTGCTGCAACAGTTGGGCTGCCTGACGCGGATCGTGCCGGGCGAGATGCGCCTGGCTGGCGAGTGCCAGCGCCGGCGCATCTTCTCCGTGGGGAGGGAGCAGCGGTGCCAGGGTGGCGAGTGCCTTGTCAGGCTGGTTCTGCCTGATTTGCGTCGCAGCCAGCACGCGGCGCGCATAAGCGTGGCCGGGGAAGTGCTTGAGGTAGCGGTTCAGGTAGGTCTCGGCCTGCTGCAGGGAATCGAGCGCATAAGCCGTCGAGCCTGCGAGCAGGGTGCCGGGCAGGTGCTCGGGGGCCGTTTTGAAAATGTCCTGCAGCAGATCGCGCGCCTCGGGATATTTCTTCTGCTGGAATTTCTGCAGGGCCTGCAGGTATTTTGCGGTATTCGAGCCAGGCGCTAGTTTATTGACTGCGTCGATCGAGGCCTGGGCCGCCGCCATGTCGCCCAGCGTTATCTGCAGCGTTGCCAGGCTCTGCAGTGCAGCAATGTTGGACGGCTCCAATTTCACCGCCTGCCGGTAGGCTGCCAGCGCATTCGGCGTGTTCTGGTTGAGTTGCTCGAAGTCGCCGATGAAGATCCAGGTTTCCGCCTGCCGTTCGTTCAGTTTCAGGGCGTTGTCGAGCCAGGTTCGGGCCTCCGCCATCTTGCGCTCGGCAATGGCGCATTGCGCCAGCCCCCAGTGGGCCTGCAGGCTGTCGGCATTGACCTGGCGGGCTTCCTGGAACAGGTTGCAGGCATCCCGGAATTTGCCGAACTTGAACAGGGCGCTGGCGCGCAGGGCCATGATGCGGCTGCGGCTGGCTGGGGACATGGCGTCGGTGGGCTGGATCTCGTCCAGGATGCGCTTGTAGTGGCCCGTCAGCAACAAGGCTTCGCCCAGCAGGGGGGCGACGGTGTCGCGGCCGGTGCCGAGTTTCTCGGCACGGGTCAGTTCCTTCTCGGCTTCCGCGCCGAACCCGGCCTTGAGGTACATCTGGCCCAGGAGCAGCCGCGCCTGTGGACTGTCCGGGTTCTTCTGGACGGCGTTTTTGAGCTCGATGATGCCGCCCTTGAGGTTGCCTTTGTCTTCAAAGTCCTTGGCGCGCTGAATGTGTTCCTGCTCGGTAAGCTTGGTAGCCGGGTCGCAGCCTCCCAGTGGTGCGGACAGGGCCAATACCAGAAGCGTGATCAAGGGGGAGGCGTGTCGGGTCATTGATGCAGGCTCCATTCGGCGATCGGGTGGGCGGCAGTCTAGCGCGTTTTGTTTTTCAGTTGGTCCAGCAGTGTGCGCGCTTCCTGCTCCTGCGGGAAGCGCGCACCGCCGGCCAGGAGGCGCTCCAATTCTCCCTGTGCACGCGCGCGGTCGCCGGTTTTGAACAGGGCAACCGCAAGGTGATACTGGATTTCCGCGTTGTCCGGCAGTTTGGAGAGCGCCCTGCGCAGGTGGGGCAGGCCCTGGGCGGCTTGCCCCTGAGCGGTCAGGATCCAGCCATAGGTGTCCATGACCATCGGGTTGTCCGGCTGCAGTTTCAGCGCCTGCCCGGCAAACGACGCGGCACGCTTGTCGCCCGCTCCATGCAGCGCCCATGCCAGATTGTTCAACACCATCAGGTTGCCGGGATTGCTCTTGTTCAACGCCAGGTAATGCTCGGCCGCTGCGGGGTACTGCTGGCGCTTGGTCAGGCTTTCCGCCAGGACGGCCCGGATGGCGGCGTCTTGCGGGTTGGCGACGAGCCAGGCGGCGAGGCGTTGTTCGCCCTCTTCGCTGCGCTGGGTGGCGTTGAAAACCTGCAACTGACGGACGAGCAGCGTAGCCGAAGGTTTCAGCTTGTGCGCGCGTTCGAACGCCGCCAGCGCGGCAGGGTAATCCTTGCGCACAAGCGCGGTGTCGCCCGCAAGGGTGAAACCGGCCGGGTGGTCGGGTTTCTGTTGCTGCACTTGCAGGGCGATTTTTTGCGCCTCGTCGAGCCGCGCCGCCCGCAGTTCGACGCCGCCGAGCATCATCTGTGCATCGAGCAGGCCGGGCTGGATGCGCAGGGCGTTTTGCAGGGCGCTGCGTGCGCCGGCGAGATCTTCGGCAGCGATCTGTGCGGTGGCGAGCTTGAGTAGCGGGGCGGCCTGGCCGGGCTGGCGCTCGACCAGCTTGCGGTAGCTCCCCAGCGCGTTGGCGGT
>NZ_MKUG01000028.1 GCF_001897685.1 Thiobacillus sp. 65-1402
CCGGTGTTCTTCACGACTTCCAACGTCGGCGGCAAGGGCCCCGACATCGGCCGCGAGGTGCCGCCGCTGAAGGATGCCAGCAGCATCGACGAGCTGCGTGCCTGCGACACCATCATCACCTGCCAGGGCGGCGACTACACGAAAGAGATCTACCCGAAGCTGCGCGCGGCGGGCTGGAACGGCTACTGGATCGACGCCGCCTCGACGCTCAGGATGAAGGACGAGGCCATCATCATCCTCGATCCGGTCAACAAGCATGTCATCCAGGACGGCATCGCCAACGGCGTCAAGACCTACGTCGGCGGCAACTGCACGGTGTCGCTGATGCTGATGGCGATGGGCGGGCTGTTCGACGCCGGTCTGGTCGAGTGGGTGTCGCCGATGACCTACCAGGCCGCTTCCGGCGCCGGCGCGCGCAACATGCGCGAACTGATCATGCAGATGGGCGCGGTGCACGCCGAAGTGACCGATCTGATCGGTGATCCGGCGTCGGCGATCCTCGAAATCGACCGCAAGGTGGCCGATTTCATCCGTTCCGACCGCTATCCGGTCGACGCCTGGCCGGTGCCGCTGGCGGGCAACCTGATTCCGTGGATCGATGTCGCGCTCGAGTCCGGCCAGTCGAAGGAGGAGTGGAAGGCACAGGTCGAAGCCAACAAGATCATGCGCCGCAGCGACAATCCTATCCCCATCGACGGCCTCTGCGTGCGTGTCGGCGCGATGCGCTGCCATTCGCAGGCTTTGACCATCAAGCTGACGAAAGATGTGCCGCTCGCCGACATCCATAGCCTGATTGCCGCGCATAACCAGTGGGTGAAGGTGGTGCCGAACGACCGCGAGATCACCATGCGCGAGCTCACCCCGGCGGCGGTGACCGGCACGCTCACCGTGCCGATCGGCCGCATGCGCAAGCTCAACATGGGCCCGCAGTACCTCACCGCGTTCACCGTCGGCGACCAGCTGCTGTGGGGGGCCGCGGAGCCCTTGCGCCGCATGCTGCGAATCCTGCTGCAAGCCTGAACGGTCAAGGCCTGCCCGGCGGCAAGGCCAAGGCTGGTGCGATTGTTGCACTAAAGATTGCGACCTGCCGAGCCGTCAATAGTGGCGTCAAGGATTCAACAGCCCCGCGCAGGGGCGAATAGGGAGAAACGGGATGAAATTGAAGCGCTTCACCACCCAGCTGGTGGCCGCAGGCTTGATTGCCGTGCCACTGATGACGCATGCAGCCGGGTTGGGCAAGCTGTCGGTCACCTCGGCGTTGGGGCAGCCTCTGGCGGCGGAGATCGAACTCCTCGCAGCCGACAAGGCCGAACTCGACAGCCTGTCGGCCAGTCTCGCTTCTGACCAGGCATTTCGCGATGCGCGCGTCGAATTCACCCCGGTGTTGTCTTCCCTGCGCTTTGCGGTCGAGAAAAAGCCCAATGGCAAGGCCGTGCTGAAAGTGACTACCAGCCGTCCGGTGAACGATCCCTTCATCGACATGCTGATCGAATTGAACTGGGCCTCGGGGCGGCTGGTGCGCGAATACACCATGCTGCTCGATCCGCCCGGCATGGGCGGCGCACAAACAGTGGCCCCGGTGGCGGTCGCCCCGGCCCAGGCACCCGTTGCCAAGCCCGCGTCGACCCCGACCCCGGCCCCGCAAAGCCAGGCCATGCCGACGCCGGCAGTCGACAAAACGCCGCCCCCGGCGAGCGCAAGCAAGCCGCAGCCTGCCGTCCCCGACCGCGTGACGGTGAAGCGGGGCGATACCCTGGTCGGCATCGCCAGCCAGGTGCGCCCGGGAGGGGTGAGCCTCGAGCAGACCCTGCTGGGCCTTTACCGCGAGAATACCCGGGCTTTCAACGGCAACATGAATCGCTTGAAAGCCGGCACGACACTGAACGTGCCGCCGGCTGAAAAAGTGGCTGCCATTCCGCAGAAGGAAGCGGTGCGCGAACTCAAATTGCAGGCCGACGACTGGCGTGCCTACCGGCAGAAACTGGCCGGGATTGCGAGCGCGGCCCCCGAGGCCAAAGCGGAGCCGGGGCAGGCCAGCAGCGGCAAGATTACCCCCCAGGTGGAAGACCGCGCCAAACCGGCGCCCGAAGCCCAGAAGGACGTCCTCAAACTGTCCAAGCTCGCGCCGCCGCCGGCGGCCGCCGGCAAGGCCGACGAAACCCGCGCCCTGCAGGAAAAATTGCGCGCCCAGGAAGAGGATGCGACCGCACGCGACAAAGCGCTGCAGGAATCGGGTCAGCGCGTGGCCGTACTGGAAAAGCAGATCCAGGACATGCAGAAGCTGGTCGAAATGCAGGAAAAGGCGCAAAGCGAGACGCCCGCTGCGGCGGCACCCGCACCGGTGGCGGCCAAGCCCGCACCCAAGCCGGCCGCCCCGGCCGTCGCGGCGCCTGCGGCCAGCCCCGAACCTGCCGCAAACTGGTACGATCCCCTGCTCGCCAACCCGATGTATTGGGGCGGCGGTCTTGCCGCGCTCGGGCTGGGGGGCGTGCTGTGGTGGATGGTGGCGAGCGGCAATCGCCGGCGCAAGTCCGGCAATAGCACCCTGGAAGACAGCATCATGAGC
>NZ_MKUG01000029.1 GCF_001897685.1 Thiobacillus sp. 65-1402
CAGATCGCGGGCTTGCGCCATCAGGGCCACGATGTCGGCCTCCCGATCCGCCACGTACACCAGACGGGTGTCCGGCAGGCTGGCCGCCAGTTCGGCGATGCGCATGTAGCCTTCCGTCCAGCGGGTGCTTTCCAGCAGGCCGCCCCGTTGTCCGTCCGCGTCCTTGGGCTCGCGCGCCCACATCCAGGCATCCAGCACCCCCAGGGGTTCCCGTTCCGGGCTAACCGCGTAGGTGGGATGGACGTACATGCCACGCTGCGCTTCATAGGACAGCGGTCCCAGACCGGCAATGCCTTGCCCGTTGAAGTCCAGTTCCGTGGTGTCCTGCAGGCACAGGACGACGGGATGGGCGCGCATGCGCGCCTCGGAACTGCGCCAGTGCGGCGCAAGGATGGCTTCCCATTCAACGTCGTCCTGGGACAGAAAGCGATACGCCGCCTGGGTTTCCGCCCAGCCTCCGCACGCTTGCGGAATGCTGGCCATCGGATTGGCGGCCATGCGCTCGGCCAGCAGCACCGTGCGCTTGTCCAGACGCCTGTCGCCGAGATCGATATCCTTGAACTCCTCCGCCGCCCAGCTCATCACGCAAACCTCGTATTACCAGAGAAGTCAGCATGTTACGGTGAGGCATTGAAGTTGTGTGTAATGGGATGCATATATCCCCCTATTAATAATTATAAATCATACAAATCAAATAGATGATTAAGCTCATTCCGGTTTTATACACCCTGCTTGAATCTATATATACACCTTTCAAGGTGTATATTGCACGTTATGCGGCAAGAAGCATCATCGCGTAATGGCCACTATCGACCCGATCCGGGCAGTCAGTTTTCTCTAAAGCAGACGTTTGCAGATTCACTCGAAACGCCATTACTACCCTACATGCGCTTCACGCCGTAACTGCGTCGCGCTTATTGAACTCATGGGGCGCACGATTTCTCGAACAGTCTCCATGAACAACTCGGCGCTTGCGGCAAGCGTACGGTTCTTCAAACGAATTATTCCAATGGGTATCCCTGTTCTCACATCCAATGGCAGAACGCGCAGAAACCGTGGCGCATTCCCGAACCGAAGCGCCGACCCATACATCACCGTAAGGAAACAGTTCGTCGCTATCAACTCATGCCTAACGAGCATGGACATCGTGGTAACTGCAGACTTCGGCAACTCTATTTTTTGCCGGCGAAACTCATTTCTCAACTGCAATATCATTGAACCGTCTGTCGCTGGCAGTAGCCATTGGTGACGGGCTACTTCGTCCAGGGTAACTGATCGTCGGGTCGCCAATGGATGTTTCGCGCCCGCAACGATAAACAGTCGATCATCGAACAGTCGGTCGAATACTAGATTGTTATTGTTGCCGGCATTATGTTCTCGACCTATGCCGAAATCGAGTGATCTAGTAAGCACCTCGCTCGCCAATTGTCCCGATTCAAGTTCTGCGATGTGAAATCGGAAATTGGCGCGTTGATCTAGGACGGTGCTAATAGCGCGGGGTAGCAGACCGGCACACATGGTTGGTGTACCGCCGATACGCAACTCGCCACGACTCCCATCTGTTAGGAATCCCAGTTCATCTACGGCTTGACGCAGCTCTTCAAAAACTCCAGTTGCCCGGCGTAACAGAACCTCGCCGTGCGGTGTCGGCGTGACCCCGCGGTTGGTGCGGTCGAACAGCCGCACACCGAATGCACCTTCCAGTTCCGCAATGCATTTCGATAACGCCGGTTGAGTAAGGCCGATTTCATTCGCAGCCTTCAGAATGCTGCCTGATCGCGCAACCGCTAGAAGTAGCCTCAACTCACGCAGCGTGATTCGCCTAGCAATCGTCTCCACAGTATTCATATCGTCTCCACAGTATTCATATGGCTTGTTCTGGATGAAACCATTTGGTTATATCTATCTCGATAAATTCGATAACTAGATTATATCAGATCAGCTATAATGACTTGCGTGAATTACCACTCATCGAAATGGAGATTGAAAATGAACAGACTAACTAAACTCATCGGGGCCTTACTCGGGGCGGCTCTAGCTGCGTCTGTAGCTCACGCACAAGATCCGAAAGACATCCCACAAAAATCTGGGGTAACACCTACAGATCTCATAGTACGCGGAGTGGACGGCACAGCGAATCTGGATTTCACAGTCATAGATGTGAAGTACGAGCCAGGGGGTGTCAACCGTCGCCATTTTCATCCGGCGGCGGTCACCTTCTATGTAGTTTCTGGGACACCAGTTTTCCAGCAGGAGGGCAAGAAACCCATTACCCTAAAACCCGGTGACAGCCTGCTCGTTCCGGCCGGCACCACTCATTCCCATTGGAACCCTAGTAAGACTGAAGGTGTTCGATGGCTGGAGTTCATCGTGGCTGAAAAAGGTAAAGGAAGATCCATCCGAAAGCCTTGAATAGAAGGTTTCGCCTCTTAATCACGAAAAGAAAATGTAATCGCGACCAGCCGCTTTTTGGCCGTAAGCAAAAAAGCAGAGGCCCATGAAGTACACAAGCAAATGCCGCATAACAACGCGTCGCAGCCGACCGCCTTCGGCGGCGGCTGAACGCGAACGTTAGGCTCTAAAGGAAACAAATGAACACACGGAATCTGCTTGTTCTGCCAGATGACTTGCCTGTCCCTGAAGATGATGGTGCGTGTGCCCATCTGGAAGGGATGAATATACCTGCCATCGCTCTGACAGGAACCTCAGGTGCCAAGATAACCCTTGGGCTTGAGGGTGGAATATCCGTCGTTTACTTTTATCCCATGACAGGGAGGCCGGACGCACCTCCGATGGTCGGCTGGAATGAGATCCCCGGCGCAAGAGGATGCACGCCACAGTCCTGTTCGTTTCGTGACCATCATTCCGACCTTCTCAATTTAGGGGCCAAGGTATATGGCGTCAGCTCGCAATCATCGGAAGACCAGAAAGAAGCTGTTCAACGCCTCCATTTGCCTTTTGAGTTGTTGAGCGACAGCAGTTTTGAGTTGGCAACTGCATTGAGGCTGCCTACGTTCAGATACAACGCCTTACACCTCATCAAAAGGCTCACCCTCATAATTAAAAACGGTTCGATACGCAAAGTGTTCTATCCGGTTTTTCCGCCAAATGAAAATGCTGCCAATGTCATCGCGTGGCTTAAGAACAACGATGCCTAACACTGCATTCCACCCGACCGGCTACAGCGGGCTTCGCCCGCTTCCACCGTCGGGTGAATTTGAACGTTGGGGGTCACATGTTCCATCCCGCATTTACTCATCGGAGGCATAAGGAATGACACAGTGGTACTCAAAAGACCTTGGCGATGGCGTCGCCGCATTCGCTCCGACCCGCCAAATTCAAGAGGCATTTCTCCCGCTGTTCGCTGCCGCTGGACAGCCAACTGATATGGCCGTGTTCTCCCGGTACGACATTGAGAAAAATATAGAGACCGTCTATTTCTCGCCTGGCGCTTCTGCCCTTGCAAAGATGTTTGGCGCCACACCATGCGAAAAACCAAAGAAGGAGGGGCGCTTGTCATTGTTGGTCGGAGATCAACGCTGCCTCGAACTTTTTTATCCGTCCGCGCAGTAGGTCAAGCTGTGGCTTCGCTCTATTCACAATCACGGTGCCATCTGGAAAACCAGTGGCTCTGCCGTCTTCGTAGAGCATCCACACCGCGCCGTCCGGTCCGCGCAGCTCAAACAATGGGTTCTGGTCGCCCGACCCCCAACCCGGCAGTCGAGCGGACCTGCGCGAAAAGCCGCGCAGGCCGCTCACTTCTACGTTAGATTCCCTATTAATCACATAAGCCCTGCTATGGAAAACAACATCAAGTCCGTAAATCACAACGATCTCGCCACAGTCCAGTTGATTGTTCTTTCGTGTGCTGTCGAGGCACTTATCGCTGAACATCCGCACCCCGAAAAAGTGCGCGTAGTTTTCGACCAACTCTTTGGGCAAATCCAAGCCGGGCTTCTTGTTTCTGGTGGCGCGACTCCTGCTGCAACCGATGTTGCTCGACAGGTGGCGGACAAACTGTTTTCTTCGCTTTCATAAATTCAACAAACCATTCTTTTGCATCAATTTCGTTTTTCATGTCCTCCTCTGCTCTCGTTGTCAAATCTAACCCGGCGCTCAACCTCGCTCCCTTCGGTCGCTGGACGGCGCTAAAGCGCCGCCGGTTAGCTCTACGTTAGGTTTCAGTCTATGGCCCCGTGGGGAGAGTTAGCATTCCGAACCTTAATCAGCATGACGGGCGTAACCGTAGCCACGTTCGCTTTTGTGTGGAGTGCAGAGTGGCTACGTGAGAAATTTCGCGGAAGACTCAAAGATGTTATTCGCACGACATACGTCGCCATATTTGCATCCTGCTTGGTCTTAGCCCCTTTCATGTACTTGATTACGGCGGCACAGGGAATGGCTCTGGGCGATGATGGCCTCTTTTTTCTGGCGGTAACAGGGGTAGCATGGCTGCTCACAATGGCGCTTATGCTGTTTGTCAATTTTTCTCTAGTCAAAAGAATCCGCAATCCTGAAAAGCAATGATGAAAAAGCAATGATGAAACCTAACAAACGCTTCGAGAGGGACGCTCCAACAGCCGGCTTCGCCGCCTGTTTCCGCGCCCCTCAAGCTACACGTTATGCATACAAATCATCATCGTGATTTACTCTTACCGGAAAGCTGAACGAACAGAGAGAGAAGCCATCTACCAATTGTATTGCTTGGTAATGCGCGGCTACATTTCTGAAATATGGGGTTGGGATGAACAGTGGCAGGGAAATGATTTTTCCGCTCACTTCGATCCAAAAGGCATTACGTTGGTACACAAAGAACACGAGTTGGTTGGGTATTCCCATGTCGAAAATCGGGGCAGCCAGTTGTTCATAAGAATGATCGTTGTTCATCCTCATCACCAGCGGAAGGGTATCGGAAGCAAGCTGCTTGAGTCTGTTATTGCGTCGGGCAATGAGCAATCCAAAGGCATCGGGTTGGAGGTATTCAAAATCAATGATGAGGCAAAGAAATTCTATGAAAGATATGGCTTCAATATTGAAGGTGAAACGCCCAGCAGCTACATCATGGCTCATGCATAGCTCTGCGCTCAAGCGGGATGGCGCAAAAGCGCGCCGCTCCTTGGCTCCACGTTAGTCGTCACGGAGGCAGTCCCTTGCAGTTCGATACCTGGCTCGTCTACCTCGTTGCTTCGATCGGGCTCTCCCTTTCGCCGGGCCCGAACGGACTCCTCGCGCTAACTCACGGGGCACTGCACGGCCGGCGCAAGACCTTGTTCACCATCTTCGGGGGAGCCGTTGGCTTCGTGATGATCATCGCCCTGTCAATGTTCGGCATTGGCGCCCTCATCAAGTCGTCGGTGGTCTGGCTCGCCGTGCTCAAGTGGCTTGGCGGCGCCTACCTCGTGTGGCTGGGCATTCAGGTTTGGCGCTCCCCGCCGATCGCCGTTGATCTGGGCGAGTCGCGCCCACTGGCAACGGGTTGGTCGCTCTTCCGCCAAGGCGCGTTGTCGGCGGCCACCAATCCAAAGGGTTTGCTGTTTTTCACTGCCTTTCTGCCGCACTTCATCGATCCGGGCCGCAGTCTTGTGCTGCAGTTCGCCGTGCTGGCAGGCACCTTCGTGGCAACCGAGGTGCTCACCGAGTACATGCTTGCCAGCGCGGCAAGCAGAATCCGCCCCTGGCTCGGCCGCGTCGGGCGCCGGTTCAACCGAGCCTGCGGTGGCTTGTTTGCGGCAATTGGCGTGGCACTTCCACTCCGTAGCTGAACGCCGCGACGCCTAACCCATTGCTCTAGCAGAGTGCCACGCCGGTGGTCCCGCTTGGCTCGAACGATATGCCCGTATACGCTACGGTTTTTTGGGATGTCACCGGATCATGGCGAAGAGGCCGCTTTCAAGCATGGCGTCGGTAGGCGCGGAGCAGGCAGGCGACGGGCAATTGCCGTCGTGGGCGAACAGCAGCGAGCGCCGCCCGTCAAGCAAGACGCCGCCATCCGCGACGTGGGGACGACCCCACATACTCGCTTCGACCATGGGACGACCCAGTGCAAAGGAGATTCGTTGAATGAACTGGGCCATTTTGTTTGTCGCAGGACTGCTCGAGATCGGCTGGGCAATCGGCTTGAAGTACACCGACGGTTTTACGCGTTTCTGGCCGACCGTTGGAACCGCGACGGCGATGGTGGCGAGCCTGATATTGCTCGGCATTGCGATGCGCACACTGCCGGTTGGCACGGCGTATGCCGTCTGGGTTGGCGTGGGCGCTGTCGGCACCGCCTTGCTCGGCATCGTGCTGCTGGGCGAGGCGGTGAACGCGGCACGGATTTTCAGTCTTGCCTTGATCGTGGCGGGCATTGTCGGATTGAAGCTGGCGACGCCTGCCTGACCGCGGCGGCACCGACGGCCCCGCCGGGGGCGCGGCTCGACTTGCGCAAGTGCCCGCTTGTCTGCGGAGTGACTATAGTGGTTGGGAGAGTGCTGGCCCGCCCCTCGGGCGGGTGCGCCGGGGTCGGCGATGGGGCGGCGCTTTTTTCGACAGGGAGGGCTTCATGAACAACGCAATCACGCTGCTCGCACGGATTCTTCTCGCGCATATTTTCCTCATCTCCGGGCTGGGCAAACTCGGTGCCGGCTACATCGGAACGCAGGGCTATATGGAGGCCATGGGGCTGCCCGGCATGCTGCTGCCGCTGGTCATCGCGCTGGAAATCGGCGGCGGCCTCGCCTTGATCGCGGGTTTCCTCACGCGCTGGGCTGCGCTTGCGCTGGCAGCATTCAGCATTGTTTCAGCCCTGCTCTTCCACGCCAACTTCGGCGACCAGACCCAGACGATCATGTTCATGAAGAACCTTGCCATGGGGGGCGGCCTGCTGATGCTCTACGTCCACGGCGCCGGCGCATTCAGCGTGGATGCGAAACGCGGCGGCTGACGCGGACAGCCGAATGGACCTCCACGTCAAGCGCGTCTACGCATCCCCGTCGCCGGAGGACGGCGCGAGGGTTCTGGTCGACCGCCTGTGGCCGCGCGGCCTCAGCCGCGAAAAGGCCCGCGTCGATCTATGGCTGAAGGAGCTTGCGCCCAGCACCGAACTGCGCAAGTGGTTCAATCACGACCCTGCAAAGTGGGACGAATTCAGGCAGCGCTACCGGCAGGAGCTGCGCCAGCAGCCGGCGGCGCTGGCGCAGCTGGCCGAACTGGCCGGCACGCGCCCCGTGACATTGCTGTTCGGCGCAAAGGAAGAGCGCTTCAACGACGCCGTGGCCCTGAAAGCCATCATTCTTGCCCGTGGCCGCTAGCGCAATCCGCCATCCCCACGCCCGGAACGCTCGGCGCCCTGGGCGGTCAATCGGGTCATCCAACTTTATCGAATTACAGACCGAGAATGGCGCCGCGCAGGCCGGCACTCGCCTCGGGCATCGGACCATGAAAAATCCCCTTTACCTCGCCAGCCTTGGCGCCGCCGCTTTGCTGGCGGCATGCTCCACGACCCCTCACCCGCCGCTTCCGACGGTTCAGGCTGTCGACCTGGAGCGCTATTACGGCACCTGGTACGAGATTGCGCGCCTGCCAAACAGCTTTCAGGCGATGTGCGCATCGGATACCCAGGCGCTGTACCGTCCGCAAGGAAAAGAGGTGGCAGTGGTGAATCGCTGCCGCACGGCAGACAGCACGATCAAGCAGGCCGACGGAATCGCCAGGGTCGTGGCGGGCAGCCATGGCGCCAAGCTGCGGGTCAGTTTCTTCCGCCCCTTCTATGGCGACTACTGGATCCTGGCGCTCGATCCGGGCTACCGCTGGGTGCTGGTCGGCGAACCCGGCCGAAAATACGCATGGATACTGTCGAGGCAGCCGAGGCTCGACGAGGCGACGCTGGAAGCCTTGTTGAATCGGGCCGCAGCGCTTGGCTTCGACCGGCAGGCGTTCCTGAGAACCCCGCACGCCGGAGGTGCATTGACGCCCATGGCGCCTGCCAGCGGGGAATGAGGCGTCGACGGAAAAGAGAATCCGCCGTGCCCGTCATGCTGCGCGCCGTTCAGGCCGACACCGCCGCGCTCCCGCTTGATACCATCGCCGGGCATGGCAGGGAAAGCCGGTCCGGGCCTTGTTCCGCTTCTTCTGCAACCCACACAGTGCTTTTCACCGACGCATGGACCTGGTTTTGATTCATGGAATGGGCAGAACCCCCCTCTCGATGGCGCGGCTGCGTCGGCGATTACGGCGTGCCGGCCACAATCCCCTGCTGTTCGGCTACGTTCCCGCATTTGAAACCCTGCAGGGGGCGGTTGCGCGCCTGGTGAAGCTGATCGATCGCCGGGTTGACAGCGGGAACTACGCGCTGGTGGGGCATTCGCTGGGAACGGTGATCATCCGGGCAGCGCTCGGCCAGCTGGAAAACCGGGCGCCATCCGCCTGCTTTTTCCTGGCGCCACCGCTGGTTGCCTGCAGGGCCGCCCGGTTTTTTTCCCGCTTCCGGCTGTATCGATGGCTGACGGGCGAAATGGGCCAGCTGCTTGCGCTCGAATCGTTCATGCAGCAATTGCCGATGCCGTCGATGCCGACCCGGATCTATGCGGGCGTCGGCTGCCCGCGCGCGCCCTGGCTGCCGTTCGGCATGGAAGCCAGCGACTGCATTCTCGGCGTGTCCGAAGCCACCGGCCGCTTCGAGGCGGAATCGGTCAAGGTGCCTTCCACCCACACCTTCATCATGAACTCGAAGCAGGTTTTCGACGACATGCTGAATTTCCTGAAACCGCTGGCCTGACCGCACACTCACCCGGGAGAACGCCATGGAGCCACGCATCAGTCTCATCACCCTCGGCGTGGCCGATCTTGAACGCGCCACCCGCTTCTACCAGGAGTGTCTCGGCCTGCCGCGGCTGCAGACGCCGCCGTCGGTGACCTTCTTCGAACTCGGGAAAACCTGGCTTGCGCTCTGGTCGCGGGAAAGCCTAGCCGCCGACGCCGGCCTCGCAGCGGAAGGCTCGGGCTTTCGCGGCTTCGCGCTGGCGCATAACGTGCGCTCGCCGGCGGAAGTGGATGCGCTGCTTGCCCGGGTTGCCGCCTGCGGCGGCACCGTCACCCGGCCCGGACAGCCGACCGACTGGGGCGGCTACTCCGGCTATTTCACCGACTCGGATGGATTTGTCTGGGAGATTGCGCATAATCCAGATTTTCCGCATATCTGAACGACCTGGCGTCCCAACCGCATAAGGAGCCCCGTCCATGATCCACCTGCCCGACTCGCTGCATGCCTGGAGAACGCCCGGGTTCGAGGCTGTTTTCAAGCGGGAAATCGAACGCCTGGATGCCGCGCATCTACCGCTGCAACAGGGCCTCGCCATCAGCAGCCACGTCACGGACCGGCCTTTCCAGGCGATGCCGATCAGCGCGCGCGAAGAGTCCGGCCTGATCCGCGTCAAGGCAGGGATTTTTTACACGGGGGTGATTGCCGGCTGCAGTTGCGCGGACGATCCCACGCCCATCGACGAACAGACGGAATACTGCGTGGTGCAGTTCGACATCGATCCGGCGACGGCCAGCGCCACGGTCGCACTGCTGGAGGAATAGGCAGGCTACCAGGGTGCGGCTGGCTTGATTTCCAGTTCTTCCGGATACGGCCGGCTCGGGTACTGGAAGGCAACCGGCCCGTCGGGCTTCGCATGCACGAACTGGTGCACGAACGGGTCGGCTGAGCCGGCCATCTCGGCGGCATTGCCCTCGGCCACCACCACGCCGTCGTGGATGAAATAGACGTAGTCGGCAACCTTCAGCGATTCCGACACGTCGTAGGTCACCACGACCGAGGTCAGCCCGAGCGCGTCGTTGAGGCGCCGGATCAGGTTGGCGATGGTGTTGAGCGAGATCGGGTCGAGGCCGGCGAAAGGCTCGTCGTACATGATCAGCATGGGGTCGAGCGCGATCGCCCGCGCCAGCGCCACGCGGCGCTCCATGCCGCCCGACAGTTCGCCGGTGCGCAGAGCGTGGGCGCCGCGCAGGCCGACGGCGTGCAGTTTCATCAACACCAGATCGTGGATCGCCTCTTCCGGCAGGTCGGTGTGTTCGCGCATCGGATAGGCGATGTTGTCGAACACCGACAGGTCGCTGAACAGCCCGCTGACCTGGAACATCATCCCCATCTTGCGCCGCATCGCGTAGAGATCGGCGTTGTTCAGTTCGTGCACCAGCTGGCCGTCGAAGGCCACGCTGCCGCGCGACGGCCTGAGCTGGCCGCCCACGTGGCGCAGCAGCGTGGTCTTGCCGCAGCCGCTGACGCCGAGGATGGCGACGACCTTGCCGCGCGGGATGGCGAGATTGATCCCCTTCAATACCTGATTGTTTTCGTACGAGAAATGCAGGTCGCGGATCTCGACCAGGGTGTCCGTGTGGTTCTCTTGCAAGGGCGGCATGGTCAGATTTCGCTCAACAGCGCTTCCGGCGCTTCCAGCGCGGCCTTCACCGCCACCAGGAACTGCACCGCGTCGCGGCCGTCGATCAGCCGGTGGTCGTAGGTCAGCGCCAGATACATCATCGGGCGGATCACCACCTGGCCGTTTTCGGCGACCGGGCGTTGCTGGATGGTGTGCATGCCGAGGATGGCCGACTGCGGCGGGTTGAGGATGGGGGTGGACAAGAGCGAACCGAACACGCCGCCGTTGGTGATGGAAAAGCTGCCGCCCGACAGCTCTTCGAGGGTGAGCCTGGACTCGCGCGCGCGGCGGGCGAAATCGGCGATGGCCGCTTCGATTGCGGCCGCCGACAGCGTCTGCGCGCGGCGCAGGATCGGCACCACCAGCCCGCGCGGGCTGGAGATGGCGATGCCGATGTCGACGTCGCCATGCCACACGATGTCGTTGCCGTCGATGCTGGCGTTGACGACGGGAAACTGCTGCATCGCCTGGCACACCGCGCGCACGAAGAACGACATGTAGCCGAGCTTGACGCCGTGTTTCACCTCGAACTCGGCCTTGAAGCGCTGGCGCAATTCGTTCACCGGCTGCATGTTCACCTCGTTGAAGGTGGTGAGCATGGCGGCGGTGTGCTGCGCCGCGACCAGGCGCTCGGCCACCCGCTGGCGCAGGCGTGACAGCGGTTCGCGGCGGCTTTCGCCCGGCGCGGCGACGGGAGCCTGCGGCGCCGCCGGCAACGGCACGCCGGCTTTTGCCGGCACCGCCATGCTCGCCGCAGGCGTGACGGCTGCAGCCGGCGGCGGCGCGGCCTGCGCCGCGGGCGAGGGCGCGGGGGCAACCACGCCCTCGCCGGTCTCGATCACCGCCACCACCTCGTCGGCCTTCACCACCGCGCCCTCCTCCCTGCGCAGTTCGAGCAGCGTGCCGGACGCCGGCGCGGGGATTTCCAGGATCACCTTGTCGGTTTCCAGATCGACCAGGGTTTCGTCGCGCGCCACCGTCTCGCCCACCTGCTTGCGCCACGGCAGCAGGGTGCCACTGGCGACCGAATCGGACAGGGTCGGCACACGCACGTCAATTTTCATACGAAGTCTCCAGCGCATCGTTCAGCAGCGCGTCCAGTTCCGCCCGGTGGCGCGAGGCATAACCCGACGCCGGCGCCGCGGCAGCCGGGCGGCCAGCGTAATTGAAGCGCCGGCCGTTCGGCGCGCAGTGGTTGAGATGGTGCAGGGTCTGGAACCACGCGCCCTGGTTCATCGGCTCTTCCTGCGCCCAGACGAAGGTGTCGGCCTGCGGATAGGCGTTCAGCACGGCGCGGAATTCGGCTTCGGGGAAGGGGTAGAGCTGTTCGATGCGCACCAGCGCGATATCCTCCAGCCCGCGCGCGGCACGCGCCGCTTCGAGGTCGAACCATATCCGCCCGCTGCACGCCACCACGCGCTTGCAATCGCGCGGCGCGCGCGGATCGTCGATCACGGGTAGGAACGCGCCGCCGCTCAGGTCCGCCAGCGACGAGGTGGAGGCCGGATGACGCAACAGGCTCTTCGGGCTCATGATCACCAGCGGTTTTCGCAGCGGGCGCACGATCTGCCGCCGCAGCAGATGGAACAGCTGCGCTGGCAGCGTCGGCACGCACACCTGGATGTTGTCCTGCGCGCACAGCTGCAGATAGCGTTCGAGACGGGCCGACGAATGCTCCGGCCCCTGCCCCTCGAAGCCGTGCGGCAGCAGCAGCGTGAGTCCGCACAGCCGCCCCCACTTGGCCTCGCCACTGGTGATGAACTGGTCGATCACCACCTGCGCGCCGTTGGCGAAATCGCCGAATTGCGCCTCCCACACCACCAGCGTGTCGGGGTCGGCGGTGGCGTAGCCGTACTCGAACGCCAGCACGGCCTCTTCCGACAGCAGCGAATCGATGATGGTGAAATCGCCCTGCTGGTTGTGGATATGCTCAAGCGGAACGTAGACGCCGCTCTGGCGGCGCTCGCGCTTCTGGTCGTGCCATACCGCGTGACGGTGAAAGAAGGTGCCGCGCGCCGAATCCTGGCCCGACACCCGCACGTTGTGGCCGGCGTCGAGCAGGCTGGCGTAGGCCAGGTTTTCGGCGTAGCCCCAGTCCACCGGCAGTTCGCCCGCGCGCATCCGGCGGCGGTCGTCCAGCACTTTCTGCACCCGCGAGTGCAGCTCGATCTCGTGCTGCAGCTGCGTGATGCGGTCGCCCAGAAAATCCAGCCGGGCGGCCGGCACGGCAGTCGACACGTCGCCCGGGCGGCCTTTGAAGCGCTCCCAGTGGGTGGCATAGGTCTGCTTGAAATCGGACAGCGCCGGCGCGCTCAACGACTCGCCGTGCTCCAGCCGCGCGCGGCAGGCATCGACCAGGTCGTCGGCCTGCGCCTGATCGAGCAGTCCCTCATCCACCAGCCGCTGCGCATACAGGGTGCGCGTGCTGGGGTGCGCCTGGATGCGGCGATACATCAGCGGCTGGGTGGCGAGCGGCTCGTCCTGCTCGTTGTGGCCGTGGCGGCGGTAGCACACCAGATCGATGAAGACGTTCTTGTGGAAGGTGTAGCGGTAATCGACCGCGGTCTGCACCGCGAACGCCACCGCCTCGGGATCGTCGCCGTTGACGTGCAGCACCGGCGCCTCGACCATTTTCGCCACGTCGGTGCAATACAGCGTCGAGCGCACGTCGCGCGGGTCGGAGGTGGTGAAGCCGATCTGGTTGTTGATCACCACATGGATCGCGCCGCCGTTCCGGAAGCCGCGCGTCTGCGACATGTTGAGGCTTTCCATCACCACGCCCTGCCCCGACAGCGCGGCGTCGCCGTGCAGGATCACCGGCACCACTTCGTAGCCGAGCACGTCGCCGCGCCGGTCCTGGCGCGCGCGCACCGAGCCGCGCACCACCGGATGCACGATCTCGAGATGCGAGGGGTTGAACGCCAGCGCCAGGTGCACCGGTCCGTATGGCGTGGAAATATCGGTGGAAAAGCCCTGGTGATATTTGACGTCGCCCGACAGCGGCGAGTCCGCGTCGCCGTTCGCCGGTTCTTCGTACAGGCTTTCGAGCGGACGCCCCATGATGTTGGCCAGCACGTTGATGCGCCCGCGATGCGCCATGCCCATGACGATTTCCTTGGCGCCGTGGCGCGCGCAGCGCGCGATCACCTGGTCGAGCAGCGGGATCAGGCTTTCGCCGCCTTCCAGCGAGAAGCGCTTCTGCCCGACATGGCGGGTGTGGAGGAATTTCTCCAGCGTCTCGGCATCGGTCAGCCGCTTCAACAGCTGCATCTTGAGCTGGGTGGACACGCCAAAACGCCCCTGCGCACTTTCGATGCGTTCCTGCAGCCAGCGTTTGCGCGCCACGTCGGTGATGTGCATGTATTCCACGCCGACATGGCCGCAGTAGGCGCTGTTCAGGCGCTGCAGAATATCGGCCAGGGTGGTGCGACCCACCCCGAACAGCGATCCGGTCTCGAACTCGCGGGTCAGGTCCGCCTCGGTCAGGCCGTAGTGCGCCGGGTCGAGTTCGGGGCTCGGCGGCGGCTCGAAACGCCGCAGCGGATCCAGCTCGGCCTGCCGCACGCCCAGATAACGGTAGGCATTGATCAGCCGCAGCACCGCGACCTGGGCGGCATCCGATGCGGCTGGCGCGCCCGGCAACGGCCGGTTCAGCCAGGGCGTCAGCGCATCGTCGCCGAACTGCTCCAGATACGCCGCGTTACCGGCGTAAAGCGGCGACGTCAGGCGCCAGTCGGGTTCGTTCATGTCGAAGCGGTCGGCCAACGCGCTGCCTGCTCAGGCACCGCGCCGATCCAGCGGCACGTATTCGCGCCGCGTCGCACCGGTATAGAGCTGGCGCGGACGGCCGATCTTGTGGGCGGGATCGGCGAGCATTTCATTCCATTGCGCCACCCAGCCCGCGGTGCGGGCGAGCGCGAACAGCACGGTGAACATGCTGCTGGGAATCCCCATGGCGCGGAAGATGATGCCGGAATAGAAATCGACGTTGGGATAGAGCTTGCGCGAAATGAAGTAGTCGTCTTCCAGCGCGATGCGCTCGAGTTCCATCGCCATCTTGAACTGCGGATCGTCGCGCAGGTCGAGTTCGTCCAGCACTTCGTAGCAGGTCTGGCGAATGATGCGGGCGCGCGGGTCCATGTTCTTGTAGACGCGGTGGCCGAAACCCATCAGGCGGAAGGCGTCGGTCTTGTCCTTGGCGCGCTTGATGTATTCGGGAATGCGCGAGACGTCGCCCATTTCGTCGAGCATTTTCAGCACCGCCTCGTTGGCGCCGCCGTGCAGCGGCCCCCACAGCGAGGCCATGCCGGCCGCGACGCAGGCATAGGGGTTGGCGCCGCTGGAGCCGGCCAGCCGCACGGTCGAGGTCGAGGCATTCTGCTCATGGTCGGCGTGCAGAATGAAAATACGGTCGAGCGCGCGCGCCAGCACCGGATTGGGTTGGTAGGGCTCGCACGGGGTGGAGAACATCATGTGCAGAAAGTTCTCGGCGTACGACAGGTGGTTCTGCGGATAGACGAAGGGCTGGCCTTCGTTGAACTTGTAGGCCCAGGCCGCCACCGTGGGGATCTTGGCAATCAGGCGGTGCGCGACGATTTCACGATGACGCGGG
>NZ_MKUG01000030.1 GCF_001897685.1 Thiobacillus sp. 65-1402
GTTGCGCCGGGTGCTCAATCGGGGCGAGGCTGTTAACGCCCTCAAGCGCGCCATTTATACCGGCCGGATCAGCCCGGCGCAGGCCAAACGTGTCGATGAAATGCAGGCTGTGGCCGATGCGTTGAGCCTGATGGCCAACATCGTGATGGCGTGGAATACCTCACAGATGCAGGCGGTCCTGGATCGCTGGTCGAACCGCCGCCAGGTCATTCCACCGGAACTGATCGGGAAGATTGCGCCCACCAGGCTGGAGAGCATCAACTTGCGGGGTGTGTTTCGCTTCCCGGTTGACCGCTATGCTGACCAAATCCTGCCTTCGCGGCCAAATGCATCGATAACTGGCACCAATGGATGAAACCGACCACGGTTTGACGCCACGAATCGCAGATTTGAAAGTGAACAGGAAAGTCAATGAAATCAACGATCTACCAACACCACCTCCGCGCCAGTGCTAGCTTTTCGTACCGTCACTTATTGCACTGAAAACGAGGAGACCCCAGGAACAGGGTGCCGCCGCTTGCCTGCTCGAAATGCCCGGCACGGTCTGCCCCGGCGCCAGTGAAGGCACCTTTTTTATGGCCAAAGAACTCGGACTCGACCAGCTCCGAAGGGATCGCACCACAGTTCACGGTAATGAACGGCTTTCCAGCGCGTGGGCTGGCGGAATGAATGGCACGGGCGAGCAACTCCTTGCCCGTGCCGCTCTCACCCTCTATCAGGACGGGCACGGACCGAATGGCCACACGCTGAGCCTGCTCGATCACCCGCTTCATTTGCGGGCTGCGATGAATGATCGCGGCAAACTCTGGGGCCTCGTCCGCAACCCCCTGCGCCAGCCGAGCCATGCGCTCGTCGCTTCGGCGCAGCAAGTCAGGGATGAATTCGGCCGAGATATCAAAAGGGACCTGCGCCGTTCTGACGCCCTGCTCCCTGGATGACTCGATCAGTTCCGCTGGAAAGCGGGTTTTAGCCAGGAGTATCCATACGGCCGCCATGGCCGGAGTGCCGGGACTCAAATGGAACGTCAACTCGACGTTCGCGCCATGAGCCTCTCGCAGGCCGGCAAGCACGTCAGTGGCCGCCCGGTAAATCTCACCAAAATCCGTAGGTGCCGGAAGCCTATGCTGCCGCACTTCAATGGCTGACTGGGTGAAACCCGTCAGCCACTTTTTGTATGTCGCGGCGACGTCCTTTGAGTGATCACAGAGGAGAACGATCGAGTCGAACTGGCGTGCCTGCACCGCTTGGGCGATAGGCCCCAGACCTACATCCCCCTTCCCCTCGGCAGCCTTCAAGTCAGTATTTCCAATCCAGCAGACCAGAATACGCGTAGCCGGCATCACAATTTTCCTTATTTATTGGCAATTATTCTTATACATCAGTAACGACAACATGGAAAGCCACGCCGTTTACCGCGCTATCAAGTTGATGTTTTAAATAACAAGTATAACTTTTCTTACGAGCTGGCACGCCCTCTGCTGTAGGTGGGTTATCTCCAACCACTTGCAGGACGCCATGAGCAAGGACACGAACAACGAAGGGCTGGAACTGAAGGACGTCTTTGCACGGGTACGTGGGCAGGTTAAGCGCCTGCTGGAACGCGACGCTTCACCGGCAGACATTTCCTACGTGCTCTCCTTTGTAGCAATCGAACTGGGGTTGAGCCTCGCCGAAGACGCCGCACGCGTTTTCCCGGTTGTGTTGAAAGGAGCCAGTCACGCCGCGTCCAGTTACGCGGACCAGAAGCAGGGCAAAGCGGAGAGTGACGCGCTCCAATCGCCTCCCGTCGGCGCTTCCATCCACTAAGGAAAGGCTATCCCATGACCCGCCCGCAACTCGTCCGTGAAGTCTATTTCGAACTGTGCCGCTCGATGGCCGGTAGCGCCAGCCCGAGGGAAATTCTGGAGAGCGCATCTGCGCTGGTTGAACTGTTCACGCAGCCCGAGGATTCCGGACCGCAGTTCAATCTGAGAACCGGAGGGCTTCCATTCGATCAGTGGGCACTGGATGCCGCATTTGCCGATGGCGGTTGGCGGGTGATGGGACATGAAACACACCTGCAGGAAGAGTTGTTGGATGAGGAAGATCATGAGCGTTGGATACATAACGGAATGGCGCGTTTGGCCAGGGAGATGAATGCATGAGCAAGATGAAATATGGACTGGCACTCGCCGCGCGCGAACACCTGGCTTCAGGACAACCCATCACTCGACTTGAAGCGCTGGTTTTATACGGCGTATCCAACTTCCCGGACATCATTTCCGAGATGCGCAAGCAGGGCTGGGTCATCCAATCGAGGACGGGTACCTATGCCGCAGCCATGGCCAGAATCAACCAGTATGCAGTGCTGCAACCACCGCCCAATCTGCCGGTGCGAGAGGTCATGCTGACCGAGTATTGGGTAAGCAAATGAAGCGTGGATTTTCCCAGCGGCAGCGTTCGATATTGGCCTGGGTTGCGGGAGGGCGCTGCATGAAATGCGGTGCCTCCCTCGGCAAAGACTTCCATGCCGATCACGTTATCGCCTTCTCGAACGGCGGCGCGACAGTCACGAATAACGGACAGGCTCTCTGCAGAACCTGCAACCTGAGAAAGGGCAACAAATGAACCTGAAGTTGCGTCCATGGCAATCTGAAGCATTGGCCAAATCTCTTAAATGGCTGGTCGAAGACCGGTCAGATCGGCGGTTCCTCATTAATGCCGCCCCGGGAGCAGGGAAAACCCTGGCCTCCTGTGCCATCGCTCAGGCCCTCATTGAGCGTAAAGAAATCGATCGTGTAGTGGTGATCGCCCCCCGTGCCGAGGTGGTCAGCCAGTGGTCGGAAGATTTCCGCCGTGTGACGGGCCGCTTCATGGGCAAGGTTACAGCTAGGGACGGGGATATCAGCACCCTTGGTATGGATGTCTGTGCCACCTGGTCTGCTGTGCAGGGACTCATGCCAGAGTTGCAGTCCGTATGTCGTACCTCACGAGTGCTGGTGATTTGCGATGAACATCACCACGCTGCAGTGGAGGCCGCATGGGGCACAAGCGCAGACAGCGCATTTGCGGACTCAGCCTTTGTGCTGGTGTTAACAGGCACACCAGTTCGTTCGGATGGCGCCCAGTCTGTATGGCTTGCCTATGACGACGCGGGTGCGATCGACCATCCGGATGCGGGAACCTACACCCTTACCTATGGCTTGGCGGTGGATCTGGGTTACTGCCGGCCGGTAACTTTTCACCGGCATGAAGGGAAGTTTACGGTCGACCTGGAGGGTGGCCATTCTGTGCAGGTTTCCGGCCACCAGCCGGCGGAGCTGCCAAAGGATTTGGTAAGAATTCCTGGCCTGCAAACGGCCCTGGATTTTTACCGGCTGGCACGCACCCCCCAGTTCGAGCCGGACAAAATCACCCCGAAGCTCAATGGCTATCAAGCCACAATGCTCGACTGGGGCAGCCAGAAGCTAACCGAGTTGCGCCAGCGCATGCCTGAAGCCGGCGGCCTGGTGATCGCCCCTTCCATTGAGATGGCCGAATACATGGTCGATCTTATAGAGCTGCTGGAAGGGGAGCGGCCGCTGTTGGTGCACAGCCAGATGCCCAACCCGGAATCCAGAATCAAGGCTTTCCGCAATACGGACAAGCGCTGGCTGGTATCGGTTGCCATGGTCTCAGAAGGCGTGGATATCAAGCGGCTTCGGGTGCTGGTGTATTTGCCCAACGCCCTGACTGAACTGGCATTCCGCCAGGCCATCGGCCGTGTTGTGCGGACAGCCGGCCCGGATGACGACACCCGGGCCTACGTGGTCATGCCGTCCTTCGAGACCTTCGAGGTTTACGCCCGCCGGGTCGAGGAGGAAATGTCCGCGTCCACTCGCTCGGGCAAGGATGAGCCGCGAACGAAGCGTTGCGGCGTGTGTGGCCATGAGTGCGCCTTGGGTGCTCGAGAATGCCCAGGCTGCGGCCATGAGTTTCCTGTCGCGCCGCAACGTCTCAAAGCATGTGAGAAGTGCGATGCCCTGAATCCTGTGACGGCATCCAGCTGCCATGCATGCGGTGCCTCATTCAGCCAGACCTTTACGCTTACCCTGGACGAAGCCTTGAGAGCGGGTGCCATTGTGCGGGGAATGGACCTGGATGAAACCGAGGTTCAACTGGCGGAGCAGATGGCCCCGAATGTACGCAATCTGATCTTGCGTAGCGGCGATAATCGTCTGGTGCGCATCCTTAAGACTTTGCCTGACGAGAGCTGGGCGCGACTGAAGACCATCCTGGTTGCCGAAAGCTGAGGTGGTACATCGGCTGGACCACATCCGCAACCACTGAGTTTTCATGGGCCAGAAGAGCAGCATATCAATCCACCAAAACAGGGAGAGTTACATCCATCATGCAAGCACAACAATTTGAGCACTTCGCACCCATCATTCGCTCCCTTACACCTGCCGAGTTGGCAGGCGCGCCTACTCTTTATGAAAAGCTACTGTTGGCCACGGAAGGTAATCTGGATGTTTGCTATGCGCCATTCGAGCACATCAACCCAGCAGCCCGGATGGTTATTGTGGGCATTACACCCGGCCGAACTCAGATGCTGAATGCGATAAAGGAAGTCCGCAGACAACTCGATCAAGGCGCCGGTTCGCATGAAGCTCTGAAGGCCGCAAAGCAGACCGGCGCCTTCAGCGGTGCGATGCGCCCTAATCTGATCAGCTTGCTGGATGGTGTCGGGCTGAACCGCTGGCTCGGAATAGCGAGTTGCGATGCCCTGTTTGACTCTGCTTCCCACCTCGTGCAGACAGCCTCAGTACTTCGGAATCCAGTTTTTGTGGGTGGTGAAAACTACAACGGGGCTCCAAACATGACGAAGCACCCCTTACTGCAAAGACAGTTGCTGTCCCAGTTTGGCGAGGACATTAAGGCCCTACCCAACGCTGTATTTATTCCGCTGGGAGACAAGGTCGCAGAGGCTTTGCACTATTTGTCGTGTAAAGGGTTGCTTAGCCAGGACCGAATTTTGGATGGCCTCCCTCATCCTTCTGGAGCCAATGCAGAGCGGATCGCCTATTTCCTGGGAAAGAAAAACAGGGAGTCACTTTCGTCAAAGACCAATCCTGAGAAGCTGGACAAGGCCAAAAGCTTAATGATCAGCAGGGTCCTTGCGCTCGCGTAGCCTTCGTCATTGCCAACTTCCCGGACACGCCATGCCAAAGAAAACGCTGCCTTCTGTTGCGAATAATCCGAATGCAACGGATAAAGTTGCTAACGCCATCCTCGCGTTCATAGGAAAAATTCCCGACACTGCGAGGCATCAGGACGCTAATCCCTCAAAGGTTTCGCGTGAGATCACAAGCAATGCGGCAGCGAAGGCGGCGCGAACCGCAGGACTCCTAGCATTGCCTCCTGGGCCGATTGGCTGGCTGACAATTCTTCCTGAACTCGTAGCGGTTTGGAAGATTCAGGCCCAGATGGTGTCCGACATTGCTGCCACATACGGAAAGAAGTCCACCTTAACGCAGGAACAAATGCTCTATTGCCTGTTCCGGCACACAGCGGCGCAGGCAGTGCGAGACATCGTAGTGCGCGTTGGGGAGCGCTTCCTCGTTAGGCGCGCTTCCCTCAAGACGCTTCAGATGGTTGCACAAAGAGTAGGAGTACACGTCACTCAGCGCGCTATCGGGAAAGGCATATCCCGCTGGCTGCCGATAGTCGGCGCTGCCGGCGTTGGCGCTTACGCCTACTACGACACTGGCCGAGTTGCCGCCACTGCTATAGAACTCTTCGAGAAAGAAATCACAATCGAGCCGAAAGCGGGCGAAGTTGCCTAGATACCGGTTTTATGGGCTTCGTTGGCCTTGAATTCAACACAAATCACGGATGACAGGTAAAGTCTTAACTCCTACGAGCATTAAAAAAAAGCCACCCCGAAGGGTGGCGACAGTAAGTGATCAAGCAAGCAGCTGCTTGGCCAGGGCAACCTCGATGCTGTCCCCTGACTGATTCAGAACGTCCAGGCCGGAATCCGGCATGTCGCCTGATGTCGACTGAGACACGGCGATCTTTTTTGCCATGAGTTCCAGGCATCCCATCTGGGCCGATCCTGCATAGCCCAGAAAGTGCACATCCACGTCCTGCTTCTGGCCGATCCGCCAACTGCGGCGGGAGGCTTGCTGCAGGGTATAGACGTTGTAACCACTTTGCATGAACACGATGGTCGGGAATTCCAGCATGTCGAGCCCGGTTTTGACCAGCTCAGGGTTGGTAATGATCACCTCCACACCGCGGTCAACCTGATCGAACAGCCAATCTTCCCGCTTTGACGCATCGACGCTTGCCCTCAACACCGCGGACTTGAAACCTTCCTTTTCAAGAAAGTTTTTCAGTCGGGTGGTGGTGTCACGAGTGCCGGTGTAGGTCGAGTACACCAGAATCCTCCGGCCGCGTGCCTTCTCCGATTTGCAAATACGCAGCAGTTCCAGCTCTTTCGGACTTGCCTCGGTGCCGCTCATCAACGCCGGCACGAAAGCGAGTTGCTGCTTTGATCGGGGATGGCGAACCAGCTCGTCACGGAAGCACGTATCCGGCCAGGCAAGCAGCACGTTCAGGACAACGCCCAGCAAGCTGGTGTCGCCCTTCCTGAGCGCCTCACGGAGATCTTCGCGCAAGCTCATGCTCAACTCACGGTAAATCCCGGACATCACCTCCGTCATCGGGACTTCCGTGAAATGCTCTCGGTAAGGCGGCAGAACATCACCGCCTATATCCTTGAGCTTCAGGAACACCGTCTGAGGCAGCACATAACGCATGATGCCCTTCGGGCCGAAACCTGGCCCCTTGGAGGTGCGGTGCGTGATGTTCTTGCCCCGCGCTGTGCGATGCGACTCGCTTTCAGTCTCCTTGAACACGTCCTTCAGGATGCCGTGATCGCGCATGAACGACATGCCGGCAGGTCCCAGTGAGTTGCGGTTGCTATAGCCGAACCCGTCCTCAATCATCAAACCCGGGTTAAGCCGGTGCAGGAGATAGAACAGATCGTCGGCATAGCCGCCCATCAGGGTGCCGGTCAGAAGCAGGGCTTTCTGGCACTTGCGTGCAAGAACTCCCATCGCCTGTCCTTGGGCAGATCCCTCGTTCTTGTACTCGTGCCCCTCATCAACCACGAGAAGGCCGAAGTACCCCTGCGGAAGGTAGCGCTTGATGAACTCGGTTGCCTGGTACCCGCCCTGCCCGAAGGAGAACTCGGTGTTGGCCATTGCACGCTCCATTCTGCGTGCCTGCCGGTCTGTAAAAAACAGATCGCCTTTGTCGTCCATCAAATTTATGAACTCGTAGACGTTGTCCTCAAGCATCCCGGACAGCATGTCCTCGCCGAAGCGATCCAGCAACCTGTCGGCCGTTTTGGAACCGATGGTAGGTATCTGACGCAGGCTCTCCATAACCAGCTCACGCCGGGATTGGGTGTTCCCACGTTTCGATACCAGCGTCCAAAGACGTTCTCCGCATGGCACCCTGTCTTCTAACAGCGCTCCATCCACTACCCGCTTCACCGACTGCTGATTGGTGCAATAGGATCGTGTCTGATTGAGCCTGCTTTCAGCCAAGGTCGCTGGCAAGGGGTTGCCCTCGTCATCCACCAGCAAAGCGCCGCACTTCGGACAGGCTGCATAGGTTCTCACGTGCTTGTCCTGTCCTTCACTCACGATAGTCCGTTTATGGGTGTAGGCCGGCTTCCAGTTGAATCCCATGCGCATGCGCACACGTCCCATGACAAAGAACTCTGGAACGACCGGCTTCTCACGCATCTCCCGTAGCTGCAGGAGTTTGCGCAACGTGTCAGGGCCGTTGAGAATCCAGACCCTGGCATTAGGCACCGTCGCCTTGATTTCGCGCCGCCACTTGTAGACTAGATGCGGTGGCGCGATCACCAGGGTGCGGCGATAGCCCTCCTCGTGCATGACTGCCGCGGCGGCAATCGCCATCATGGTCTTACCCGTACCCATTTCAGCGTTGATAATCGCTGCGGGCTGGGCTTCGTCGACCAGAAGGCGCGTTACAGCCTGGACTGCATCCTGCTGAGGCGGAAAAGGTTTGCGAAGTAGCGCTTCCATCAGAATGGCATGCTTGGAATTCGGCACCCCATCGTAGATTGGCGGATTCTGCTGCTGAACTGCGCTCAGCAGTCCTTCCCCGAACTCGTGAATGAAATCGCTCAAAGGAATGACTTCCTGCTGCGATACTTCAATGACTGCTTCCATGACGACTCTCCTGAAAAATGCGGAGGCAGCCGTCCCCTTGCGGGGTGGTTGCACCCCGCTGGGTTGAATTGAATTGAATCCCGGCCTCCATGTCCTTGTGGGGACATCGATGCGTTCCGGTCTCAGGGACTGACCGGACTCATAAGGCGATGCATGACGCGCATCGGTCGGGCTGAAACTGACAGCCAGCAGTGAAACACTTCAAAGGTCCGGGCCTTTCTCCAACACGCCGGCCGCAGCCCGCGCGTTCGAGAAAAGCCCCCGGAGGGGGGCAGTTAAGGATCAGAACATTGCCAGCGATGAATCATCCATACCGATTCTCCAGCGCCTGCTTGATCTGAGCCATGGAGGTGGGCTTAAAGTGGAAATCCAACTCGGCGCCGACACCTGTATCAACAAGCTCCGTGATCGGGATATATCCATACTCGGCATTGATCAGGTCACCGTGCAGGATGGCATATCCGAAAGCCTGCTCGACCTCCCCTTCCCTGTCCTTCTCGGTGATGTACCAATGGCAATCACCAAGAAAGTAGTGAAGGTGTGCAATGGCCTCGTCGCCCTTGCCGTCTTGCTGGTACGTGACCGGCATACCTTCGACAGTGGCCGCAATCTCGATCATTTTGTCGAAGAAATACTGCCGTTCTTCTCCATTCATACATGTGGCCACGATTTGCTTCTGTCTCTCTGGCATGAACAGCCGAAGACGAAGGAATGCTTCAACTGCATCACGTCGACTGACAGAGTTCACTTTTCCGTCAAGGCTGGGTTCTGCCTCGGGAGAACGGGCCGATGGAGTCGGCCGTCCGGGTATTTCAATCTGAATGTTGTCTTCAAATAAACGCATGGTGTTTCTCCTTGAATATGCCAAGAACGGAACACCCCTTGCGGGAATGTTCCCCGCAAGGCGATTTGATAAAATTCAACGAATCGAAACGACTTTCCCAAAACCCGGACCCGGGCTGAAGTCGATGCCGGTGATGCTTGGCACAAACTTGTCCGTATAGGTCAGGATTTCTGACACGGAGCCATCGGCCCGGGTCTCGAATGTCGTCTTGAGATCACGCTCCTTGAAGGTGTCACCTTTGATCAGGAGACGCCTTCCATTGCCAGACTTCACGACACCCGAGATTTGTCCCGCTGCCAGCGCCAGCGCCAAATGCCAGTCCGAAAGTGCACGCAAGGGCCGGCGGTGAGTATCGTCAGCACGCACAAAGTGCGTCCCGAACATCGGCCAGAGCGTATTCTTGCGAACACGCTCAAGCTCAGCCTGGAGCTGAGGACCGTCAATGCGAATTGACGTGAAGCGTGCTTCGGCCTCCTTGATCTGTGGCACCAGGTACTGCTCACCTTGCCAATATTCCGGCAATACGACGGGCTCTTCCCCGCGACCACAGGCCTCCAGCAGCTTCTGCACGCCTGGATCCGCTCCGTCTGCACGACGCTTCACGCCAAACACGACGCACTGCCTGAACCGTGTTTCCGGCGCCATGAAAACCTGAACCTGCTCGAAGTGCCGGGCAATCATTCCGGAGAACTCCTTGTCCAGAACGTAGTGCGGAACGATGAGCACCATGACACCGCCGAACTGCAGCCAGGCAACCGTCTTGCGATAGAACACCTTCTCAAGACGATCACCTCGGGAACGGTCTCCCGTGGCCGCCTTGTCCGATACAACATCGCCATACGGTGGATTCAGGAACAGCAGCCCCTGACTGCGAGCCGATACAAACACGTCGTTCACATCGCTGTGCGCGACTGTGTCGAGTATCCCCTTGGCATGCCACGCGCGCTCTGCATCGAACTCGATGCCGTTGGCCACGACAGACGCTCCGCACTGAACCAGGTGGTGCTTAAACTCAGCCAATGCCGTTCCTTCGCCGCAGCACGGGTCAAGAATACGCAGTTGCCCACCACCAATGTCGAGCGCCTGGAGAATCCGGGCCAGCGTTACCTCATCCGTCGGGAAATATCCGTTCTTGATAAAGTTCTGGGCCAATCGCGGAAAGATGAGGCTCATGCCGACACCTCGCTTTCCGGCTGGTCCCACTCCGTAACTTCCAGTGTTTTTAACAACATGCTGCTCTCCTTATATATTGCGGAGGCAGCCAAATCCCTTGCGGGGTGGTTGCACCCCGCTGGGTTGATAAATCGATGACGCTAAGCTGCAATGGCATTGGCGCTTCTAGCCTGTTCGAGGTATACAGCTTCCTCGCCATTCAGGCCGATCATGCCCGCCTGAACCATTCTCGACACGTCGTCCGAAAATGATTCCGTCAACATGACTTTGGCAGCCGTTACCTTTCCGATCGGTGGATGGTCGCTGTCTTCCAGAAAACTCACGCACTCGGCATGGGTTGCCCGCATGACTACATCCCTCCAGCTATCGAGTAACGGCACAGGTGAGAGGGTCTTGTACAAAGACCATACCCCCTGCAGCAATCGAGGCCTTGCTTCCGGTGTGAATGGCTCGTCCAGCATGAACCAAGCGGTCTTGGTAGACCTGTCAGGCTTTAGCAGGACTGCATCGTAAATCCAGGTATGGACAAGGTTCCCAAAGAGGGTGTCCCTGGGTAATCGTCCACTGAATTTTGTGAGCCGGTCCGGACTGCGTACATGGACTTGCTCGACCGAGCGGCCATCGCCGTCATTGACTGGCGTGAGGCGGAAGCCAGACAAGCCTCCGCAGCTTTCCTTCAGGGTGAATGCGGCGAGAAGCTGCTGAATCGCAGTGTCCCGACCGTACAGGGAGAGGAACATCAACTCGCCAGATTCGTCCCGGATGCAAGCATCCGCATACAGGTCAGAGAGTTCCGATATTTTGTAAAGCATGGCGTGCTCCTGGGAAAAAAGGGGAGCACTTTCCCGGAGGGGAGTCGTGACTCCCCATGGGGTGGTTGAACTGCGATGGAATTCCAGGTCAGAAGACCCGCCGTTTTCAGGAACTGAACGGCATTCAAGGGCAATGCATGACGCGCATCGGTCGAGCTGAAACTGACAGCCAGCAGGCACAACTGCGTTAATTATGCGCGTTTCAAGAGCCTTTACAAGCCTGGCTCAGCCCACATAATCGCCAGCGCCTGCATCGATAATTTCCTCGATATATGCCGCCGCGCTGTGATTGTCCGCACACCGTAGACTGGCTGCCACGGTGATCCAGTCACTCCGAATCAAGGACACATGGGTACATCCGGAAAAGTCCCTCAGCTTTCCTTGAAGAACGCCACCTTGACCAGGTTCAACATCATCTGCGTAAAAGGACACAGCCTCTTCCAGGTCGTCGAGATGGAGGACATGGCGTTTCATCTCGATGGATATCAAGCTGTCCCTTTCTGCGATCACATGTTCAGCCCGCAAGGTTCTGGAACATGCCTCATCAAGAAGCCTGGCAATGAACCCGCTTTCTGATTCCAGTGGCGCGATGTCACCCGGAATGCCGTACTTCGCCATCACTTTCCCGATCAGTTCCCAGTCGAGCTTATGCTGCGCTTCACTTTCGCAAGCCCCCATCGCTACGATCAGTGCGCTGACCTGCTGCGCCAGTCTGGTCGTGTCGGCGATCAGCGGCAACAGCACAAGTGCTTGTACCGCGTTGGCGTCAGCCAGTGCTCCACGCAGATCATCGGTCGCAAAGCGCAAACAGTCGTTTGCCTTGGTCAGTTGTTCGTTAATACATCTCATTGCTGCTCTCCTGAAAAACGCGGAGGCAGTCGTCCCCTTGCAGGGTGGATGCACCCCGCTGGGTTGATGAATTGAATCCCGGCCTCCATGTCCTTGTGGGGCCATCGAGGCGTTCCGGTCTCAGGGACTGACCGGACTCATAAGGCGATGCGTGACGCGCATCGGTCGGGCTGAAACTGACAGCCAGCAGTGAAACACTTCAAGGGCCCGGAGCCTTTCTCCAACACGCCGGCTTCAGCCCGTGCGTTCGAGAAAAGCCCCCCCGGAGGGAGGGCAAAAACTAACCGCAAGCAATCAGTGCTGCATCGCCTTGTTGGCAGCCGCTTGGCCCCTCGATTGCCCAGCGCTTGAGCGCGCTTGCAATCAAGGCGCCGATCGCCATGAACGGCCCATAAATCACCGACTGGCCAAGGACTTCATGAGCAGTTGTTTCACAAAGCCCATCGATCAGACGCTCGGGAATTTGCTTTACCCGGGCGTGCTCGCCTGCGGTCAACTGACGGAGCAGTTCAGGGTTGCGGGGGTGGCGGATCTTCGGGTCGGTGCTTCTCACCTTGGCGTAACCCTTGGTGATAGTCCCGATCCGGGTAGAACCGCCATCGAAAACCTGCATCATGAATCCCTTGCCGGCCTCCTTGTCGCGTTCCTGCTTGGCTTTCAAACCTGGCATGGTCGACCACCTTGGGTCGTCGTCGTCGACCTCATCCAGCGCATCTCCAAGGGTGATCGTGATTCTGTCCGGCACCGCCAGGTCGTTCATCGAAAAGCTCACCCCATTGGTCACGGCCACCATGCAATAGCGTTTGCGGTCCTCTAATGCATTGAAGGATTCGCCAGACAGCACCACTTCATGGACTGCGTAGCCAAGGTCCCGCAACTGCGATCGGATGATGGCGCCGCTGGCCGTATCCCGATACTGGGGCACGTTTTCCAGAACCACCACCAACGGGTTGACCGCTGCGACGATCGCCAGAAAGGCAACAGCCAGATGGCCTACCTCGGGATGATCCTCCGGCACGCCAAGCTTGCGCTTGGAGCGTCCGGAGAGGCTGGCACCAGAACATGGAATCCCGGCCTCCAGAATATCCACGTCTGGAAGCTTGGCCATGGCCCAGCGATCAAAGGCCAGTTCCTGCATGGGAGCCGCGATGCCTACGGTGTCGGATTCCCAGCAATCATTGGCTTCCCTGGCATGATCGAGCAGCTCAGGTCTGATCTCATTGGCAAAAATCAGCCTTGAGTCCAGCCCCTCGCGGTATAACCCCGCATGAATCGCATGGCACATGATGCCGCCGCCATGGGAAAGCGACCCGATTTCCAGCGGGTCACCCTGCCCCATCCTGGCGGCAGTTCGCTCGACTCTCTCCTGGCGACGCATCTCGGATGCAAGCGGAAGGATATGGATTTCCTCCTCCAGCATCACCACCCGTACCGCGCTCATTCCCTCGAACATCTCCAGCAGTTCCCTGCTATTGATGTCGATGACCGGATACTCGCTTTCGCCTCGCCGTTTCCGCGAGACCACACGAATGCCCTGATCAGATCGAGTGAGCACCAGTCTCGCGTCATCCAGCTTTATGTCGAATCGAGTGCCGGGCTTGAATCCAACATGATCCAGATTGGAACCTTGAAGCCACACCCGCGGAGCACCTTTGTTTTCGCCGATTGAGGTGATGAGATAGTGCTTCATTTGAGCACCTCATCCATCCCGAGCGCTTTCCGGCAACGCCTGCGATGCTTCACAATCGCGTCCTGCAAACTTCCCGGCTGAGCCGTGGCCTGGTTTGGTGTGCTGATCCCCGGCGCATTACTCAAATCCGCAGGCAGGGTATCCAGATCACTGTAATCAACCGGCTGCCACGACGTCCCCCCGATTTGAGTAGCACATAGCTTTGGAGTCCAATTCCATCATTCAAGGAGTTGGACATGAAGAAGCGTTTCACCGAAGAACAGATCATTGGCTTCCTGCGGGAGGCGGAAGCCGGGCTTCCGGTCAAGGAACTGTGCCGCCGGCACGGCTTCTCGGAAGCCAGTTACTACCTCTGGAGATCCAAGTTTGGCGGCATGAGCGTATCGGACGCCAAGCGTCTGAAAGAGCTCGAATCCGAGAACTCTCGCCTGAAGAAACTGCTCGCCGAAGCGATGCTGGAGAACGAGGTCACGCGCGAGGCGCTGAGAAAAAAGTGGTGAAAGCGCCAGCCCGCCGGGAACTGGTGCGTCACCTGGCAGGCCGAGGGTTGAGCGAGCGACATGCCCTGCGCGTCGTCGGCATGAGCGCCAGTGCCTACCGCTACGAGCCCGCCCCAGACCGCAACCAGTCCCTGCGGGAGCAGATCCTTGCGC
>NZ_MKUG01000031.1 GCF_001897685.1 Thiobacillus sp. 65-1402
GGATGTAGGAGTCGAGGGCTTCGGCCAGCTTCATGATGCTGGGCTCGCCGATGTCGCTCTGGTCGCCCTCGAGGGCTTTCAGCGCGGAACCGACGATGATGGGGGTGTCGTCGCCCGGGAAGTCGTACTTGGACAGCAGTTCGCGGATTTCCATTTCGACGAGCTCGAGCAGCTCGGCGTCGTCGACCATGTCGGCCTTGTTCATGTAGACGATGATGTAGGGCACGCCGACCTGGCGGGCCAGGAGGATGTGCTCGCGGGTCTGCGGCATGGGGCCGTCGGCGGAGGACACGACCAGGACGGCGCCGTCCATCTGCGCGGCGCCGGTGATCATGTTCTTGACGTAGTCGGCGTGGCCCGGGCAGTCAACGTGGGCGTAGTGACGCTTTGCGGTCTCGTACTCGACGTGGGAGGTGTTGATGGTGATGCCGCGCGCCTTCTCTTCGGGCGAGTTGTCGATCTCGTCGTACTTCTTGGCAGCACCGCCAAACTTCTTCGACAGAATGGTGGTGATCGCCGCGGTCAAGGTGGTCTTGCCGTGGTCAACGTGTCCAATCGTGCCTACGTTTACGTGCGGCTTGGTCCGCTCGAATTTTTCCTTAGCCATTTCAGATACCCTATAAAATCAAAATTATTTCTTGGCGATAACCGCTTCTGCGACGCTCTTCGGCGCTTCAGCGTAGTGCTTGAATTCCATCGTATAGGTCGCGCGCCCCTGCGACATCGAACGCAGATCGGTCGCGTAGCCGAACATTTCAGCCAGCGGAACCTCGGCCTTGATCGCCTTGACGCCAGCCACATCATCCATGCCCTGAATGATGCCACGGCGGCGATTCAGATCGCCCATCACATCGCCCATGTAGTCCTCGGGCGTCTCGACCTCGACCGCCATCATCGGCTCCAGCAGCGCGGGGCTGGCCTTGCGCATGCCGTCCTTGAACGCCAGAATGGCCGCCAGCTTGAACGCCAGCTCGGACGAGTCGACATCGTGGTACGAACCGTCGAACAGGGTGACCTTGACGTCGACCACGGGAAAGCCCGCGAGCACGCCGTTATTCATCGCCTCGATCAAGCCCTTTTCGACCGCGGGAATGTATTCGCGCGGCACCGTACCGCCCTTGATGGCGTCGACGAACTCAAAGCCCTTGCCCGCCTCGTTCGGCCCCATCTTGATCCAGACATGGCCGTACTGGCCCTTGCCGCCCGACTGCTTGGCGTGCTTGCCTTCCTGCTCGACTTCCTTCCTGATCGCCTCGCGATAGGCCACCTGCGGCGCACCGACGTTGGCCTCGACGTTGAATTCGCGGCGCATGCGATCGACCAGAATGTCGAGGTGCAACTCGCCCATGCCGGAGATGATGGTCTGACCCGACTCTTCGTCGGTACGCACGCGGAACGACGGATCCTCGGACGCCAGACGTCCCAGCGCGATGCCCATTTTTTCCTGGTCGGCCTTCGTCTTCGGCTCGACCGCAACGTGGATGACGGGCTCGGGGAACACCATGCGCTCCAGGATCACCGGAGCCGTGACGTCGCACAGCGTATCGCCGGTGGTCACATCCTTCAGCCCGACGACCGCGCCGATGTCGCCCGCCCGCAGCTCCTTGATTTCCTCGCGGTCGTTGGCACGCATCTGCAGGATGCGCCCGATGCGCTCCTTCTTGCCCTTGACCGAGTTCATGACGGTCGAACCCGCCTGCAGCGTTCCCGAGTAGACACGAACAAAAGTCAGCTGACCGACGAACGGATCGCTCATGAGCTTGAACGCCAGCGCCGAAAACTTCTCTTCGTCGTCCGCCCTGCGCACGACCGCCGCATCGTTGTCGTCCACGCCGTCAACCGGCGGAATGTCGACCGGCGACGGCAGATACTGGATGACCGCGTCCAGCATGCGCTGCACGCCCTTGTTCTTGAACGCAGTGCCGCACAGCATCGGCTGAATCTCGCAGGCGAGCGTGCGCGTACGCAGGCCCAGCACGATCTCGTCCTTGCTCAGCTCACCTTCCTCGAGGTACTTGTTCATCAACTCCTCGGAGGCCTCGGCGGCAGCCTCGACCATGTTCGAGCGCCACTTCGCCGCGAGTTCCGCAAGCTCGGCCGGGACGTCCGCATAGTCGAACTTCATGCCCTGGCTGGCCTCATCCCAGTTGATCGCCTTCATTTCCAGCAGATCAATGACGCCGACAAAGCTATCTTCCGCGCCAATCGGGATCACCACCGGCACCGGATTGGCCTGCAGGCGCGTGCGCATCTGCTCGACAACCTTGAAGAAATTGGCGCCGGAGCGGTCCATCTTGTTGACGAAAGCCAGTCGCGGCACGCCGTACTTGTTGGCCTGACGCCACACCGTCTCCGACTGCGGCTGCACGCCACCCACCGCGCAGTACACCATGCACGCACCATCCAGCACGCGCATCGAACGCTCGACCTCGATGGTGAAGTCGACGTGCCCCGGCGTATCGATGATGTTGATGCGGTGCTCGGGCATGGACATATCCATACCCTTCCAGAAACAGGTTACGGCGGAGGACGTGATGGTAATGCCACGCTCCTGCTCCTGCTCCATCCAGTCGGTCGTTGCCGCGCCGTCATGCACCTCGCCAAGCTTGTGACTCACACCGGTATAGAAAAGGATGCGCTCGGTAGTGGTCGTCTTGCCGGCATCGATGTGCGCGGAAATGCCGATGTTGCGATAGCGTTCGATAGGAGTCGTGCGTGCCACGTTATGGTCCTGACTGTGTCTGGTAGTGTTTAAAAAGTAACGCTCAGAAACGGAAATGCGAGAATGCCTTGTTGGCTTCAGCCATACGGTGCACTTCCTCGCGCTTCTTCACTGCGCCACCACGACCCTCGGCCGCATCCAGCAATTCGCCCGCCAAACGGGCACCCATGGACTTCTCACCGCGCTTGCGCGCAGCATCTTTCAGCCAGCGCATCGCCAGCGCGGTGCGGCGGCTCGAACGCACCTCGACGGGCACTTGATAGTTGGCGCCCCCGACGCGGCGACTCTTCACCTCGACCAGCGGACGCGCATTGTTCAGCGCAGTGCTGAACACCTCCAGCGGATCCTTGCCAGACTTGCCGGTGATCTGCTCGAAGGCACCGTAGACGATGCGCTCGGCGACCGACTTCTTGCCGCTGGACATGATGACGTTCATGAATTTCGAAACTTCCTGGTTGCCGAATTTCGGATCAGGCAGGATTTCACGTTTGGGGACTTCGCGACGACGGGGCATTTTCCTGTCTCTCTATCTAGTTAAGCTTGCAGGCCGATTAGGCTTTCTTGGGACGCT
>NZ_MKUG01000032.1 GCF_001897685.1 Thiobacillus sp. 65-1402
GGCGTCGAGCCTGGAAGAGACCGCCAGTTCGATGGAAGAGCTGACCGGCACCGTCAAGCAGAACGCCGAGCATGCCCATCATGCGAGCAAGCTGGTGATATCGACGGCAGACATTGCGGCGAATGGCGGCAAGGTGGTCGGCCAGGTCGTCGACACCATGGCCTCGATCAAGGAGAGCTCGCGCAAGATTGCCGACATCATCGGCGTCATCGACGGCATCGCCTTCCAGACCAACATCCTTGCCTTGAACGCTGCGGTGGAAGCCGCGCGTGCCGGCGAGCAGGGTCGCGGCTTTGCCGTCGTCGCCTCTGAGGTGAGGAACCTTGCCCAGCGCTCGGCCGGCGCCGCCAAGGAGATCAAGGCCCTGATCGAAGACTCCGTCGGCAAAGTCGAGGCAGGCAGCAAGCTGGTCGACGAGACCGGAGAAGCGATGGACGACATCGTGACCTCGGTTGAACTGGTGGCCGACATCGTGAACGGGATTGCCGAGGCGAGCCAGGAGCAGAGCGCCGGCATCGAACAGGTCAACCAGGCGGTCGGCCAGATGGACGAGATAACGCAGCAGAACGCCGCCCTGGTTGAACAGGCGGCGGCGGCGGCCGAGAGCCTGCGGGAGCAGGCGGCCAGGCTGGCCGAGGCGGTCAGCGTGTTCCGGCTGGACAGCATGATTGCGAATCCGCGAATCGAACGTGCGGTCGTTCAAAAGCTGGAACAGCCGGTGGCGAAGAAGGCGATGCCGTCTGCGCCATTGCCGGCGTCGCATTCGAAGAGGCTGGCGGCGGTTGCCGGCGGCGACAGCGACGAGTGGGGGGAATTCTGAGCCCGGGACATTCCGTAATGAAAAAGAACTGTCTATTCCCGCAATTATTTAGCCCTCAGGAGCAAACATCATGAAACTTGGCCAGAAACTGCCTCTCGCCTTCGTGGCGGCTCTTCCGACTGCCATCGCGGGGCCTGCCTGTGAACTACTGATTATCTATTCGCCAAGGAGAAAGAAATGAACCACACCAAGGGCGCACGCATGAAAGTCGCCACCGCTATGGGACTGGGCTTTGCGCTGGTCATCTTGCTGGGGCTGGCCATTGCCATTATCGCCCGCGTCCAGCTGGAGCGGGCCAGCAACGAAGCAAAACAGCTGGTCGATGATCGCATGACCAAGGTGGTGTGGGTCCGCATCATTCAGACCAACCTGAATTTACAGGCACGTGCCGTACGAGATATTGCCCTGGCCAACGACGAAAATGTGAAGCAGGCCGAGAAGAAACACATCGGCGAGTTGCGCGCCGAAACTGGTGCCATGTTCAAGAAGTTGGAGGAAACGATCAATACCGAACAGGGCGCCCGGATACTCAAAAGCGCGCTCGCCGCCCGCAATGCCTACAACACCGCCATGAACCGGGCGATTGAAACCGGCCTTGCCGGCGACATGGAGGGAGCGCGCGTGGTTTTGAGCGGCGAGGGCCGCCAGGCCCAGAGTGCACTCGCTCAGCCTCTGGAGGATCTGGTCAAACTGCAAGTGGGCTTGATGCATGAATCAGCCAAGCGTGTGCAAGATATTGCTGCCACCACCAGCCTGTTGATGCTGGTGATTGCCGTCATCGCCGTTGTCGCAGGCGCCGCAATTGCCTGGTTCTTGACCCGCTCCATCACCCGCCAACTGGGTGGCGAACCTGACTATGCTTCCGCCGTGGCGCGTGAAATCGCCGCCGGTAACCTGGCTGTGGAAGTCAATATCAAAGCCGGCGATAAAACCAGCCTGCTGGCCAATATGCGAGACATGCGCGACAGTCTGGTGAAGGTCGTCGGCCAGGTACGCATCGGCACTGACACCATAGCGACTGCATCGACGCAGATTGCGGCGGGCAATCTCGATCTATCGTCGCGCACCGAAGAACAGGCCTCCAGCCTTGAGGAAACCGCCAGCTCGATGGAAGAGCTGACCAGCACCGTCAGGCAGAACGCCGAGAACGCCCGCCAGGCCAACCAGCTTGTCGTCTCCACCGCCGACGTTGCGGCCAAGGGCGGCCAGGTGGTCGGCCAGGTCGTCGACACCATGGCCTCGATCAAGGAAAGCTCGCGCAAGATTGCCGACATCATCGGCGTCATCGACGGCATTGCCTTCCAGACCAACATCCTTGCCCTCAACGCCGCGGTCGAAGCCGCGCGTGCCGGCGAACAGGGTCGCGGCTTTGCCGTCGTCGCCTCCGAGGTGAGGAACCTCGCCCAGCGTTCGGCGGGTGCCGCCAAAGAGATCAAGGCCCTGATCGAGGATTCGGTAGGCAAGGTCGATGCGGGCGGCAAACTGGTCGACGAAGCCGGCAAGACCATGGACGAGATCGTCGGCTCGGTCAAACGGGTCACCGACATCATGGGCGAGATTGCCGCGGCGAGCCAGGAGCAGAGCGCCGGCATCGAGCAGGTCAACCAGGCTGTCGGGCAGATGGACGAGATGACGCAGCAGAACGCCGCGCTGGTGGAACAGGCTGCGGCTGCGGCCGAGAGCCTGCAGGATCAGGCGGCCAGGCTTGCCGAAGCGGTGAGCGTGTTCAAGCTGGACGGCGGCGGCGGACAGCGGGCGGCGCTGCCGGTGCTGCGCGAGGTCGTGGCGCTGCCGCCGTCGCGCCCGAAGGCGGCGGCCGCGGCCGCGCGGCCGAAGAAGCTCGCGGCCGCCGGCGGCGGCAACGAGGAGTGGGAAGAGTTCTGAGATGCGGGTTTGGCGGATGCGCCGACGCGCCGACGCAATCGGCCACACTATTCAACACAAGGAAAAATCGTGAAACAGTTCATCGGCAACCTGAAACTGAGCCGCAAGTTCACCTTGATCGGCGCCCTCGTTCTGGCGATGGTTGCACTGCCTGTATGGCTGGTCATCCAAGCCTCGGTCGAGGCGCTGTCCGTGGCGCACACCGAGGCCGCGGGGATCGAGCCGGCGGGCGATGCGCTTACGCTGATCAAGCTCACACAGCAGCACCGCGCCCAGTCGGCCATGATGCTGGCCGGAGACGATCGCGCCCAGACAGTGCGCCAGGCCAAACAGGCCGAAGTAGGGCAGGCCATGGCCAAGGTGCAGCAGTCGGTGGCCGGTTTGGCCGATCCCCGGCTGAATGAGCGTTTGGCCGCAATCCGCAGCGAATGGCAAGCCGTAGCCGCTGCGGTCGGCGGGAAGTCGATCGCCGGGCCGCAGAGTTTTGCACGGCACACCGCGCTGATCGCCAGGCAGCTCGCGCTGCTCGACGACATCGTCGACAGCTCGACGCTGGCTTTCGACTCCGATGCTGCCACCCATTACCTGATATCGTCGGTGCTCGTCCACTTGCCGCGTCTGAACGAAAGCCTGGGCCAGAT
>NZ_MKUG01000033.1 GCF_001897685.1 Thiobacillus sp. 65-1402
AGGGCCAGCACCAGCAGGCCGGCCCATATTTCGGGCGCGAGCGCCATCAGCACGCCGCCCAGCCCCACCAGCACCCCCGCCAGAACACGCCTCGATCGCCGCTTATTCCACATGCCGGTTTCCCCCCGTTCCTGGGCAGGCTATTCGTAGCGCAGAAAGTCTTCAGCCAGGGTGTCGGCGCCAAACTGCTCGATCAGCGCCTCGATTTCCGCCAGCAGCGTGTCGCCCTCGTCGTCTTCCAGCACGCCGTCCCCCACCATCCTGGCGCCCAGCCCGGCCAGGATGGCATCGCGGATCGTCGCAAGCGTGGGCGGGTTTTCGCGGTTCTCGTCGTTGATCACCGCCTCGATCGCGCGCGAGAGCGATTCGCTGGCGGCGGCCTGCGTGAAATCGACAGCCAGCGCGCTTGCCCCGAACTCCTCGATGAGCGCGTCCAGTTCGTCGAGCAGTGATTCGCCGATGTCGAAGCGATGCATCCGTTCGGCCTCGCTGAAATCGGCGGGCAGCAGGTCGCCGAGAAAGCGGCGTACCGCGATCAGCGTGACGGGCTGTTCGCACTCCGGGTTGTTGATCCGGCTCCTGAGCAGTGCCGATAGATGCGGGCTGACGCGACTGGCAACATCGATGGAATTTCGGGTCATGGCTTTTCCTGCATCTCCGGGGCCACAGGGGCGGATCGTGAATTCTTCAACCTCACTGCCTATATCAAGGTATAGCAGAAGGTTTTCGGGTCTCGCGCCGGACATTGCCGCATCGCGCGATGGAACCCGACGGATATCGATGGGCACAGGCCATACCATGCACGTCTCCGATCCGTGGGCGCAGGCAGTCACGCTTGCGGCCAAGCTTGATTTCCTCCGGCAGCCGGGCGCCTACGCGGAGGCGACCTCGCGGGTGGATGCGGTGGAAACCCATATGTCCTGGGTCTTCCTCACCGATACCTGTGCCTACAAGCTGAAGAAGCCGGTGCGCTATGCCTATCTCGACTTCGGTTCGATCGAGGCACGGCACCTGGATTGCGATGAGGAAGTGCGGCTCAATCGCCGCCTGGCACCCGGGATCTACCTGGGCGTGGTGCCGCTGGCGCTCGATGCGGCAGGGTGCCTGCAGCTGGGCGGGGCAGGGAAGCCGGTGGACTGGCTGGTGCAGATGCGGCGGCTGCCGGCGGATCGCATGCTCGATCAGCTGCTGTCGAGCGGGACGGTCACCCGCGCGGAGATCGACCGGCTGGCTTGCCGGCTTGCCCGTTTCTACGCTGCAGCGGTTGCGGAGGCCATCGCGCCGGCCGCCTATCGGCATAGCCTGGCCGGAGGGATCGAAGACAACCGGCGCGAGCTTGCCCGCCCGGAATTCGGCCTGCCCCGGGCGACGACGGAACGCCTTTCCCGTTTCCAGCTCGGCTTTCTGCATGAGCGTGCGGACTGGTTCGAGCGCCGCGTGCGGCAGGGCCGCATCGTCGAGGGCCACGGCGACCTGCGGCCGGAGCACGTGTGCCTGCTGCCGGAGCCGGTCGTCATCGATTGCCTGGAATTCAACCGCGAATTCCGCATCCTCGATCCGCTTGATGAGCTGGGCTACCTGGCGCTGGAATGCGAACGGCTGCACGCCCCGCAGGTGGGGCGCTGGCTGCTGCAAAGCTATCAGCTGGCGAGTGGCGATGTGGCGCCGGTTTCCCTGCTGCATTTCTATCAGTGTTGCCGGGCCGTCCTGCGCGCCAAGCTCGCCCTGTGGCACCTGCGGGACGACGGCAGGCATCCGCCCGGCAAATGGACCGCAACGGCCAGCGGCTATCTCGAACTGGCGCTGCGGCATGCCGCTGCCGCGGCAAGCTGAGCGGCTCAGGATGGCAGCAGTTCGACCAGCGAACCGCCGGCGTTCAGGCGGCGGATGGCCTCGGCGAACAGGGCGGCCGTCTCCATCACCTCCACCCGGTTTCCCCGCAGCGCTGGCGGCAGCCGGAAGGGCGCCACCGAGTCGGTGATCAGCACCTTTTCCAGCGCCGGGCCGGCCAGCACGCTGGCTGCCGTGCCGATGAAGAGGCCGTGGCTGGCGGCGGCCAACACCCGCGCCGCCCCCAGCGCTTTGCAGGCGGCGGCCGCGCGCGCGAGGGTGGTGCCGCTGCCGATGAGGTCGTCGACGATGAGGGAGGTCATGCCGCCGACTTCGCCCACCACCGCTTCGCCGGACACCGCGCCCTCGCTGCGGCGCTTCTCCATGAAGGCGGAACCGACGGGGCGGCCAAGGGCACGGGCGAGCGAATCGCGAAAGGCATCCGCCCGCTTGGCACCGCCGGCGTCCGGCGACACCACCACGACGGGCTGGTCCTGCAGCCGGGCCGCGAACCAGGCGATGAACAGGCCGCGCGCTTCGAGATGCTCGGCCGGGATGCGGAAGGCATTCTGGTAGGCGGCCAGGTTGTGCACGTCGAGCGTCACCATGCGGTCGCATCCCACCGCCTCGAACAGCTGGGCGACATAACGGCTGCCGACCGGGTCGCGCGGCTTGGTCCGGCGGTCCTTGCGGGAATAGGCGAGATAGGGGCAGACGGCGGTGACGCGGGCGGCCGAGGCATCCTTCAAGGCGCCGATGAAGAACAGCAGGCGGACCAGCTTGTCGTTGGCGCTCATGCCCGGTTCGCCGTAGAGCGAATGGATCACGTAGGCGTCGCGGCCGCGCACGCTTTCCAGCGGCCGCGCCTTGTGCTCGCCGTCCTCGAATTCGCGTTCTTCGTGACGGGCAAGCGCCACGCCGAGCGCGGCGGCCACCCGTTCGCCGTAGGGGCGGCTGGCGTCAAGCGCGAACAGGCAGGGCGCTTCGCTGGCCATCGGGCGGGCTCCTCCGGGTGCTGGCATCGTTTTCATAATATGCCAGACTCAAAAAGAACGACGGCCCGGCAGAAAGGCAGGCAGCATGGAACCCAAGGAATGTTTTTACCAGGAGCAGTTCGGCTACTGCTGGCTGTCGGATGGACGCTGGCTGTTTCAGGCGGTGGATGTGCACGGCAAGCCAGTGGGCACGCCGGTCGGGGTCGAGTTGGGGGAACTGGTCTTCCATCACGATCAGGATGAAGAACTGCATTAACGCGCCTCGATCCCGAAGCGCCGGAGGCGCCGCTCGGCGCGCGTCCGCAGGGGCGGGCGCCGCTCTCATTCCCGCAGCGGCGCTTCCTGCGGATCGATGCCTTCAATCTGCGGGATGTCCCGCTGCGGGTGCTTCTTGATGATCCGCTTCAGCGCCTCGTCTTCCCTCGGGCTATGGGTGCTGCGCTGCTGCATTGCGGATTCGGGCGGCGCGGCGGTAGCGGTCGCGCCTGGCTCGGGATGCCCTGCAAACAGCTCCGCCTCGGCGGCAAGCCAGTCTTCAAGATCGAAGCCATGGGCATAGCCACGCCGCATAAACCGGTAATAGGCGGCCTCGCGAATCATGTTCAGGCGTTCCTCGGGTTCGGGATTGCGCCGCCGCGCCGTGTCAGGGCGGCCTTGCTGCATCGCAGGCGTACTTGTCTTTCCAGCCATTTCGGTTCCTCCGCAGCGGGTTGCATTCTCGATGCTCGGGCCTGTCTACATATTTCTAGCCCGCCTCTCAATATAGCAATCGTCTGGCCGGCGTACGGAGGCTGCGCGCCAAGCCTGCCGGCGGGGCCCTGGATGCATGGCCGTTCGCAGTTTCAGACGCGGCGGCTGTGTTGATCTATACAGAAAAGAGGCGCAAGCCGTCTTGCATTCAAGGGCAGCGCATCAACGTCTTAAGGAGAAATAACAATGAGCACTCGAAATGCGGTGGGCGAAACCGATTCTCCCGACGTGGCCAAAGAACAGTTGATTGCCGATTTCAAGACGGTGATGTCGGATGCGGAGGCGCTGATCAAGGCCACGGCCAACCAGGGCGGCGAGGCACTGGCAACGGTGCGCGCCAAAGCGGAAGCGTCGCTCGCCGCGGCGAAGTCCAGGATGGCCGATGCCGAAGCGGCGCTGCTGGTGCGGGCCAAGGCGGCAGCCAAGGCGACCGACGTCTATGTCCACGAGAATCCCTGGAAATCGATCGGCATCTCGGCGGGGCTCGGGCTGCTGATCGGTTTCCTCATGGGCCGCCGCTAGCCGACCGGTCATGAGCGAAGCAGCGCCGGAGGGAAGCAAAGGACTGTTCGACTCGCTGAAAGGACTCGCCGCCAGCCTGATCGCCATTGTCCATACCCGGCTCGATCTGCTGTCCCTGGATCTGGAGGAGGAGCGGGCGCGGCTGATGTCCGTGCTGGCGATGATGCTGGTCGCGCTGTTCTGTCTGGGCGTGGGCGTACTGCTGCTGGCGATCCTGATTGCGGCCGCATTCTGGGATAGCCACCGGCTTCTGGCCTTGGGCGGGCTTGGCGGAGCTTTCCTGGTAGGCGGCGCGGCGGCATTCGGCGTTGCACGGCACAAGCTGAAAACCAAACCGAAATTGTTCGCCGCAAGCCTGGCTGAATTGTCCAAGGACCGACAGCAGTTGGGCCATCCCTCATGAACGGAAAATCAACCCGGCTGGCCGAGCGCCGCGAACGCCTGGTGGCGCAGGCTGCCGCTCAGCGTGCGGCGCTGGCGCAAAACCTGGCGCCTTGGCGCGCGCCGCTGGCGTTGGCGGACCAGGGCGTGGCCGCACTGCGTTGCCTCGGGCGCCACCCCGCCTTGCTGGTGGGCGCCACGCTCACGATCGCGGCGTTGCGTCCGAAACGCCTGGGCCGCGCGATCGGCCTCGTCTGGGGCACGTGGCAGTTCGGGCGCAAGTTGCTCGGGCGTTGAACAGTGGACAAGCCGGCTCGGACACCCGCTCGCTCGATGAGGCGGCCACGCAGCCTGTTTTTTCGTTTTAAGCGGTTTGCAGGCAGTTTCCCGGCCCTATCCAGCGCGTGAAGGAGCACACGATGCAAGCGAATCCGCTTTCCGCCGAAGCGCTGGGGCAACTCCATGCCTACTGGCGCGCCGCCAACTACCTTTCCGTCGGACAGATCTACCTGCTCGACAATCCGCTGCTGAAACAGCCGCTCACCCTGGAACACATCAAGCCGCGCCTGCTGGGCCATTGGGGCACCACGCCCGGCCTCAACTTCATCTATGCGCACATGAACCGGGTCATCCGGCGCGACGACCTGAACATGATCTGCATTGCCGGCCCCGGCCACGGCGGGCCGGCAATGGTGGCCAACACTTGGCTGGAAGGCAGCTACAGCGAGTTTTATCCCAACATTTCCCGGGATGCGGCAGGGATGGGACGTCTGTTCCGGCAGTTTTCCTTTCCCGGCGGCATTCCCAGTCACGTTGCGCCGGAAACGCCGGGATCGATCCACGAAGGCGGGGAGCTGGGCTATGCCGTGTCTCACGCCTACGGTGCGGTATTCGACAATCCCGACCTGATCGCCTGCTGCGTTGTGGGCGACGGCGAGGCGGAAACCGGGCCGCTCGCGGCGGCCTGGCATTCCAACAAATTCCTCAACCCGGGAACCGATGGCGCGGTGCTGCCCATTCTGCATCTCAACGGCTACAAGATCGCCAATCCGGCAGTGCTGGCGCGCATCAGCCATGACGAGCTGGAAAAACTGTTTGTTGGTTATGGCCACACGCCTTATTTCGTCGAGGGCGACGACCCCGAAGCCATGCATCAGAAAATGGCCGCCACGCTCGACACGGTGCTGGCCGAAATCAGGGAGATCCAGCGCCGGGCGAGGGAGGAGGGCGACATGACGCGGCCGCGCTGGCCCATGATCATCCTGCGCACCCCCAAAGGCTGGACCGGGCCGAGGGAGGTGGATGGGCTGAAAACCGAGGGGTACTGGCGTTCGCATCAGGTTCCGCTGTCCGAGCTGGCGAGCAAGCCCGAACACGTGAAATTGCTGGAATCCTGGATGCAAAGCTACCGCCCGGACGAGCTGTTCGACGCGCAGGGTGCCCCGATTCCGCAGCTGGCGGCGCTGGCGCCCACAGGGGAGCGCCGCATGGGGGCGAGCCCGCACGCCAACGGCGGCCTCCTGTTGCGCGAATTGCGCCTGCCGGATTTCCGCAATTACGCGGTGACGGTGGATCGGCCGGGCCACGCCGAGGCCGAGGCCACGCGCGTTCTGGGGGGCTTTCTGCGCGACGTGATGGCCGGCAACATGGACACCTTCCGCGTCTTTGGCCCGGACGAAACCGCGTCCAACCGCCTCGATGCCCTGTTCGAGGTCACCGACCGCACCTGGATGGCGGAGCGCTACGACTTCGACGACCATCTCGCGGCGGACGGACGGGTCATGGAGATTCTTTCCGAGCACATCTGCCAGGGCTGGCTCGAAGGCTATCTGCTGACAGGGCGGCACGGTTTCTTTTCCTGCTACGAAGCCTTCATCCACATCGTGGATTCCATGTTCAACCAGCACGCCAAGTGGCTCAAGGTCACCCGCACGGAAATCCCCTGGCGGCGGCCGATCGCCTCGCTCAACTACCTGCTCACCTCGCACGTCTGGCGCCAGGACCACAACGGCTTTTCCCATCAGGACCCCGGCTTCATCGACCACGTGGTGAACAAGAAGGCGGACATCATCCGCGTCTATCTGCCGCCCGACGCCAACACCCTGCTGTCGGTGGCCGACCATTGCCTGAGAAGCCGCAACGACATCAACGTGATTGTCGCCGGCAAGCAGCCGGCGCCGCAGTGGCTGACGATGGAGGCGGCGGTGAAGCACTGCAGCAGCGGCATCGGCATCTGGGAATGGGCGGGCAGCGACGAGGGCGGGGAGCCTGATGTGGTGATGGCCTGCTGCGGCGATGTGCCGACGCTGGAAACCCTGGCTGCGGTCGACCTGCTGCGCCGGCTCGCCCCTGAATTGAAGGTCCGCGTGGTCAATGTGGTGGACCTGATGACCCTGCAGCCGAAAGAAGAGCATCCGCACGGCCTGCCGGACCGGGACTTCGACGCCCTGTTCACCACCGACAAACCCATCATCTTTGCCTATCACGGTTATCCCTGGCTGATCCACCGTCTTGCCTACCGGCGCACCAACCACGACAACCTGCACGTGCGCGGCTACAAGGAGGAGGGCACCACCACCACGCCTTTCGACATGGTGGTGCTGAACGACCTGGATCGCTTTCACCTGGTCGCGGACGTGATGCACCGGGTGCCGAAGATGCAGGCCCGTGCCGCCCATGTCAGGCAGGCCATGCGCGACCGCCTGGTCGAGCACAAGCAATACATCGAGCGCTACGGGGAAGACATGCCGGAGATCCGCAACTGGCAGTGGCCTTATTGATGTCCATCCTCGTCATCAACAGCGGCTCGTCCTCGCTCAAGGCCAGCCTGTTCACGGCGGGCGGCGGCAGGCGGAATTTCCGTTTCGAGCATATCGGCCAGGGCCGCTTGCCCGATCACCGCGCCGCGTTCGCCACCCTGATGCGCGAGCTGGGCGCGGAGACGCCCGCGGCGGTGGGCCATCGCCTGGTACACGGCGGCGAAATCACCGAAGCGGCCCGCCTGATCGACGGCGCCGAGCGAACGCGCCTGGAATCCGTCGTCGCGCTCGCGCCGCTGCATCTGCCCGGCAACCTGCTGGGCGTGGACTTGTGCCGGGAAAGCTTCGACGTGCCGCAAATCGCCTGCTTCGACACCGCTTTTCACGTCACCCTGCCTGAGTCAGCCCGGCGCCTGCCGATCCCGCAATCGCTCGGCCTGCACCGCTATGGCTTTCACGGGCTCAATTACGCCCATGTCGCGCGCCAGTTACCGCGGCTGCTCGGCGATGCCGCCTGCGGCCGAGTGGTGGTGGCGCATCTCGGCAACGGGGCCAGCCTGTGTCTGCTGGAAAACCTTCAGTCCGTGGATACCAGCATGGGCTACACCCCGGCGGGCGGCATCCCCATGGGCACGCGCAGCGGCGATCTCGACCCCGGCGTGATGCTGGAACTGGCCCGGCGCCTCGACGATGGCAAACTGACCGATCTGGTCTACCGCCGCATGGGACTGCTCGCCCTGTCGGACGGCGAAAGCAGCGACATGGCCCGACTGCTGGCCAGCGCCACAGCTGCCGCCCGCTTTGCGGTGGATTATTTCAGCAGACAGGTGCGCGCCGCCATCGGCGCCTATGCGGCCAAGGCGGGAGGCATCGATGCGCTGGCATTCAGTGGCGGCATCGGCGAACACGCTGCGCAGGTTCGCGCCGCAGTCTGCGAGCCCCTGGGTTTCATGGGGTTTCGCCTCGACCACGAAGCCAACCTGCGCAACGACACCTGGCTCAACGAGCGGACGTCGAAGCCGGTGCTGCGCATCCCAGCCGACGAGGAAAGCATGATCCGCGGCCTGGTTCTGGAGATATTGGGTGAAGGAAACGCTGACCATGATTGAAACACCGCCAGTGACGTGCCGGAAAAATGGCGGTTTTACCGACGAAGGAATGCGGGTTTCCGAGGCGGAACGGATTGCCTCTTGGCCTTGTCGACTTCGCATAATGTATATTAGCAAGTCCTGATATAGCACTCTATTGAGTAACGCGAAACTCAAGCCTGCTGCGGGTTCCGCAGCATTCAGACTGGTTGTCTCCATGTCCCTCGTTAAACCTAGGGAGGGATATGATCAAGTTCACTGTACTGAGTACGAAGGGCGGGGTCGGCAAGACGACTTTGGCAGCAAATCTTGGCGCACTCATGGCGGACATGGGGCTGAGAGTTCTGCTTGTCGACGCCGATGTGCAGCCAGCGCTCTCGAAATATTACCGTATAAAACGCGAAGCTCCGTTTGGGCTCACAAAAGTCATTACCACCGGGTATGTCACAGAGGATTGCATCTCTCAGACGGTAATCGATGGGCTCGATGTAATCCGGTCGGATGATCCAGATGGCAGTCTCCAAACCTGGCTCCTGCATCGTATTGATCGAGGCGAGCGCCTTGGCAATGCCCTGAATTCCCCCGCAGTATCCGAAGACTATTACGACTGCGTCTTAATCGACACACAGGGAACCGTAGGCCCACTGCAGGACACCGCCGCACTCGCTGCCACGCAGATCATTTCTCCAATCAAGCCGGAAATTCTGTCAGCTCGTGAGTTCAAAACGGGCACGATGGAACTGCTGGCGCGGCTTGAGCCCTCACCAAACTCGAAATACAGGGTAGGGCCGGTCAAAGCAGTCATTTCGATGCAGGACCGGACTGCCGACGCGAGAATTATCGCGGAGTCGATCAGACAGGACTTTATCAAGCTTGGCGGACGGGTCACGGTCCTCGATACGGTAGTTCCTGATGCTAAGTCCTACAAGGAATCGGCCACCCTGTGCATCCCTGCGCACCGGCATGAACCGTCGCGCAAGGGCACGATGCCATCTGCCTATGAAACCATGCACGCTCTCCTCTGGGAGTTGGTGCCGAGCCTCGCAGGTCATTACGCCGGATCGGAGGCAGCACAAGACATAGGCCGTGACGGAGCTGAAGCATGATGGCGGGCGGAAAGAAAAAGCCCCCACTCATGAACATCCCGAGTTCGATCAAGATGGTGGACTTGGCTGCCAAGCATGGGTTTACCCCAAAGTCCGATTCGGAAAAGCGGACCGTACGGGAGCGCCTGAAACTGGAGGTGTCCAACAGCCTGAACGTGCCGGCGCCAAACAGCGGGAGCGGCCTCAAGCATGACACTGAAGTGGATGATTCGTGGGCGAGTCTTCCCGTAACCACCGTCCACTTCTATGAGCGTAATCCCCGCAAGGCGAACAACGAAGCCTACGCTGAGCTGAAGGAGAGCATCCGGGTCAACGGAATCCTCCAACCCTTGACCGTCACCAAGCGGCCGGGAGAAACCCATTACATCTTGTACGCGGGTGGCAATACCCGCCTGCAAGCCATCCGGGAGTTGTGGGAAGAAACCGCAGAACCGAAGTTTCGCGAAACCCGCGTCATCATCAAAGCCTGGCGCGGCGAGGCTTCCGTTCTGCTGGCCCACATGGCCGAAAACACCCAGCGCAACGACATGACCTTCTGGGATCGTGCCAACGGGACGCTGGAAATAAAGCGGCAGATGGAAGAGGAGGGCGGTAAAACACTCTCACACCGGGAGTTTGAAGCCGAAATCAAGAAATTCGGCCTCCAGACTGATCTGCGAACACTCAGCATGTACCGATTCGCAGTCGAAAAAATTGCCGATGTCGGCCCGTGGCTTTCCGGTTTAGCCGTGCGAGCCATCCAGCCTCGCCTGAACCTGTTGTTGAAGCTGGCTAATCATCACGACATCGAGGAAAGCGCTTTCTACGCCGAGGTGGTCACGCCAACCGCAAAGACCATAGCCGGCATGGTTCTGGAAGATAGCCATGCGTTTACCGCTGACTTGTTTCTTGGTCGATGCGAGGCCGGCTTGTCTGCCCGGCTGGAATTGACTGAACGGGACATGGGCAAGTTTCTCACCGCCATGGAGCGCTTCCCTGACATGACGCTGGAAGGTTTGCAGCGGATATGCAAGCCCCAGCGTCCGGTCGAACCCCAAACTCAACCCACACCAGAGTCTGTCGGCCAGGAACCGGGGAAATCGTCACAGTCCATTGCTCTTGCTCCACGATTGCTTGGGATAACCACACCGACTAAGCCGACCGCAACAGAGCACGGTGAACGCAGCCAAAGAGTGAGTTCAACGGCTTCCCATTCCACAGTCAGTTTCCCCCCGATCCCAGCTGAGAGAGGAGAGCCGGACCGGTTGATGACCTTGATTCAGCAAGTGCTTGTCTCCGCCGGCCTCGGCTCCTGCTATGAGCCTTCACCTGGCATGCCCATGGGGTATTGCATGGGATTTCCCAAGGATGGCCCACTTGATTTGAAAGAGAACGCGCAGAGCCGCCAGGCTGCCTGGTGGGTGCTTGCGATGGCAAGCGGACAGTTCGAAACGGAAGTGTGCCGGTCTGGCCTTGAGGAGCCCAATGAGTGGCGCACCTTGATCCTGGAAGAGGGGAGCCAGGAAACGCTGGGAGGCCTGGAACTCGCCATACAGCACAACATTGGTGGCCAAGGTGAGTTTCTGCCGATTCCATGGCTGCTGAACCCGGACAACCCTATTGCGGGCGTGTGCCTTGAGTTGCTCTCGGTCATTCGTGGAGGGGCTCGATCATGATGATGGTTCGCGTCACCGACAACACGCTGAGAGCCTCGCTGCTGATGCACTTGATCGAGCAGCTTGAGCGTGGCGACCTTGCCGTCCTGCTGGAAAAGGGCGCTTGTCCGCGGTCCATGGATCGGTTGCGAGGTCTCGCCATTAATGAAATTCTGCACCTGGCCTCATCAGGCCATCCCGACATCCATTTCTCGATCGATGAGGGCGGTTTCGAACTCGGAATCGAAACCCTGTTTCGGCGCAAGCAGGAAACCGAGCATTTGGTGTATTGCATCCAGAATGGCGCCAGCCAGTCGATGCTGAACCAATTGTTCCCGTCGACCGACCCGCGTGTCATCCAGACCTACCGCAAGCTCCTCAAGAATGACCGCAAAATCGGCCGTGTCGCGCTACCTGATGAAAGTGTCCGCGATCTGATCCACCAATGCTGGTTCGGGATGAATGAGGAATACCCCGAGATCACCACTCTCCGCGAAAAACTCATGCTTCTGCATGGGTTTTTCAGCAACTATTCCCTCGACGGGCTGTACGCCACCGTCAATGAATTCAACGAACCCCCAAGGAAGCACCATGGCCAGAAATAAAAGCCGTGCCACTCCTCCGGACTGTCTGCCAATGAATCCATCGACAGACGATCAGGCCGTCTACAACACGATCAGCCCAGCAATGTTGCTGGACATATTCGACGAGCCAATCGTGTTCCAGCGTGCCTATGTGAGTCTGACAGGCAGCGCTGTGGCAGCACTGTTCCTGTCATACGCGATCTACACGACCGAACGCCTTTCGAAAGACGCGGAAGGCTGGTTCAGAAAGACCGGGGATCAATGGAAGTCTGAAACAGGGCTAACCCGCTTCGAGCAGCAAACGGCTCGCCGCATCTTGCGTGAGCTGGATGTTTTGATTGAACGGCGGGCTGGCTTGCCGGCCGAGCTTTGGTTCAAGATTCGAATTGATCGCATTCTTGAGTTGCTGTCGGATCAGGCAGAAGCCAAGTGGTGGCAGGTCATCTAGGACCAGAAGATGCCCCACGCATACGCCATAGCCGCAGAATCGAGCCGGGTGAACGAAAACCTGGCCCAAGGGGTGAAAGACCTTCTGTCGGCGCTTGGTAACCGCTACGTGGCGTATTACCCCTCCCTCGCCGAATTGACGGGTTCTCCCAAAGCCGCCCTGATGCTTGGACACGCCATGTTCATGACCCGTGTGGTCTTGGACAAGCAGCCCAATCGCGGAGGGTGGTTCTGGAAGACATCGAAGGAATGGAAGCAGGTCGCCGGATTGAGCGTCCGGGAGATTGAAACATCTCGCAAAGTGCTGTTAAAAGACGGCATCTTGCAGGAATCAAGGCGTGGCATGCCAGCCAAACTCTGGTTCAGGGTCGATCTTGACCGCCTGGCTTTGAAGCTGTGCCAGTATGCCAATACCACCTACCGCCCCTGGTCATGGGAAGACCGGGTGCTGAAAACTCTGCTCGGTAAACCGGTGATGTTCTACGCCCCTTTTGCGTGGACGGCGGACAGCGCCCTGGCGGGTCTCTACATGTCCAGCCTGTTCAATCGGCTGCGGCAGACATTATCCCGGAACGAAGTTGACGAGGCAGGCTGGTTCAGCAGCCCAACCAGCCAATCACTGATCCATCTCCATTTTGGCCGTCGCATGTTGATGAATGCCCGAGCCAAACTGATCGAGTCCGGCATGATGGAAGAGGTGCGGGAAAGCCGGATGCAATCCCAGTTGTTGTCACGGATTATGTTGACAACTCTGCCGGCCAAAATCTGCCTGGAAGCCAATGAATTCCACAGTTTGTCGGAATCCAACAAACTAGATAGTCGAGATCCGACAAACAAGAGTTGCTCTAAACGCGTAACAAGAGTTGCCGGAACCGTGAAACAAGAGTTGCCGGAACCGCAAATCAACAGTTCACGTTTCCGCGAAACAAGTTCTGCGGAAACGGCAACTCACTCTAATAAGGAAATAAATACTCCATACCACCCCCTCCATAGCAGCCTGGAGGGGGTGGGCGTATTCGATTTCCCCAAAACCATCCGGACTGCGCCAGCAACTGCTGATCTGGAAAACCTGATCTATCCGGACAAGCTGCTTCCCGGCGAGAAACAGACCGCACGGCAGATTCTGCACGGCAGCCCCAATCCTCAACTCATCCTCGACGAGCTGGCAGGCCAGATGCAGGACGGCCACGTCAAAAATGCGATCGGCTACCTGCGAACCCTGAAAACCAGACAACAGGCCGGGACATTTGAGGCTGAGTACGCCCATCGGGTTGAAGCAGATCGAAAGCGCCGGCAGGAAATACTGGAACAGCGAAAGCGCCTGATCGTTGAGCCACAAACACAGTTTGCGACAAACCGGGATTCTGCCCGGATCAAGCTGACCGAACTGCGTCAGACCATTTGGGGAAAGAAATGACCAGAGCCACGGCTACAGGAAGTGAGGGTGATGGTAGTGCCATCACCGAAACAGGCAACCGCAAGGTGGCGCAGCAGGAAGTGAGAGTGATGGTAGTGCCATCACCGAAACAGGCAACCGCAAGGTGGCGCAGCAGGAAGTGATGACTTATAGACGGAGACTTTGATGGCAACACCGAAATCGAAAATCAAGTTCCCGACCTCGGCGGATTCGCCGTTCGAGGATGGGTACGACATTGCTGGAGAGCGAGATGCTCTGAAGGATTTAGTCGAGGCAGATGAACCGTACGAGAAAGATCCTCGTTGGGAGCGTTTTATGGATCTGCTCGAAAGGGAAGAGCGCCTGCGGCAGGAACAGGCTAATCGCCAGCAACGCCAATACGCTGACCCGATCGTTCCCGATCATGAAGCACGTGCACTGAAGGCAATCGGCAGCCTCGTTGCTGATGAGACTGATGTGATGGCAATCCATACCAAGGAGGCCTACCGACTGTTTATCGGCAGGACGCGTGATGAAAGCCCGCGCGGCTACGGAATCACCAGCGGGAAGAAGGTTGCAGCAGTGCTCCGGTCAATCTGGAATCTGTCGGCCAATGACAATCCCTATGCAGACTGGATTCTGGTGCAGG
>NZ_MKUG01000034.1 GCF_001897685.1 Thiobacillus sp. 65-1402
AGCCGTTGGGGCGGCCTCTGTCCGCCAACCAGGTCTGGTCGATGGACTTCGTGTTCGACCGGACGGCCGAAGGGCGTGTCATCAAGTGCCTGACGGTGGTGGACGACGCCACGCACGAGTCGGTTGCCATCGTGCCCGAACGCGCCATCGGCGGCCACGCGCTGACGCGCATCCTCGACCGACTCGCCCTGGAGCGAGGCTTGCCGCAGGCGATCCGCACCGACAACGGCAAGGAGTTCTGCGGCCGGGCGATGCTGACCTGGGCACATGCGCGTGGCGTGAGGCTGTTTCTGATCCAGCCTGGCAAGCCCAACCAGAACGCCTACATCGAATCGTTCAACGGTCGCTTGCGGGACGAGTGCCTGAACGAGCACTGGTTCGTCAGCCTGGCGCATGCCAGGACGGTGATCGAGGCGTGGCGGCGCGAATACAACGAGGAGCGACCTAAGAAATCGCTGGGTGGGCTGACGCCTTCGGCCTACGCCAGGCAACTGGCCGGCAAATCGGCTACATTAACCCCCGGACTCTAAAGCCGAGTGCTACTGAAAACCGGGGGGACGTCGGATCAGTATTTCCTGATTGCCATGGTATAAAAATCCGTTGGGGGAATGTTCAGCGGAAAAGTCCGCTGCCCGGGCTTGACCGATGCAACGATAGAGGAGGGCTGCGTGTGCATGCTGTCGTCGTTGATTGGACTTAATCGCCACTCCCCTGTGTGGCGAATGATAATCATTACTATTTACAAGTCAAGTTTATCCACAAGTTTTTTAAAGATAGATGAGCATGGAATCAATAAAACCCGTCTGAAAAGGCAAGCATGGCGAAAACGCGGACAACAAAGGGGCCACGGTGGAGTTACCAGGATCTAGTGGACACCTGATCTCCGGCCGCGATGCGTCGCTTCGAACTCATCCGGACTAACGCCGCCGAGATAGCTATGCCGACGGGTTGAATTGTAGAACCCGTCTATGTACTCGGCTACATCCTGGATGGCGGTTTCTCGGTTGGCGTATATGCGCTTCTTGATACGTTCCTTCTTCAGACTACTGAAGAAGGATTCCGCCACGGCGTTATCCCAACAGTTTCCTCGCCGGCTCATGCTCGGCTCAAGATGGTTAGCTTTGCAGAAACGTTGCCAAGCATCGCTCCCATACTGAGTCCCTTGATCTGAGTGGATCAAGGCCTTTCGGGGTCGCCGGCATCGAACGGCTTTCGTGACTGCATCCAGAACCAACTCCCGGTGGATCGTCGGCTTAGCGGCCCAACCAACGATCTTGCGCGAAAAAAGATCCATGACCACAGCCAGATAAAGCCAGCCCTGCCAAGTTCGAATGTAGGTGATATCCGTCACCCAAGCCGCGTTTGGCTTCGATACCGTGAACTGACGTTGTAACAGGTTGGGTATCAAGGCTGACGGCTTGGCCACCGAGATATGTCGCGTGCGGTAACCATGCAATGCCCGCAACCCATTTTCCCGCATCAGTCGCGCAACCCTATGCTTGCTGCACGTTTCTCCACGCTCACGCAGATCTAGCAGGACTCTAGGGGCGCCATAAATGCCATGACTGGCAATGAAAGATGCACGAATGAGTCGGAGAAGGCGTGCATCTTCCTGAGCGCGTTCAGATATCGGCTGGTGAAGCCACGCATAGTACCCGGCACGCGCAACGCCTAGAATCCGGCACATCACTTGGATGCTGAATTCATTTCGATGCGCTTCAATGAACTTATAAGCTTTCCTGACTTTGCTTGGAGCCTTGTGCGCAGACATGGCAACCCTTCCCAGCTATATGTTCAAGATGCTAGCCCTGTCCAAGGAAAACTGGTAACTCCACGGTTTCGATTTTCCAGTCGCAAAGCGGCTGCTAATGAGAAATTTGAACGGCTGGCACCGGATAATCGGACGGTCACAGTCGAACCTTTGGCTGACAGCGCCAGTTTGAGCCTAGGTCTGCAAAGCAGCCGTTCTAGGGAAGTCAAAGGCCAAGCACGAGCGGCTGATTTGGTCGGCGGAGCGGACGTAGCCCGCATCGGTTGAATCCGCAGGGGTGGACCAGCCGCTCAATAGCGCCGGTGTAGCGTTTCACGGCCGTCTCTTCGGCCGAAATATGCCCAACACCAAACTGGCCCGTTGCCAGCTAGCTGCCTTTACGGGTCTCCGTGTGAGCCAAAGCTAACTGCCAGGATTTCCGAACCGAGATGAATGAACTGTGTAGCACAAGCTTGTGCGTTTACTGTGGCTGATGGCCGGACGGTCGCGGCGATTCCCCTGAAGGTCTCTCTTCCTGGCCGATAAGCGTCTGTCTGACGAAGCTGCCGACCTAGCGGGTTCGGGCGCCTTTCACAAACTCGAGCGAGGTCTGAAACAGCTCGAGATCCTTCTCGTACTCAGCCGCCTCGGCGCGGTCGATTTGTACCCATTCCCTAGTGCTAGCCATACCGCCGGGCTGAAACGGGACGACGTCGCCCCTTGAGAACTGCAGTTCGGTCGCGGTAGCGGCGGGCAGGCGCAGCCCGACGCCGCTACCGCTGATGCAGGCGAACATCTTGTCGCTGACGAAGTAGGCATCAAGGCCGCTGATTTTTCTTGCGCTGACGCCAGGGAGTTTGAGAAGCAGAGCGTCGATCAATGCCTTGCGGCTGGATTCGGGTGTATCAGTATTCAAGGAGGGTCCGCCGGGGTTGTCATGAACCGAGTCATTGAATCATAAAGACAAGGTCCATGTGGTTAATCCTGGAAGTCAGAGTGCGCTCCAAGTCAGGTGCATGCATGCAATCGTTCCGGCTTGCACCGTTTGCATATCGTGATCGTAAGATCAACGCCTTGACGGTGGGGCCTGTGAATCAAAGCCTTCGCAGAAAACGCCCCGCCGCATTGGCGGGGCGCCGAGGGCGATGATCAATCGCCCTTGCTGCGCGACCAGATCAGGTTGTGCACTCCATCCTCGCCCTCGACCAGACGGGCGTAGATGGTCGCCGGGAACGACGGATCATCTAGGGTTGCCGACAAGTAGGGCCGTTCCGCCTTGCTGATTTTCTTCCATGCCGCGCCGATCTCGAAGTTGCCGGCGACGATGCGGTAGTTGGGAGCGTTCTCGCTCTCCCCGGTGTTCGGGACGAATTTGACCTTGACGTTGAGCGTCAGGGTGCGAACCGTGCCGGTGAAGCTGTCGTTCTGTGCGGTGAAGGTGCCAATGTTTGCCATGATGAATCTCCTTTTGGTGGTGCAAGGTCGCGCCCATCGCGGCCTTGTCGGTGATCCGATGGGTGAGGGTCGGGCGGGCTGCATCGCGCAGCGGCCGCAACAGCGTGGAGGACCGGGAGGAACAAGAAATTTGGTTCGCGAGGAAGGCACGTAGTGCCGGGGAAATTTGTTGGGCTGGACGGTTGCAGCCATGAAGCCCGAGGCGTAGCCGCTGCCTCGCCAGGATTCACGACAAGCCAAGGCCGCCGTTGGGTGCGACTCCATCCGAAAGGCAGTATGGCTCTGGCATCTCCGCACAGAAGCGTCTCCGGTACGCACCCCATCGCAGTCAAGGTCAGTCCGAATCACCCGGGATGAACGCCCCTTGTGCATTGACGCAGGTTTGATCGTTCGTAGCGTGGTTGCGGATGGGCAGGGTGGACGGTCTGTCGATAAGCTGCTGTCGTTCGTGGCGACCTGCCCGCCAGCGTCGGGGGCGCGCGCTACTGCACAACTGGCGCAGCAAGGTTTGTCATACTACGCCGCCCAGCCTTCGGCTGGGCTCGCATCGAGGGAAGGATGGGTCGTTGGCTGTTAAAACGCGCGCGGCATGTGTGCCGCGCGCGACGCGCCAAAAATAGCCCCGGCGGGCAACTTGACGGGGCTTCCAGCTTACCTGGCCGAATCAGCAACCGGGGCAACTTCTTCCTTTGTTTCCGGCTCCACCGCGCGCAGCATCAGCGGCAGCCAGCCGGTTCCCAGCGCCAGCCGTTCCGCTTTGCTGGTCAGCGCTTTCTTCTTGGGTTTGGACCGACTTGCTGCGTACTCCGGCGCTGACAACTGAGGGGGGCGAAGCCCCCTCGCATGTCAGTTCTTGAGCCGCTTCATCTCTTCGGCCAGTATCCACAGCGCCCGGTTGACCTTGACGTTCTGGTCTATGCCCTGGATGGCGCGGGTGCGGTTCCTGCGTCCATTGGCCGTGCGTGTGGACAGTCCGCCCTGCACCAGATTTTCCTGCACGCGGTTGAACGTGCTCCACAGGTCGGGCCGGTCGTCGTCCCGGCGTCGAGGCCGCAGCAATTGTGTTTCCGTGATGGGCGCAGGCTTGATTGGGTCATCGTATTTCAGCGACAACGCGGCGCGGGCAAATGCCTCTGATTCGCCGTGCTTGAGCGTAATGGCGGCCATATCTTCCCGACGTTCCCGTACCAGCTCGAACCCGTCCAGCACATCGTAGGCGCCTTCGATCACCTGGCCGATCACATCGCCCTTGTGCGGGATGCGCAGGTCGGCCACGGTATCGCCGCACACCAGCCCATTGCTACACACGAAACGGAACATTCCGGCCAGCATCTGATAGCTGCTGGTGCCGTCGTGCGAGTTCAGCAGAATGATTTCGTTGGCCTCTGCGCCGTTGATCTGCGCTGCGTGGCGCAATCGCAGCATGTGCTTGGTGTGTTCGCGCTTGCCGCTATCGCGCACACGCGTCTGGCATACCATGAATGGCTGGAAGCCTTCCTTGCGCAGGGCACCCAATACCTCGCCGGTCGGGATATAGGTATAGCGGTCGGATCGGCTCTGGTGCTTCTCTTCCGCAAAGATGGAGGGAGCCACGCTGCGAATCTGATCATCCGATAACGGATGGTCGGCGCGTAAGAAGGGCGTAGCGTTGGCGAAACGGGAACTGAGTTGCATGGTATTTCTCCAGTGGTTACAGGTTGTGGTTTCAAAGCTGACCGGATTCCAAGATTCGGAGCCCGGTGTTGGCTTCGGTGGGTTCGGCGCAGTGACCTGGGCTGGTCGCCGTTGCCGCCGTCTTTCCTGAGTTCATCGCCCGCGAACAACCGGGCCGGCGAGAGACTGGCGGTCAAGGAGGAAAGCGCAGGGGGGTGCGGCCCGCAGCCGCAGGCGAGGACACGGCCCTGCGCGCCTTGACGGACAGGCACCGCTGGCTACGGTCGCGGGATCAGTGATGAAGGAGAGGGAAAGACGGATGACCGGCCTGCGGCCAGATGAGCGACGTACCCACGCCGCGCGGCGAGCGCTGCTGCGTGCCGCAGGCGCGCCTGCTGAAAATGAACACTGCGCATAGCGCGCAATCGACACCGAGTGCTGGCCGATCAGGCGCCGCCTGTTCGGCGGTCTTGTGGGGCGCCAAGCCTGCGCGGCGGGGTGGGCGTCAGCCGCCCCCTGGAGGCAAGCGCAGCGCGCAGCGTCTTCTCGAAACCAAGGACACAGCAAAAAAAGGGGGCGATGCCCCCTCGGGCTACAACAGCCCGCGCTCGGCAAACGACAGGATGGCGCTACCGGCGACGATCAGGTGATCCAGTACCCGCACGTCCACCAGCGCCAGCGCCGATTTCAGCGTCTGCGTCAGCAGCTCGTCGGCGCGCGAGGGTTCCGCCACGCCCGACGGGTGGTTATGCACCAGCAGCAGCGCAGCGCTGTTCCTGGCCAACGCCTCCTTGACCACCTCGCGTGGATACACCGATGTCTGGCTCACCGTGCCGCGAAACATCTCGACGTAGTCGATGACCCGGTTCTGCGCATCCAGATGGATGACGGCGAACACCTCGTGCTCCAGCGCCCCCAGCTTGACCCGTAGAAAGTCGCGCACCACCTGCGGCGAGGTCAGCGCTTCGCAGCCGCGCATCTGCCCGGCGAGCACACGCCGCGCAGCCTGCAACACTTCGTCGGCATTGGCCGGGCGGTAGTCGCCCGCGACATCGCGAACGAGAAGGGAAGAATCGATAGAAAGAGAAAGTTGCATCATGATCGTGCTCCAGTCCGAATCGGGCGGAATTGCCCGGAACCGGCGCAACACGACGCAGCGCAGCAGTCAGGGATCACGGACGGCCGCATGGACGCAAGCGATCAACCAAAGGGCAGGGCGCGCAGCCCTTGACGGCGAGAACGGCGTGGTACGTTGAAGGGAACAGCAAGGCCGCCCCCCCACACACTCCGCTACCCACATGGCAAGCGAAGCGCGCAGGCCCGAAGGGACGGAGGCGTCAGGGATCAAAGCCGTATGGCCGCGCCTCGGCACGAGGCGTGGGGCAATGTCCGCGAGCCCGACGGCACGATGTGCCGGAACGCCATTTTGCTTTGGATGTTTTGTCCGAAATAACACCACATTTTTCGGACAAACGAAGTGCGGTACGCATCCTCTGGGCTATCGACTTGTGCAGTCCCGGAATACAACCTCCATAGTCATCCCAACTCATACGCAAAAACCTTGGGTTTTTGTCGGTTTTTGCATATGATTCGGGAATGGCTTCCCTTGATCAATTCGTTGATGACCGGCTTCTCCATGGCCGTGCGCACTTCAACCGCGAAGAGGCGCTGGCTGCGGTCGACCTGAATCCTGATGGCCTGACCGCCGCGATCACACGGCTGGTGAAAAAACAGCGGCTGGCCAACCCTCGCCATGGCTTCTATCTGATCCTGCGTCCCGAGGACCAGATGACCGGCGCTCCCGATCCCGTGCGTTGGATCGATCCCTTGATGAAGTACCAGGGTCTCGACTATCGCATCTCGCTGTTGCGTGCTGCGGCCTTCCACGGTTCATCGCACCAGGCCGCCATGGTCTTTCAGGTAGTTGTGCCCAAGCAGTTGAGGGACTTCGAGATCGGACGCCATCGCCTCCAGTTTCTCTATCAGACGCCCAAGGCCTTCGCAAAGCTCAATCAACCCGATCAGCTCGATCGGATGAAGAGTGATGCAGGTTTTGCCCAAGTGGCCGGCGTCGAGCTGACGTTGCTGGATTGCGCACGCTACTTCCACAAGGCCGCCGGCATCAACGGCGTTGCGCAGATCGCCAAGGACATTGGAGCCAAGGCCGAGCCGCGTGTGCTTGCCAAAGCGGCCGCTGCCTATGAAAACTCGTCTGTGCGCCGGCTGGGGTACCTGCTCGAACGGGCAGGGCACACGCGACAAGCCAACGCGCTGGAACCCTTCGTCAAGAAGGCCAAGACAGCGGTGCTGCTGGATCCTGCCGTCAAGCCCCTCATTGAATCCCTTTCCGGGCTTCACGAGAAAGACGCCCGGTGGAAGCTCGTGATCAATGAACCCGTGGAGATCGACTTTTGATTCCGAGTTCCTACATCCAGGCCTGGAGCATGAAAGCCCCTTGGCCCGACGCGCGGCAGATCGAGCAGGACCTGATCATCAGCCGCGCGTTGTGCGACCTGTTCAACACGCCGATGCTGAAAGACAAGATCGCTTTTCGCGGTGGCACCGCGATCAACAAACTGCTGTTCAAGCAGCCCCTGCGCTATTCGGAAGACATCGATCTGGTGCAGACGCAGGCTGAGTCCATCGGCACGACGGTCGATGCGATCCGCGAAGCCCTGTCATGGCTCGGCAAGTGCAATCGCGAGCAGGCGGGGCATTCGATGCACCTGGTGTTCAAATTCACGCCCGAAGCTGATCCGCAGACGGCGCTGAAGCTCAAGGTCGAGATCAATACACGCGAGCATGAGCATCTGCTCGGCATCAAGTCGTATCCCTTCGCGGTGGAAAGCGACTGGTACCAAGGCGAGGCCGAGATCGCGTCCTTCGAGCCAGAGGAACTGTTCGGCACCAAACTGCGCGCATTATTGCAGCGGCGCAAGAACCGCGACCTCTTCGATCTGCACCACGGACTCGACCAGCTCGCCATGGATCGGGATAAGCTCATCGCCTGCTTCGACCACTACCTGGCGCTTGAAGGCAAGCCCATCACGCGCGCCGTCGCCGAGCAGCGTATGTTGGAAAAGCTCACACGTAGTCTGATCGAAGACATCGCGCCATTACTGCCGGCCGGCGTCCGCTTCAACGACGACGATGCGATACAGGCTTTCGAGCGCGTATGGAAGGAACTCATCGTCCGCATCAAGGGTGATGCATGGAAGCTGACCGACAAAGCGTTAGAAGAGCTGCGCACAAAAAAATATCCCGGCCTATTGAGCCGGTAAGGGAGATACCATGTACTTGGGGAGCCTGACAATTTCACGTTTCCGATCTTGCGACAATGTGACCGTCAGTCTCCGCCCCGATCTGACCGTCTTGGTCGGTGAGAACAATGGCGGCAAGTCCAACGTCGTAGACGCGATCCGGCTGCTCACCTTGCCGCTGAGCGGACGCCGGGAGCGGTACCCGGAAGACGAGGATGTACGGCGCCACGCGACCGTCCCGAACTTCCAGATCGAAGGTGTTTTCAAGGGGCTCGGCGATACGCTGAAAGGGTTGCTGATCTCGGCAGTTCCAGACCCAACCCAGGATGAAGCAGTCTTCGGCTATCGGTACGAGTCGCGGTCCGCACGCTCGCCGCGCGGCAAGACTACCGTCTGGGCCGGGCGCTTTGACACCAATGAGCCGGAGGCTGGCTCCACCGATCTGATCCGACACGTCTACCTACCGCCGCTGCGCGATGCGCATCAGGCGCTTGGCACTGGAAGCGGCGCGCGGGTCATGGCACTGTTGCGCCACTTCCTGCCGAAGGATCAAGAGCCGAATTTCCTTGCCGGTGTCAGGCGCGCGGACGACAGGCCAGACGTCCTGACGACGATGAACGCGGAGATCGATACTGCCCTGGGGATGCTGACCAATGGGGTCCGTCCGCAAACGGCGGCCCTGGACTTCGGTGCCGAAACCCTGCTCGATGTCGCCCGCGATCTGAGGTTTCGCTTGGCCGATACCGGCCTCGTGCCCGAGGACATCCGGGCTTCCGGTCTGGGCTACTCCAATCTGCTCTATATGGCTACGGTCGTCGTCGAACTGGCGAAAGCCAAGGAAGCGGACCTCACGATCTTTCTCGTGGAAGAGCCGGAAGCTCACTTGCATCCGCAGTTGCAAGTGTTGGTGCTCGAATTCCTACTGGAACAGGCTCGCCAATCGGCAGCGCGGGCCATCGAGCCCGGCAAGCCGGAAGGCCGTATCCAGATCGTTGTGACGACCCATTCGCCAAACCTGACGGCATGGGTCTCTCCACTGCATCTGGTGGTTATGCGCTCACGTCGCGGCGAAGCGAATGGAGTCATAGTGTCGGAATCGGTCAGCGTGCCCATCGCCGAACTCGGGCTCAAGCCGAAGACGCTGGACAAGATCAACCGCTATCTGGATGTGACCCGCTCCGCACTGCTGTTCGGCAACAGAGCTATCCTGGTCGAAGGGATTGCCGAGGCACTACTGTTGCCGGTGCTGGCGCAAAAGATTGTCTTGGTCGACGATGCCGACGGATGGCTCCGGTTCAAGGGAACCGTCATCGTACCGATCGAGGGTGTGGACTTCCGCCCCTATGTCGAGGTACTGCTGCGGCCGGTTGACGGCGCATGCATCGCCGACCGGCTGATCGTGATCACCGACGCTGATCCGACAGTGTTGGGGAATCGGAAGGTCGATCTTGAAAACCTCGCCGCGACCCATGGCGCGCCGCAAGCGCTGACGGTGCTGACCAATCAGCACACGTTGGAGCATGAGATTTTCGGAGCGGGTAACGAGGCCTTCTTGAAGAGTGTGTTTCTTCGGCTGCACCGCAACTCGCGTCAGGACTGGACGAACCGGATAGAGGGCGTCGCGGTTCAGGAGCGTTCCGACGCGTTCCTTAAGCTGATCGAGGCGAAGAAAACCCGCAAGGGCGATTTGGCCCAGGCCATCGCTGCACGTATTGCCGCAGGCGAACCATTTGTCGTGCCGCACTATCTTGCCGATGCGATTCGTGGTGCTGCGCAGGCATGATTGGCATTCACGGCCTGACGGCTGAGCAGGAAGCATTCGCCACGCACGTCGGCGGTGCCTTCGTACATGCCTGCCCCGGTGCCGGAAAGACCCGTACGATCATCGCGCGCCTGGCTAAGATTGCCGCCACGTTGCCGCCTCGTCGCGGCGTTGCGGTACTCTCCTTCACGAACTCTGCCGTCGATGAGTTTCGAGAGCGCTGCCGGGTTGCAGGACTCGGCCCACTCTTGAAGCATCCCAGCTTCATGGGAACGCTCGATGCATTTGTCCGGCATTTCGTGGTGCTCCCAGGCAGTGCGGCAACAAGCACGATGCGGCCGATCATCCTCGATAGTTGGGACACTCTCGGCATAGAGGTTCGGTTGTCGGGGCAATTCGCCTTCCGAGGTGATGCGGTGAGCCTGGACCTGTTCGACGCGGAAACCAACGTCATTGATCCAGCGAGAATTGGGCATGCAGGACTACGAAACCATGTGCGCCAGCATCAAGCCAGGTATCAACAGGCTGCGGCACAACGGCGACGTGGCTTGCTGCAGGCCGGCTATCTAAGCGCTGGCGATGCTCGCGTTCAGACGCTGCAGCTGATTCGTGATCCAGTGAATGGCGGTGCGCTTGGTCGCGCACTGGCGGCACGTTTCCACGAAGTCATGGTGGACGAAGGCCAGGATTGCAATCCGCTTGATCTGCAGATCCTATCGTGGCTCAGAGAGCACGGGGTGCATGTCATTTTCGTGTGTGACCCGGATCAGGCGATCTATGAATTCCGCAACGGCAATCCTGCTGGTGTTCAGATATTCAAGGAGACGTACCCCGTTGAATCACATCGAGGGCTGACAGGGAATTTTCGCAGCAGCCCTGCGGTTTGTCGGTTGGCCGCCACGCTTAGAAGCGCGGGCCACGTGGATCAGTCCGTCGGCGACACTGCGAATGTTGCGCACCCGATTTTGCTTCTCTCATACGGCGGCCGAGGACCGAGTGCGACGATCGGCCGGGCCTTCCTGGATCGGGTCGCTGAACTTGGTTTGGATTCAACTGACGCGATCGTTCTGGCGCATTCGGGCAAAGTCGCGCAGCGTGCCGCTGGTGGAGTGGTTTCCAGCGATTCGAACGGAAGCTCGCGGGTTGAGTCGCTGGCCCGAAAAGTGGCGGAGTTCTGGTCACCTGCCGCAACGGCCCGATCAAAGGAATCAGCGATCCAAGCAGTGGAGACGTTGTTGTTGGACCTCATGGGATTGCGTCAGGACAATGAGCATCTGTTACGTGCAGTCGAGCGCGGTGGAATGGATCGGCGAACGCATCGACGATGTGCGTTGAGTTTACTCATGAGCCTTCCAAAGGTGTGTGGGAATGCCGACGCTGATCGGCTCGCCTGGATTGCCTGTGTGCAGGCAGAGACGGAACGGCTGAATCTGCCTTTGCCGGCCAGAGTGACCGTGCGTAACTTCTTTAGGCGGCCAACTAACGTGCAATGGTCGCACCACCTCCAAGTCCCGGTCGAGCTCGGCCTGACATGCGCCAAGATTCACGAGGCGAAAGGCCGCGAGTACGGTGCTGTGTGCGTCGTGATTCCGCCCAATCGGGCTCCTGAAAACCGGGGTGAAGCTCTATTTGACTCGTGGGAGACCCGCACCGATGCCGAGGCCAAGCGTGTGCTCTACGTTGGCTTGACGCGCGCCCAGCATCTGAGCGCGCTTGCGGTGCCAGTCGCTTTCGCTGATCGTTGTGTCGCAGTACTGGTCGCTGGTCAAGTGCCCTACACAAGAAGGGACTTATGAGGCTCCGCGGATTGCCTGTCAATCGTCAATCTGCGTCGCCTCCGCGTCAATCGACAGCGAGTGTTTAACGCGCTGCGACCGCGAAGAAACGTTGGCTGAGGTCGACCTGAATCCTGAGGGACTGACCGCCGAGATCACCCGGCTGGTGAAAAAACGTAGGCTGGCCAACCCTCGCCATGGCTTCTATTTGATTCTGCGTACCGAAGACCCGATGGCTGGTGCTCAGATCCAGTTCCCTGATCGTCCATTGAGAAATACAAGGGAATCGATGCACGTCTTGCAGCAGCTCAGAATCGAGGATTTCAGAAGCATATAGAGCGCTGATCTGACGTTTGACAGATCGTACGCGACGGAGCCATCGGTCCCGTGTGTGCTGGTCCATCAATCCGCTTGCATTTGGTCAAGCCGTTCCTTGACCTCGCGCTTGCCCATCTTCCGGACGGCCGCAAAGACTGCGAGCTGCTCGGCTTTCGGGCGCGACGTGCCGGCTTCCCAGTTGTAGATGGTTTGGGCGGAGACGCCCACCAGCGCTCCCATCTCCCGCGCCGACAGTTCGAGCCGCGTCCGCTGCGCACGCACACCCTGCGGTTTGAACCTCAGTTTCGTTTCGGATTCCTTGTCGGCGGTAGGGGCGACATTCTTCGGCACCATTTTTTCGAGGCGTGATATTTTCTTTTCCAAGGGCTCGATGCGCCGTTTTAATGCCGCGATATCTGTGCGGTAGCGGCTCGATGCCTTCTTGAGGGTTTCGGTTTCGCTGCGAAACTGCCTGCGGACGAGTCTAGCGATTTCTTCCTTGAGCACGGATGCGATGTTCGACAATTGGGGGGGCCTCATAGCGTACTGGTAAAGGCAAATGGTACAGGGATCGGCCTCACTCAACCGCGCTGATCGACGGCTATCGCAAATTGGACGCTGACTCCTCGGCCTTTGCTACCGCCGCTGACACTGGGGACTAATGAGCGGTCGGTGTGGAGCAGCTTGCCGACTCCGGCACGAAGTTCGGGCTAAATGGCTGCCTTCGACAACGACGAGGGGCAGCACCGACCCGGAAGAGTCGCTCGGCAAGCAGCGTCATGGGGGCCGGTTCCCGGGGTTGAACCGCCGTCAAAAAAATGAGTTGGGTGCCTGGTCCTCGGCCAGAGCCGCCCCTGGAGTGCTGCTTCACCAAGGTCGGATATGCATCGCACACCGGCCATGGGCTAGAAGAGCCGCTGAACGGCCGCTTGTACGGCTGGGGTGGGCTGCCATCCCAGCCGAAATCGTGTTCATGCAGTTGATGCACGTCGATCTCACAGCAGGCGGATCGCGGCGAGGCCGACGCGGCTGCCCAGATAGAGCACGATGGCGGTCCACCAAGGGTTCATTCATACCTTGGCGCTCCGCGTGTACTCAACCGGCGCAGCGTCTGCGTTGCACTGGCTTCGAAATACCTGGATGACATGGCGCTTCGCCTGCTGGGCGTCAGGCTCGTGGTTCACCCCGGCCTGGGCCGACAGCCGTCTATCCGCTGCTGCGGGGGATATTCTTCATTGGCGGCTTTTCCTGGGGCGGCGCATCAGCTGGTACGCCGCCGGCACGACAAACAGCGACAGCAACGGCGCGCTCAGCATGCCGCCCACCATGGGGGCGGCGATGCGGCTCATCACCTCGCTGCCGGTGCCGCTGCCCAGCAGGATGGGCAGCAGGCCGGCGACGATCACCGCCACTGTCATCGCCTTGGGGCGCACGCGCTGCACCGCGCCTTCGCGGATGGCGTCGACAAGGTCGGCTTCGCCGGTTTGGCCGGCGGCTTTCTTCGCTTCCCAGGCGTTTTTCAGATAGAGCAGCATGATGACGCCGAACTCGGCCGACACCCCGGCCAGCGCGATGAAGCCGACGCCAGTGGCGATCGACAGCTGGTAGTCCAGAGCGTAGAGAAACCACACGCCGCCGGTCAGCGCGAACGGCAGCGTGGCCATGATGAGCACGGCTTCGTCGAAGCGGCTGAAGGTGAGATAGAGCAGCACGAAGATGATGAGCAGCGTGGCCGGCACGACGAGCTTGAGCCGGGCGTTGGCGCGCTCCATGAACTCGAACTGGCCGGAATAGGCCAGGCTCATGCCGGGTTCGAGCCTGACCTGGGCGGACACCGCAGTCTGCAGGTCGGCCACGGTGGACGCCAGATCGCGCCCGCGCACGTCGACATACACCCAGCCCGAAGGCCGCGCATTCTCGCTTTTGAGCATGGGCGGGCCGTCGGTGACCTTGACGGTGGCCACCGTGCCCAGCGTGATCTGGCTGCCGCTCGGCGTGAGGATGGGCAGCGCGGCGAGCTTGGCGGGTGTGTCGCGCCATTCGCGCGGGTAGCGCACGTTGATCGGATAGCGCGCCAGACCTTCGACCGTTTCGCCGATGTTTTCGCCACCGATGAGGTTGGCCACCGCCGACTGCACGTCACCGATGTTCATGCCATAGCGCGCCGCGGTGGCACGATCGATGTCGACGTCGATGTAGCGGCCGCCGGTGAGCCGCTCGGCCAGCGCGGACGACACCCCGGGCACGGTCTTGGCGATGCGCTCAACGTCCTGGGCGATACGGTCGATATCGGCCAGATTGCTGCCGGCGATCTTGACCCCGACCGGGCTCTTGATGCCGGTGGCGAGCATGTCGATGCGGTTGCGGATGGGAGGAATCCAGATGTTGGCGAGTCCCGGCACCCTGACCGCGCGATCGAGTTCCTCGACCAGCTTGTCCGCCGTCATGCCCGACCGCCATTCTTCACGCGGCTTGAACTGGATGATGGTCTCGAACATTTCCAGCGGCGCCGGATCGGTGGCGGTTTCGGCGCGCCCGGCCTTGCCGTGGACGCTGGCCACCTCGGGCACGCTCCGGATCAGCCGGTTGGTCTGCTGCAGAAGTTCGGAGGCTTTTTGCGCCGACAGCCCCGGCAGGGCCGACGGCATGTAGAGCAGGTCGCCCTCGTCCAGCGGCGGCAGGAATTCGCCGCCTAGGCGGCTCATCGGCCACAGCGCGGTGAGAAAAATCAGCACGGCCGCAGCCATCGTGAGCTTCGGATGTCTGAGCACGGCGTCCAGCAGCGGCTGGTAAGCACGAATCAGCCAGCGGTTGAGCGGATTCTTCGTCTCGTCGGGAATCCGGCCACGGATCCAGTAGCCCATCAGCACCGGAACCAGCGTCACCGAGAGGCCGGCAGCGGCCGCCATGGCGTAGGTCTTGGTGAAGGCCAGTGGGCCGAACAGCCGTCCTTCCTGCGCTTCCAGCGTGAACACCGGAATGAAGGAGAGCGTGATGATCAGAAGCGAGAAGAACAGCGCCGGGCCGACCTCGCTGGCCGCGTCGGTCACCACGTTCCAGCGCGTCTCGCCTTCCAGCGTTTCGCCGGGATGCGCGTGGTTCCAGAGCTCGATTTTCTTGTGGGCGTTTTCGATCATCACCACCGCCGCATCGACCATGGCGCCGATGGCGATGGCAATACCGCCGAGCGACATGATGTTGGCGTTGACACCTTGCTGACGCATGACGATGAAGGCGATCAGCACGCCCAGCGGCAACGAAACGATCGCCACCAGCGATGAACGCAGATGCCATAGGAACACCACGCACACCAGCGCCACCACGATGAATTCTTCGATCAGCTTGTGGGTCAGGTTATCGATCGCGCGATCGATCAGCTTGCTGCGGTCGTAAGTCGGCACGATTTCGACGCCGGGCGGCAGGCTGGCCTTGAGCGTGTCGAGCCTGGTTTTCACGGCCGCGATGGTCTCGCGTGCGTTCTTGCCCGAGCGCAGCACCACGATGCCGCCGACGGCTTCGCCTTCGCCGTTGAGTTCGGAAATGCCGCGCCGCATTTCGGGGCCAAGCTGGATGTGCGCCACGTCGCCCAGGCTGACCGGCGTGGTGCCGGCCAGCCGCAGCGGAATGTCGCGAAAATCGGCGATGTTCTTGAGATAGCCGCTGGCGCGCACCATGAATTCGGTCTCGGCCAACTCCAGCACGGCGCCGCCGGTTTCCTGGTTGGCCGAACGGATCGCCTTGATCACTTCATCGTGCGTGATGCCGAAGCTGGCGAGCTTCACCGGATCGAGCACCACCTGATACTGTTTGACCATGCCGCCAACGGTCGCCACTTCGGCCACGTTGGGCAGGGTTTTCAGCTCGTACTTGAGAAACCAGTCCTGCAGGGTGCGCAGTTGCGCCAGATCGTGCTTGCCGCTGCGGTCGACCAATGCGTACTGATAAATCCAGCCCACCCCGGTGGCGTCCGGTCCCAGCGCCGGCACCGCGGTTTCAGGCATCCGGCTCTGCACCTGGCTAAGATATTCCAGTACCCGCGAGCGTGCCCAATAGAGATCGGTGCCGTCTTCGAAAATGACGTACACGAAGCTGTCGCCGAAAAAGGAAAACCCGCGCACCGTCTTCGCGCCCGGCACCGAGAGCATGGTGGTGGCGAGCGGATAGGTCACCTGGTTTTCGACGATCTGCGGCGCCTGCCCCGGATATGCGGTGCGAATGATGACCTGCACGTCGGACAGGTCGGGCAGCGCGTCGATCGGCGTGGTCTTCACTGACCAGATGCCCCAGGCCACGGTGAACAGCGTCGCCAGCAGGACCAGAAAACGATTGGCGACCGACCACTTGATGAGATGGGCTATCACTTGGCGCCTCCGGTCTTGTCGAGCTTCTCAACCAGCAAGCCATCGTCTGTTTCACGAACACCGACGCGCACCCGGTCACCTGCCTTCAAGCCCTTGACGAGTTTTGGGTTGGCCAGTGGAAACTCCATCGTCATGCCGGGCATCGACAGCGTTTTGAAGGGGCCGTGAGAAAGTGTCACATAGGCATCGGAGACTTCATCAATCACGGCACCTGCCTCGTGCAGCGCAACCGATGCGGGCATGGCTGCGGCCGAGTCGGATCCTCGCGCCACAATCCCCTGCAGACTCGCTTCGGAATCGATCAGGAACTGGCCGCTGGCGACGATTTTCTGACCTTCGTCGAGACCGGACAAAATGACGGTGTCGGTGCCGGACTCGGGGCCGAGGATGACTTCGACCGGACGATAATGTCCTTCTGCTTCGGCCACGATGACAAGTGCACGGCGACCGGTGCGGATCACCGCTTCGGTCGGCACGCGCAGTGCAGATTCGCCACCACTGCTCTTGAGACTGACCTGCGCGGACAAGCCCGGCCGCAAGCGTCCGTCCTTGTTGGACAGTTCAACCCGCACCCTGAGCGCACGGGCGGCATCGTTCAGCGTCGGCAACAGCGCAGTGACACGGCCCTGCACCGGCTTGCCTGGAAACGCGGCAAAGGCAGCCTCGGCGGTCTGTCCCACCCGCACCAATCCGGCCTGGGCTTCCGGTACGGCCACATCGAGCCATACCGTGCCGATGCCGTTGATGCGGGCCAGGGTCTGGCCGGCCATCAAGGTCATGCCGGGTCGTACGTCAAGTGCCTGGATCACACCGCCGCGTGGGGTGGTGATCGAGATGCGGTTTCTAACCTTGCCGCTTGCGGCCACCTCTCGAATCAGGCTTTCGGGCATGCCGCCCAGGCGCATCCGCGCGCGCGCAGCCTCTTCCAGCGAGGGCTCACCCAACGCCTTCAGCGCCAGATATTCCTCCTGCAACGCAGCCCATTCCGGCACCAGCAGTTCGGCGATAAACGCGCCGGAACCGATCACGTCATTGGGTGCCAGTCTGGCCACGCGTTCCACAAACCCACCGGTGCGCGCCTGCACGATGGCCACATCGCGCTCGTTGTAATCGACAATCCCGGTCGCCATCACATTCGAGTCCAGCGGAGCGCGCATGACAGTGACCAGGCGAACGCCCAGGTTCTGCGACACGCCCGGATTGATTTTCACGGTCGATGCATCGCCGCCTTCGTCAGCGTATTTGGGCACCAGTTCCATGTCCATGAAGGGCGACTTGCCGGGCTTGTCGAACTTCTGGGTCGGGACCATGGGGTCGTACCAGTACAGCACGGCGGGTCCGCCTGGTGCGGCGACGGCAGAGGTTTCCATCCCGCCGCCCGGCGCCTGGCGTCTTTCCCACCACAGGCCAGCCGCCACACCTATCGCGAGCAGCGCAACAACGACGACGAAACCCGACACTGTTTTTTTGATCGTTTGGCGGCTCATTATTTTTCTCCAGACAAATTGGGTTCGCTCTTGGCATGGTCGCCATAGGCGTAATACAGCCGGGCGGCCATCTGCCGACGCTCGCCTTCGAGCGCGATGGCGATCAGTCCGGCGTCGATGCGTTCGCGCCGCGCCATCACCAGATCGGCGAGTTCGCCCGTGCCGCCGCGCCAGGCGGCCAGCGCCAGCGCCGCTTTTTCGTCGGCCAGCGGCAGCAGCACGTCGCGCTGCCGCGCGACCGCCCGGTCGAGGCGCTGGTATTCGGCCAAATCCGTCTCCAGCATCGCCGCGTGTTCGCGCAGCACGGCTTCGCGTTCCGCGTCGAGCGCCGCCCGCTCGGCCTGCCTCGATGCAATCTGCGGGTCCTGGCGCGAAGCGGCAAACACGGGCAAATCGAACGTGACGTTCACCATAGCCATATCGCCGAACTGCGAGCCGCGCTTCGCGTACGCCAGTTCCAGTGCCCAGTCCGGTTTCTTGTCGGCTTTGGCTTCGGCCACCTCGGCGTCCAGCACGCGTCCCTTGGGGTCGAAGATCGCCAGCTCCGGATGCCCGTGCAGTGCGTGTTCAAGCGTGTCGCGCGCAATGGGCCAGTCCGGCGCCGCCCCGTTGAGGGGCGCCGCTGCACGCGGGCCCACCCAGCGTTTGAGCGCGGCAATGGCTTGCTGACGGCCTGCCTGCGGCGCGCGCCGAGTTCGTCGCGTCGTGCCTCGATCAGTGCGGCCTCCTGCCGCGGCGCCACCGCTTCCAGCGCGCTGCCCTTGCCGCCGGCGATGCGGGCGCGCACGCTGGCCTCGAACACGCGGTTCTCCTCGACCAGCGCATCGATGCCTGCCAGTTGCCGCTCGACGGCGTCGCGCGCAATCCAGGCCAGCGCCGTTTCCCGTAGCACCATGAGTCGGGTAATGCGGGTTTGCGCTTCCGCCTGCGCAACCCGCCCGCGCGCCGCAGCGACGCGGGCGTCGCGCTTGGCCGCATTGGGGAAATCCTGCATCAGGCCGATGCGCCGCATGGTCATGAAATCGCGGCTCAGGCTGAAGCGGTCGGGGCCTTCGATGGGCAGGTTGTCGATGCCGAGCGCAAGTTTCGGGTCGGGCAGTGCGCCCGCCGGAATCGCCGCCTGGCGGGCCGCATCGATCTGCGCCGACTCCGCACGCAGCACCGGGGTTTCGCGCACGGCCAGCGCCAGTGCGTCGTCGAATGAAAGCGGCCCGGCGCAGACCGGTCCGGCGAAACCTGCCCACACGAGCAGCACAGCCGTAGGGCAAACCGGGGGCCGCCACAGGCGGGCGGCAGACTGGGGAATGACCATGTTCCAACTCCTTGCGAGAACGGCGACCCTCGGACCGGCAACGGTGGGAGGACGCGAAACGGCCGCAGCGGCGTCCGCTCGGGCGGGCGCAGTGCAGCACTCGGTTCAGGGAGTCAGCGTTGGGCTGGCGGTCGCCAGGCGGCGGCCGGGTCGAAGGAAAACATGTCCGCAGCGATGTGCGGGAAGCGGGTGGCCGGAACCGGTTCCTGCGGCAGCAGGCCGGAGGTGTACACCGAAAAATGCTGGCCGCCGGTCTGGCAGGGCTGACCGGACTTGCAGGTCTTTCCGGTCTTTGCGGCGGTCTCGGCATCCTCGCAGCAATCGTGCGCGGCATCGGCATCCACCAGCGCCATCATGGCGGCGGCTCCCATCGGGCAGGGCACCAGCGGCTGCGCGAAATGCGCGTAGCCCTGCAGCGGAACCGCAATGGAAAGCAGCAGGAAGAGGAATACCCGAAGTCGACGCATGGTTTGACTTTAGCGTGTGCGGCCCAGCCAGGCAAGGCGGCATACGAAGTCGTTAGCAAGAGACATGGACATTATCTCGTCAAGGCCGGCAAGGTGAGCTGGAACTGTGTCGCCTGGCGGGTGGATACGGCCTGGATCGAACCCCCATGCGCGTCGATGATGGATTTGACGATGGCAAGCCCCAGCCCGGCGCCATCGCCTTTGCGTTGACGCGAAGGGTCGATGCGGTAGAAACGGTCGAAGAGCCGGGGGAGGTGCGCGGCCGGGATTTCGGGGCCGGGATTCTCAACGGTAATGACGGCCTTGTCGCCGTGCATCGCCAGCGATACGCGCACGGTCTGGCCGGATGGCGTATGCCGGATGGCGTTCGACAGGAGGTTGCTGAGCGCACGCCGCAGCATCAGCCGGTCGCCCGGCACGCTGGCCGATCCCGCCAGGGCCAGCGAAACGCCGCGCTCCTCCGCCCACGCTTCGAAATAATCGAACAGGCCCTGTGTTTCATCGGCAAGGTTGACGCTTTCCCGGCCCGGCGTGAGAAGGCCATTGTCGGCCTGGGCAAGATAGAGCATGTCACCGACCATCTGTGCCATGCGTTCGTATTCTTCCAGGCTCGAGTACAGGACTTCCTTGTATTCGTTGTTGTCACGCGCACCGGAAAGCGCCACCTGGGTCTGCGTCATGAGATTGGAGATAGGCGTGCGCAGTTCATGCGCGATGTTGGAGGAAAACTCCGAAAGTCGCCGGAATGAATCATCCAGACGGGCCAGCATGGCATTGAAAGCGGCAGCAAGCGGCATGAGTTCGGCCGGAAGCCCCGAAGCCGGAAGGCGCGCGCCGAGACGTTCGGCCGAAATTCCAGCCACGGTGTCGGTGACCCGGCGCAAGGGCAAGAGCCCCCATCGCGTAACGATCCACCCTAGGCCCGCCATGGCCAGAGCGGCCAGGGCAATGGCGATTCCCAGCACCGAACGGAACGTGTCCATGAAAACCGCATGCTGCTCGATGTCCTGTGCCACGGCGAGGGTGTAGGGCCCGCCGCTGCCTGCCGTGATTGACACAGCCATCCCCCGATGGCTGACGCCCTTATGCTCCCATTGATGCAAGGTCCCATCCGTGCACGCTGCGGGCCGCGCCCGGCAGGCTTGCAGCAGCGTGTGCGGAAAATTCGCGCCCGAGGTGGCGAACCAGATATTCCCCGTCGCATCGGTCACGGCGACGGCGAGCCCATGATGGCCCACCAGGGCGTCGTCCAGTTGATGCGGCAGGCGGTCCAGAGCTTTACTGTTCGAGGCTTGGGTGAACAGGTTGCGGACGAGCTCAAGCTTGCCGCTGAGTTCGATCCGGTCCTCCTCTTCAAAATGGGCTTCCACCTCCTGCGTCAGAAAATAGCCCGTTACAAGCAGGACCAGCGCCGCGGCCACGGCAAAGAGCAGGCTGATCCGGGCGGTCAGCGAGAGGGATTTCATCGGGCCGCGCCGTCCGCGCCGGCTTCCAGCACATAGCCCATCCCGCGCACGGTGTGGATGAGCCTGGATTCAAAATCCTCGTCGATCTTGACCCGCAGCCGGCGTACCGCCACGTCGATGACGTTGGTGTCGGAATCGAAGTTCATGTCCCAGACCTGCGAGGCGATCAGGCTGCGCGGCAGCACTTCGCCCTGACGGCGCAGAAACAGCTCCAGCAGGGCAAACTCCTTGGCGGTCAGTTCGATCTTGCGCCCCGCCCGCGTGGCGCGTCGCCGCAGCAGATCGAGTTCCAGGTCGGCCGCCTTGAGGACGGTGGATTCCAGGCTGTTATGTCCACGGCGCACCAGGCTGCGCACCCGGGCCAGCAGCTCGGCAAAGGCGAAGGGCTTCACCAGATAATCGTCGGCCCCCAGTTCCAGCCCCTTGACCCGGTCCTCGACCTGGTCGCGCGCGGTCAGGAACAGCACCGGCATATCCACACCGGCCCGGCGCACGCCTTCGAGCACCTGCCAGCCATTGAGGCCAGGCAGCATCACATCCAGGATCATCAGGTCATAGTGCCCCGCCTTGGCGAGTTCCAGCCCGTCCCATCCGTCGCGCGCCAGGTCCGTGACGAAGCCGGCCTCGGTGAGTCCCTGCTTCAGGTAATCGCCCGTCTTGGGCTCGTCTTCGACGATCAGGATTTTCATGTTCAGGAGACTAACTTGGATGGCTGCATCCTGCCACAGCCCACGCCTGCAGAGGCGCCGCATTACAGATTTGTAATTCAGCCGTCAGTTTGATGTTGGGTGTGCCCCTTCAGGATGCAGTCAAACCTGAACAGGAGAGCCGCTCACATGAAACATTATTCGATGCCCCATTCTTCACTTTCCTTGGCAGTGCCGGATTTGCCACGCCGCCGCTTCGTTCAGGGGCTTGCGGCGGGCGGTCTTCTGCTTGGCTTACCGTCAGCCATCAAGCCGGTCTGGGCGAATGCCGCCGCCACCGCGACAGGCAGCGCCCCGGTCCTCCAGGGTACGGAATTCGATCTCGTGATCGCGGAAACGCCAGTCAACTTCACCGGGACGCCGCGCATGGCGACGACCATCAACGGTTCGATTCCCGCACCGACGCTGCATTGGCGGGAGGGCGATACCGTGACCATCCGCGTCACCAACCGGCTCCCTGTGGACACGTCTATTCACTGGCACGGCATTCTCTTGCCATTCGAGATGGACGGGGTGCCGGGAATCAGCTTCAAGGGCATCCCGCCGGGGGAAACGTTCACCTACCGCTTCAAGGTGGAGCAGACCGGCACCTACTGGTACCACTCGCACTCCGGCATGCAGGAGCAGACCGGCATGTACGGCGCCATCGTGATCGAAGCGGCCGGCGGCGAGACGATCCAGGCGGATCGCGACTATGTCGTGCAGCTGTCGGACTGGACCGACGAAGATCCGATGCGCGTCTTCGCCAAGCTCAAGATGCAAGGCGACTACTACAACTTCAACCAGCCCACGGTGGCCGATTTCTTTCGCGATGTCTCGCGCGACGGATTCAAGGCGGCGCTCGACAAGCGCAAGATGTGGAACGAAATGCGCATGAGCCCGACCGATCTGGCCGATATCTCCGCTTACACCTACACCTATCTCGTTAACGGCACCCCCCCGGCCGCGAACTGGACCGGGCTGTTCCGGCCCGGCGAGCGCGTGCGGCTGCGTTTGATCAACTCCGGTGCGATGACGTTTTTCGACGTGCGTATTCCCGGACTGAAGATGACCGTGGTGCAGGCCGACGGCCAGGACGTCGAGCCGGTGTCGGTGGACGAGATCCGCATCGGCGTGGCCGAAACCTACGACGTGATCGTCACCCCCAGGGATGACGCCTACACGATCTTCGCGCAGTCGATGGATCGCACCGGCTTCGCGCGCGGCACGCTCGCCACCCGTCACGGGCTGACTGCCGCGGTGCCGAAACCGGATAAGCCCGAATGGTTGACCATGGCAGACATGATGGGCGACATGGGCGGCGGCATGGCCGGTATGGATCACGGCAGTTCCGGCGGCATGAACGGGATGGCCGGCATGAGCGGCATGAATCACGGCGGCATGGCCATGGACCACAGCAAGCACGCCATGCCGGCCGCAACGGCCATGGACGGCACATTGGCGAAACCCAGCACGCAGGCGCGCCACGCAAAAACCGAATATGGCCCGAGCACCGACATGCGGGTGGACATGGCGCGCACCAATCTTGACGACCCCGGGATTGGCCTGCGCAACAACGGCCGCCGAGTGCTCACCTACGCCGATCTGCACACGATAGGCGGGCCGATCGACCCGCGCGGCCCCGAGCGCGAGATCGAACTGCATCTGACCGGCAACATGGAGCGCTACGCCTGGTCCCTCGACGGACTCGAGTTCGGCAAATCCACGCCCGTGCATTTCCGCTATGGCGAACGGCTGCGCGTGATTCTGCACAACGACACCATGATGACCCACCCCATGCACATGCACGGGATGTGGAGCGAACTGGAAAGCCCGGACGGGCAGTTCCTGGTGCGCAAGCACACCATCAACGTGCAACCGGCGCAGCGTGTCAGCTTCCTGGTCAGCGCGGATGCCCTCGGCCGCTGGGCCTGGCACTGCCACCTGCTCCTGCATATGGATGCGGGCATGTTCCGCGAAGTGGTGGTGGCGTAAGCGCCGACAGCAACGAGAGGAATATGAAGATGACAAACAAGCGAATGAATGTACTTGCAATGGCAATCATCGGCCTTGGCGTGACGCCTGTCTGGGCGCAAACCAGTCCCGCCGCCGAGACGATGGATCATGCTCAGCATCAGGGTGCGCCGTCTCCTGACGCGGTCAAGTCCAGGTCGGCCCAGGATGCGATGCCGACAATGGACCACAGCGATATGGATCACAGTGCAATGCCCGGCATAAAACCGGAAAAGCAAACTGCCGTTGAAATGCCGGGCATGGATCACGGCAGCCCGTCGGCACCGCAGCAGGCTTCGGCGGCAATGGATCATGGCGAAATGAACATGCAGGGTGGGCCTGCCCCCTCCGACGCACGCGACCCGCATGCCTACTCGGGTGGCTACACCCTAGACAGCGGTAAATACGCCCTGCCGGGACCTCGCCAGCTTCGCCTTGCCGATGAGCACAGCTTCGGCAGCCTGCTGGTTGACCGCCTGGAACGCGTGGACACGCGCGAGGGGAATGCCACCGCCTACGAAGCCCAGGCCTGGTTCGGGCGCAACTACGACCGGCTGGTCGTCAAGGCGGAAGGCGATTATGGAAAGGGCAAGCTGCAGGAAGCGCGTACCGAGCTGCTCTGGGGGCATGCCATCGCCACATTCTGGGATACGCAACTGGGCGTGCGCTACGACAGCGGCGTGGGCCCCGATCGCGGCTGGCTGGCCTTCGGTGTGCAGGGCCTCGCACCTTACTGGTTTGAGGTCGATGCGGCGGCCTATGTCGGCGACAAGGGCAGAACCGCGTTCCGCCTGGGTGCGGAGTACGAGCTGCTGCTCACGCAGAAGCTTGTCTTGCAGCCTCGCCTTGAAATCAACGCCTACGGCAAAAGCGACGAGGCACTGGGCATCGGCAGCGGTCTTTCCGACGGCGCGGCGGGCTTGCGCCTGAGATACGAATTCACCCGCCAGTTCGCCCCCTATGTCGGCGTGGAGCGCGTCGGCAAATTGGGCAAGACCGCCGACCTGGCCCGCGCGGCGGGCGAAAAAACAGATGAAACACGCTGGGTTGCCGGCGTGCGTTTCTGGTTCTGATGTATTGCAATGACGATCGAATCACTCAACCCATTAGGAGAAACACAATGAAACTGAAGACACTGTCGATTCTGATTTTTGGCGTGCTACCGGCGATTGCCCTGGCGGCGGGAGACCACGCTGGCGGGCATGGCATGGCTGGCCACAAGACAATGCCAGGCGGCCATGACATGTCCGCCATGGCGAAGGCGGCACCTGCGTCGATGACGGGCAAGCCAGGTGACCCGGCCAAGGTGGACCGCACCATCGAAGTCACCATGGACGATGCCATGCGATTCACCCCTGACAACATCAGCGTCAAGGCCGGCGAGACCGTCCGCTTCTTCGTCAGAAACACCGGCAGAATTCCGCATGAAATGGTGATCGGCAGCCTGGATGAGCTCAAGGCGCACGCCGACATGATGCGCAAGATGCCCGGCATGGAGCACGCCGAGCCCAACATGATCACGCTGAAGGCCGGCCAGCGCGGCGGCATCGTCTGGCAGTTCGACAAGCCGGGGACCGTGGATTTTGCCTGCCTGATCCCCGGTCATCTGGAGGCCGGCATGGCGGGCAAGGTAAGGGTTGAGTGACGGCAGTATTCCGGTCTGGATCGAAGATGACACAAATGTAATCCATCTGTCAGCTTGATGTGGCGAACCCCATTCCATACTGAACTCAATCCTCAACCAAGGCCCGTACCCGTATGAAAAATCTTGTTGCCAGCCTGCTCGTCCTGGGTCTAGCCCAGGCCGCCTGGGCCGCCCCGACAACCCCGGTGATCGATGTCTACAAAAGCCCGACCTGCGGGTGCTGCAATAAGTGGATCGACCACCTCAAGGCCAATGGCTTCACGGTCAGAGCCCATGACACCGAAAACGTGGCGGCGCACAAGATCCGTTTGGGCGTGCCGGCCGGATACGGCTCGTGCCATACCGCGGAGGTCAATGGGTATGTGATCGAAGGCCACGTTCCGGCGAAGGAAATGAAGCGTCTGCTTAAGGAAAAACCGCGTGCCCGCGGCTTGGTCGTACCGGCCATGCCGGCCGGTTCGCCCGGAATGGAAATCGGAGACCGCAAGGACGCCTATGACGTTTTTCTCGTGAACCAGGACGGGTCCACCCGGACCTATGCCCAATATTGAAAGGAATGAACATGAAACCTATGCTGAATACCCTGGCGCTTGGTTTGAGCCTGACCCTCGGACTGCCCGCCTGGGCTGAAACGCAGCACGAACGCCATGTCGCGGCTGGCGATCATTCCACCGCACTTGCCGAAGGACTGGTGAAAAAAATCGACAAGGCCCAGGGCAAGCTCACCCTCAAACATGGCCCCCTGGCAAACCTGGAGATGCCCGGGATGACCATGGTTTTCCGGGTTGAGGATGCCAACTGGCTGGATCAGGTCAAACCCGGCGATTCTGTCCGGTTCCTCGCTGACCGGGTGAATGGTGTGTTTACCGTGACCCGGCTCGAAGTTGTCAAACCGTAATGTTCATTTTTCCCCACGTAAAGGAGTCAACCATGACACGCCATGCACTCGTTGCCACCCTGATGCTGTCCGTCTTTGCCATGCAACCCGTATTCGCAGATGACGCTCACCATCCCGATCAAAAAGCCGGCGCGGCCACGCCCATCACCGATCAAACGGTCCAGAAAATGCAGGTCAACACCAAGCGCATGCAAAGTCAGCTGGAACAGATGGCCAGGTCCAAGGACCCGGCCCAGCGCCAGAAGCTGATGCAGGAGCATATGCAGACCATGCAGGAAAACATGATGGCTGGAAAGAGCAGCATGGCTGGCGCTGGCGGCGGCATGGGCATGATGGACTGCCCGATGATGAAAGACGGAATGATGGGCGGCGGCATGGGCATGATGGGAGGCAAGGGCGGCATGGGCATGATGGGCGGCGACGACATGATGGCCAAGCGCATGGAGATGATGGAAAAGCGCATGGACATGATGCAGATGATGATGCAGACCAATATGGGCAAGCCACAGGGCGGCCAGTAAAGCCGGGCCGGGATGGCCGTTTCGACGGAAACGGCCGTGGTGTTTCTTAACCGAATAGAAGGAACAAGTCATGAAATCAATCATTACGTTCACTACCCTGGTCCTGCTGGTGGCACCGGCCTGGGCATATCACCAGGACAATGACCCAGATCAGAAACAGAGCATTACCAACGTGCATGCCAGTCATTTCCCCCACGTTGAGGGGGACAGTCATGCCCCGGAAAGGGGTGAAGGCGACGCATATGGCTCGATCCTGCTCAATATTCAGGCGGGCGAGCGGCATGTTCCCCATAAGCCCGGCGATAACCATGCAGCTGAAAAAGGGAATGGGGACAGCTAGGGCCCGGCACTAAACAGTCGATCTGAAAATATGTGACAGGAGGCCCCGGCATTGCAGTTCGCTTGGGCCTCTACGTGTGCCACGTTGTCATGTGGCTATCTGGAGCAAGGGGGCGCAAATGTGGGGCTTTGAGCACTACGGCATGGGGTAAGGCTGACAATGAAACCTGTCTTGAATGTACTGCTGACACTGACCACGATCGCGGCTAGCGTTGCCCTGGCCGGTCAGACGCGGCAGCTGTCCATGCCACCAAGCTTCGCCGAGAAGCTAGAGCCAGAGGCGGTGTTAAGCGCCTATCCCCTCGGCGTCATCCCCAAACAAGCCGCTTTCAGCCACCACGGTAAAGCCCTCCGTACCTTGATTCTGCCCAATGGAAAGGAAGGTTGGGTATACCAGGTGGGCGGCAAGCAAGCTCAAACCTACCAGCATCCCACAAGGGAAAAGCATACCGTGTACGAAACCGGGCCAGGTAACGGTGTGCGCACCTATACCCTGATGTTTGACGACAAGGGTGTGGTCATCGACGTGCTTTACAACGAGAAAGGGCGGCACGACGGCCTCACTGCCCTGCAGGTGCAGCGCAAGGTTCGCGGCGATGGCACTCCTCGCAAGGACGAGGGCCGCGACGTGAAATGACAAAGGCCATGACGCAAAGAAAGACGGCAGGGCTGAACAATTGATGAAATGAAAAATGTTTAGTGATATGTCATGGCCAGCACCGGCGATGGATGAAGCGGCACCGAACAATGATGGATAGTTTTTTGCCCTTACACCGCATCGATAGCCATCGCGAAACCCATGGTCTACCTTCGTGCGACGGCGACAATCAGGGAATCGACGATGACAGCCAAGTCGGATAAGGGCGTCTACCCTATAGGAGATCAAGTCATGAATGTCAGGATTATTGCTACACACGATTGCAGCCACTATCGCAACCTTGAACGTGAGCTCAAGGACTTGGCTGTCGTCTACGAAGTGTTGTTCGTAGAGGACCATCCGGAAATCGTCGAGCGATATAGCATCAGGCACTCCCCCAGTTTGGTTGTAGATGACGAAGTGGTGTTCCGCCGCCAGCCAACTGAAGATGAGCTGCGAGCGCTCTTCAAGCGTAGCTGAGGTCACCGTGAGGCGCGCAGCATTTGGTTGGATAGGTTTTCTGCCTGTTCTGGATCGGGACCATCTTCGCAATTGCCGCCCTGATTAACTGAACGCCAGGCAAAGCGTCGGCTAAGTGGTTTGTGGTGGCCCTAAAAGTTATTAGCTGTTTACAACCGCAGCCTGCCCCTTGCGGGTGCATGCAGGAATCTAGTTAGATCAAGCGCCTGGGCCCGGCCTCAGCCGGGGTGACGACTGGTTCAGGATTTCCTAAGCGTATTGCAATCGAGCAGCCGGAAACGGCCGGAAGTGATGACAGGAGAACGACAATGATGGACGGTTATGGCATGGCAGGCGGTTTCGGATTCGGCGGGATTTTCATGATCCTGTGGTGGGTGCTCATCATCGTCGGCGTTGTCGCGCTGGTGAGATGGGTGGCCACGTCGTCCGGCGGTGACGCGCGCAGTGGCGGCGACAGCAAGGCGCTGGACATTCTTAAGCAACGGTATGCGCGCGGCGAAATCGACGAACAGGAGTTTCAGAAGAGAAAGCGCGATCTGACCGAGTAGACGGGCAACCCCGGGCGGACTGCGCATCCTGTTTGCAGAAAGGAGAAGAAATGAATCGGAAACACGGATTCTGGATCGCTTTGTGGGTGGTTCTCGTCGTCGTGACGGGATGGCTCGCATTCGGCCATGGCGGCATGGGCTACGGGCCGTGGCATGGCTAGGGACGGATGGGCGCCTGGGACAGCGGCTATCGTGCAGACCGCGGTCAGGGTGGGTACGGCATGGGACCCGGAATGATGGGGGACACGGCGCCGGGCCAGGGATGGGGCATGGGCAGGTTCCACGGGATGATGGGCCCGTATGGCGCGGGGATGCCGGGGATGGGCGCCGGAATGGGCTTAGGCATGACGCCCCCTGATCTGACGTCCGAACAGGCGCAGAAGATCGACCAGCTGCAACAGGAGGCCCTGGCGCGCACCCGCAGCCTGGCACAGCAGCTTTGGGCTGCGC
>NZ_MKUG01000035.1 GCF_001897685.1 Thiobacillus sp. 65-1402
TCAAGCGTTTACATCGCGTCCTTGATGATCTCGGTGAGCAGCGCCTCGACTTCGCCGAGCGCCTTTTTCAGCGCGGGGTTTTTCGTTGCGGCCGGCTTGCGGTAGGCCATGTAGACTGCCTTGTCGCCGGGGATCGTGTACACCGCCACGCTGTAGGGGCACATCATGATCGCGTGCGGATCGGCTTCCATCATCCGGCGCGAAATCGTGGCGCTGCAGAATTCGAACTGCTCGGCGTCGCCGTACACCTGCCGGGTGGCGCCGATATCCTTGCCGGTACGCTCCAGCATCGCGGCGATCTTGTTGGTGTTGGTGATTTTCAGGCCCTTGCCCTCAATCGCCATCTGCAGCGAATCGCGCACGTCCTGGAACGTCCCCTGGGTCTTGAACAGCACGGTGTAGCTTTCTGCGGCCAGGGCGGAAAACGGCAGGCAGAGCATCGCGCACACGGCAAGTATTTTTTTCATGATCATCTCCTTCGATTAAGAACCTTATTTTTAGGCGCCTGCAGCGGGATAACAATGGTCGTTTGTTACGCCGCCTCTTTGTTAAACTGGAACCCATGAATTCCATGCTCAAGGCCGATGGCCGCTTCTGGCTGACCTTGGACGGCAGAAACTTCCTCGGACGCGGACGCGTCGAACTGCTGCAGCGCATTCGCGAAACCGGGTCCATTTCCAAGGCTGCCAAGGCGATGAAAATGAGTTACAAGGCCGCGTGGGACGCCGTCGATGCGATGAACACCGCCTGGGGCAGCCCGATAGTCGAAAGCGGGCCTGCAGGAAGCCGCCTGGCCAGGGATGCCGAACAGCTGATTGCGGCGTTTCAGGAGGCCGAGGCGCAGCATGCGGCATTCATGGCGAAACTGGCGGAAAGTCTGCCGCAGCGCACGCCATAAGCAGATTGCCGGGCCCGTCTGCCCGCCGGCCGGCTCATCCCCGCGCCCCGACCGGATTGGGGCCGGTTTTATAAAACGTCAGCGGCACCCCGCTTTTGGCGATGGCCGGCTTCAGTTTCCCGACGACATGCATTTCGCACGCCTTGCAGTCGAAACGCAGGGTGAGTTTCTCGCTGCCGTTGATCAGCGTCAGCGGCGCGGCGCGCAGCGTGCCCTGCACGCCGGTGACGCCCTTGGCCTGCTTCGGGCACAGGGAGAGCGAATAGCGCACGCAGTGCTTGGTGATCATCAGCGAGACGTCGCCGGTTTCCTCGTGGCTCTCATAGGCGGCGGCGATGACCTGGACGCCGTGTTTCGCGTAAAAATCGCGCGCCTTGTGGTTGTAGACGTTGGCCAGATAGCTCAGCGTGTCCTCCGGGTAGATCGCCGGCGGCTCGACTGCCTGCGCGCGGGGGGGGCGCCGGTACGCCGCGGCACGCGCGGCTTCCAGCGCGGCGACGGCGTCGCGGCGCAGGGCATTGAGGAAGGACGCGGGGATGAACCAGGGCTGCGTCAGTTCCAGCGCGATACCCATCGGGGCAAAGTGTGTAGCGCCAAGCTTGCCGAGGTGCTCGCGCAAGCCGGACTCGGCCTTGGCCGTGTCCCTGGCGGGCTCCTTGCCATGCGCTGCTTCTTCCGTGACGCTGTGGCCGTCTTCGTCGGTCAGCGTCAGCGCGAATCCGGCTGCGGTTTCCTCCAGCCGCAGCCACACCCCGATGCGGCGCTCGCTGGAGGGCCGGTCGAGCAGGCGCATCCAGTTCATGTCGCGGTTGCGGTTGACCGGAGTGCCGGCGCGCAAATCCTTGAAGCTTGCCAGCGGGTCCTTCGGGAACACCCGCCATGCGCCCTCGCCCACTTTTTCGGCGCGGTTGATCGCCAGCCCGGCAAGATCCTTCTGCAAAGTGTAGTAGCACAGGCCGTCGCCGTTGTTGAGCACGGTGGCGGGCGAATCGGTCTCGATCTCGACCCATTTGTCGCCGACCTTCTTCACATGCCCGATCGGCAGACCGGGGTTCTTCGGCGTGTCGAACGCGCCGATGTCGTCGCGGCGGCCGCCAACGAAGTAGTCGGTGAACTCGCGGTTGAAGTTCTGCTCGGGGTCGGGAGTGAAGGCGAATGTGGTGCGGCCGCTCGATGCGCGCGCGAATTCCGGGCGGCGTTCGATGATCTGGTCGAGCAGCGTGCGGTAATGGGCGGTGATGTTCTTCACGTAGCCCATGTCCTTGTAGCGGCCCTCGATCTTGAAGCTGCGGATGCCGGCGTCGATCAGGGCTTCGAGGTTGCCGCTCTGGTTGTTGTCCTTCATCGACAGCACGTGTTTGTCGTGCGCGACGATGCGCCCTTCCATATCGGTGACCTGGTACGGCAGGCGGCAGGCCTGCGAGCAGTCGCCGCGGTTGGCGCTGCGCCCGGTGTGGGCGTGGCTGATGTAGCACTGGCCGCTGTAGGCGACGCACAGCGCGCCGTGGACGAAAAACTCCAGGGTGGTTTCCGGCCGCGTGGCGGCACGGATGGCGGCGATCTGTTTCAGATCGAGTTCGCGCGCCAGCACGATTTGCGACAGCCCGACGTCCTGCAGGAAGCGGGCCTTTTGCGGGGTGCGGATGTCGGTCTGGGTGCTGGCGTGCAGCTGGATCGGCGGCAGGTCGAGTTCCAGCAGGCCCATGTCCTGGATGATGAGCGCGTCGACGCCGGCATCGTAGAGTTGCCGGATCTGCCGGCGCGCCGGTTCGAGTTCGTTGTCGGCGAGGATGGTGTTGAGGGTGACGAACACGCGCGCGTTGAAGCGGTGCGCGTGGTAGACCAGCCGTGCGAGATCGGCGATCTCGTTGCAGGCTGAGGCGCGCGCGCCGAACGACGGGCCGCCGATGTATACCGCATCGGCGCCGTGGTCGACGGCCGCGATGCCGATGTCGGCATCGCGCGCGGGCGCTAGCAGTTCGAGTTGATGGGGTTCCACGAGGCGGTGTTCCGGACGGCCAAACCGGCATTTTACCGGAGGCCGCCCCGCCCGTCTTATTGCGCGGCCGGCTGCTCTTTGACTGCTTCGATCGCCAGGGTCAGCGTCACCTCGTCGCTCACGTAGGGCGCATTCTTGCCCATGTTGAAATCCGAACGCTTGATCTGGGTGGTCGCGTTGGCGCCGCAGGCCTCCACTTTCAGCATCGGATGCGGCTGGCACTTG
>NZ_MKUG01000036.1 GCF_001897685.1 Thiobacillus sp. 65-1402
GCAGGCAACGCCCCATGCGGCGGACGGCCTGCAGGCTGCCCCGCACGAATGGGTGCCGATCCCCGATATCCATCGACAAGACGGCCGTGCTTGCCCCCTTTACGGGTTGCGGCAGCCGGCACAGGCCAATAGCCCTGCCCGCAGCAGCTTGAATCCAACGCGCCTAAAGGCGGATAATGCGCTATCGCGTCGGGCTGCCTGCTTTGGAAACCTACATCCTCATCATTATTTCCACGGTGTTCGTGAACAACATCGTGATGGCCAAGATTCTCGGTCTGTGCCCGTTCATGGGCGTATCGAAAAAGCTGGAAGCGGCGATCGGCATGGGGCTGGCGACGGCCTTCGTGCTGACGCTGGCGTCCGGGGCGAGCTATCTCGTCAACGAATACCTGCTCGGCCCCGAATTGTTCTACCTGCGCACGCTGTCGTTCATCGTGGTGATCGCCGGGATCGTGCAGTTCACCGAGATGTTCATCCACAAATCCAGCCCGGTGCTGTACCAGGTGCTGGGGATCTACCTGCCGCTCATCACCACCAACTGCGCAGTGCTGGGGATTCCGCTGCTCAACGCGCAGGAGCAGCACGGCTTCGTCGAGTCGCTGTTTTTCGGCGCCGGCGGAGCGCTCGGCTTCACCTTGGTGCTGGTCCTGTTTGCCGGCATCCGCGAACGGATGGAGACCTGTGACGTCCCTTCGCCGTTCAAGGGCACCAGCATTGCAATGATCACCGCAGGCTTGATGTCGCTGGCATTCATGGGCTTCTCCGGGCTGGTCAAGTAATGCTTGCCGCCATTCTGGTGATGGCCGGCATCGCGGTGGCGATCGGGCTGGCGCTCGGCTGGTCGGCCATCCGCTTCAAGGTGGAAGGCAACCCGCTGGCGGAAAAGATCGACGCCATCCTGCCGCAGACGCAGTGCGGGCAGTGCGGATTTCTCGGCTGCCGGCCCTATGCCGAGGCGATCGCCAAGGGCGAGGCGGATATCAACCTGTGCCCGCCGGGCGGCGAGGAGGGGGTGAAGAAACTGGCCGACCTGCTCGGCGTGGAACCCAAGCCGCTCGACGAAACCCATGGCGCACCCAAGCCCAAGTCGGTGGCCTTCATCGACGAGCAGACCTGCATCGGCTGCACCCTGTGCATCCAGGCCTGTCCGGTCGACGCCATTTCCGGCGCCGCCAAGCAGATGCACACCATCATTGCGGCCGAGTGCACCGGCTGCGAGCTGTGCCTGCCGCCGTGCCCGGTCGACTGCATCACCATGGTGCCGATCGCCGAAGATCTGCCGCACTGGAAGTGGAAGCATCCGGTGGTGATGCTGAAGCAGGTTTCCGGAGACCGCAGCGCATGAGCCGCGAACTCTTCAAATTCAAGGGCGGCGTGCATCCGCCCGAGCACAAGGCGGAGTCGAACGCACGGCCGGTCCGCGCCGCGCCGCTGCCGAAGAAACTGGTCATTCCGCTGCGCCAGCACATCGGCAGCCCGGCCAAACCGCTGGTCAGCGTGGGCGACCGGGTGCTGAAGGGCCAGATGATCGGGGAAGCCGACGGCACCATCTCGGCGGCGGTGCATGCCTCCAGCTCGGGCATCGTCACCGCCGTCGACCTGCAGCCGGTACCGCATGTCTCCGGCCTGCCCGACCTGTGCATCAGCATCGAAACCGACGGCCGCGACGAGTGGATGGAACATGGTCCGCTCGATTACCGGGCGCTGGCGCCGGCCGACCTGCGCATACGGCTGCGCGACCTGGGGCTGGCCGGCCTCGGCGGCGCGGTGTTCCCCAGCGCGGTCAAGCTCGACCCCGGCGCGACGCAGCACTGCCCCACCCTCATCATCAACGGCGGCGAATGCGAGCCGTGGATCACCTGCGACGATGTGCTGATGCGCAGCCGTGCCGACGAGATCCTGCAGGGCGTGGCGATCATGCGCCACCTGCTGGGCAGCACGGAAATCCTCGTCGGCATCGAGGACAACAAGCCGGAAGCCGTCGCCGCGATGCAGGCCGCCGCGGCCCGGATGGATTTTGCGGTGGAAATCGTGGTCGTGCCGGCGCGCTACCCCGGCGGCGGCGCCAAGCAGATGATCCAGGTGCTCACCGGCAGGGAGGTCCCGTCCGGCAAGCTGTCCACCGACATCGGCATCCAGGTGTTCAACGTCGGCACCGCCTATGCGCTGGCACGCGCGGTGCACCATGGCGAACCGCTGATCTCGCGGCTGGTCACCGTCACCGGCCACGTGCTGCGGCCGCAGAACTTCGAGGTGCTGATCGGCACGCCAATGCATGTGCTGATCGCCCTGGCGGGTGAGCGCGACGGCACCACCGGCGTGCTGATGGGCGGGCCGATGATGGGCATGCCGATGCCCAATCTCGATGTGCCGGTGGTCAAGGCGACCAACTGCATCCTGGTGCAGTCGGCCGAGCTGTTCCCGCCGCTGCCCAAGGCTTTGCCGTGCATCCGCTGCACCCGCTGCGCCGACGCCTGCCCGGCGGAACTGCAGCCGCAGGAACTGTTCCGCTTCGCCAAGGCGGGCGACTTCGGCCGCGCGCAGGAATACCATCTGTTCGACTGCATCGAGTGCGGCTGCTGCAGCTACGTCTGCCCCAGCCACATTCCGCTGGTCGACTTTTACCGCTACGCCAAGAGCGAAATCTGGACCCGCGAAAAGGACAAGCGTGCCGCCGACCTCGCACGCGAACGCCACGAGTTCCGCCAGTTCCGGCAGGAGCGCGAGAAAAAGGAAAAAGCCGAGAAGCTTGCCGCCAAGGCCCAGGCCGCGCGAGCGCAAGCTGCGCTGGATCAAACGCAGCGCGCCGAACTTGCCGCCGCGCCCGCCGCCGGCGCCGCCGCTCCCAGCGAAGCCGATGCCAAGAAAGCGCTGATCGCCGCCGCGCTCGCCCGCGCGCAGGCAAAAAAAGCCGGGGCGGCGCCGAAGAACACCGATCACCTGTCGCCCGGCACCCAGCGCGAAATCGAGGAAATCGAGGCGCGCAGGGCTAAAATCCGCGAGCTGGCGCGCCAGCCGCTGGAACCCGACGAGAAACCCTAAGGCGTCACGGAAGAAAACGCATCATGCCCTCCCCTTTCATTATCGATCGCAGCAGCGTCACCCAGGTCATGGCCTGGGTGCTGGCCGCGTTGCTGCCCGGCATTGCGGTGTACGTCTGGGCGTTCGGGCCGGGCATCCTCGTCACCCTGGCGCTCGCCACCGTCACCGCGCTGGCTGCCGAGGCGGCGATGCTGAAAGCGCGCGGCTATCCGGCCAAGCCTTTCCTCACCGACCTGTCGGCGATCGTCACCGCCTGGCTGCTGGCGCTCTCGCTGCCTTCGCTGGCGCCGTGGTGGCTGATCGTCACCGGCACGCTGTTCGCCATCGTGGTCGCCAAGCACCTGTACGGCGGCCTCGGGCAGAACATCTTCAATCCGGCGATGGTCGGCTACGCGGTGCTGATCGTGTCGTTCCCGGTGCAGATGACGCAGTGGGCGGGTCCGCTCGAACTGACCGCGACGCCGCTTACCCTGGCGCAGAGCGCAAGCGTGATCTTCGGCGGCGAGGTGCCGAAGGCCACGCTCGACGCCGTCACCATGGCGACGCCGCTGGACTCGCTGCGCACCGGCCTGCTGCAGCAGCACACCGTCGACGAAATCATGACGCAGCCGATTTTCGGCCACTACGGCGGCATCGGTTTCGAGTGGCTGGCGGCGGCGTTCCTGCTCGGCGGCCTCCTGCTGTGGGCCTTGCGCATCATCGGCTGGCAGGTGCCGCTGGCCTTCCTCGCCGGCATCTGGCTCACCGCCGGCTTCCTGCACTTCTTCGACCCCGGCCGCTTCGGCGCACCGTGGTTCCATCTGTTCGCGCCGTCGGTGATGCTCGGCGCCTTCTTCATCGCCACCGACCCGGTATCCGGCGCCACGACGCCGCGCGGCAAGCTGATCTTCGGCTTCGGCGCGGGTTTTCTCACCATCGTCATCCGCACCTGGGGCGGCTATCCCGACGGCGTCGCGTTTGCCATCCTGCTGATGAACCTGTGCGTGCCGCTGATCGATCAATACACCCAGCCGCGCATTTATGGCGGTGCGAAAAACACCAAGGCGCCACCCGCATGACGCCGCAAATCCGGGCGGCCCTGCGTAACGCACTGCGCACCGGCCTCATCCTGTTCGTGTTTTCGCTGATCGGCACCGCGATACTGGCGTTCACCCATGACCGCACCGAGCCGACCATCGCCCGCAGCCAGCAGGCGGAGAAACTCGCGCTCATCAGCCAGGTATTGCCCGCCGCCCAGTACGACAACGATCTGCTGGCGAGCCAGCAAAGCGCGCCGGCGGACGTGCTGCTCGGCACCCGCAAGCCTTCGGCGATCTGGATCGCCCGTCGTGGCGGCGCAGTCAGCGGCGTGGTGCTGGAAGCCGTCGCACCGGACGGCTACAGCGGCGACATCGCCCTGCTGGTCGGCATCGACATCGACGGCAACGTGACCGGCGTGCGCGTCACCGCGCACCGCGAAACACCGGGACTGGGCGATTACATCGACCGCGCCAAAAGCGCTTGGATCGACCAGTTTGCCGGCAAATCGCTGACCGCCCCGCCGCCCAGGCACTGGAAAGTGGCGAAGGACGGCGGCGTCTTCGATGCCCGCGCCGGCGCCACCATCACCCCGCGCGCCGTGGTCAAGGCGGTCAAAGGCGCGCTAGACTATTTTGCGCGCCACCGCGCCGCACTGGTGGCCACGCCCGAGCCAGGAGCCCAGCCATGATCACCGCAACAGAATTCCGCAGCCTGTTTCACAACGGCCTCATCAAGCAAAACACCGGGCTGGTGCAGCTGCTCGGCCTGTGCCCGCTGCTGGCGATCAGCAACAACGTCATCAACGCGCTGTCGCTGGGGCTGGCGACCGTGCTGGTGATGGCCGCCTCCAGCGGGGCGGTGTCGGGCGTGCGCCATTTCGTGCCGAACGAAATCCGCATTCCCGTGTTCGTGCTCATCATCGCCGCGCTGGTCACGGTGATCGATCTGGCGATGAATGCCTTCGTGCATCCGTTGTACCTGGTGCTGGGGATCTTCATTCCGCTGATCACCACCAACTGCATCGTGCTGGCGCGCGCCGACGCGTTTGCCGCCAAGAATCACCCGCTGCACAGCGTGATCGACGCGATTGCGATGGGTCTGGGCCTGACGCTGGTGCTGGTGGTGCTGGGCGCGATCCGCGAACTCGCCGGGCAGGGAACGCTGCTGTCCGGTATCGACCTGGTGTTCGGCGAGGAGGCCAAAGAATTCGTGCTGCACCTGCTGCCCGGTTACCAGGGCTTTCTGCTGGCGATCCTGCCGCCCGGCGCCTTCATCGCGCTGGGGCTGCTGATCGCCGCGAACAACTGGAACAAGGCGCGCGCCGAACGGCGCGCCCGCGCGGCCGTGCCGCTTGCGGCATGAAACCGCCGCTGAAAAAGCGCGTTCCCAAGCCGCGCAATCCCTATGTCGCGCTGGCGATCCAGCGCCGTGCCGGCGCACATGAAAAACCGGCCGGCGCCAAGCGGCAAGCCGAAAAACAGGCATTGAAAAAGTCGCTCGATACGCAGTGACGCGCCGCATGCCAAGCCCGCCATGAATCCAGCCAAACGCCGCGAAATCTTCAGCCGCCTGCGCGCAGCCAATCCCCATCCCGCCACCGAGCTTGAATACGCTACGCCATTCGAACTGCTGGTGGCGGTGGTGCTCTCGGCGCAGGCCACCGACAAAGGGGTGAACCTGGCGACGCGCAGGCTGTTTCCGGTGGCCAACACCCCCGCAGCCATCTACGCGCTGGGCGAGGCGGGCCTGGCGGACTACATCAGGACCATCGGCCTCTACAAGAGCAAGGCCCGGCATCTCATTGCCGCCTGCCGGATGCTGGTCGAGCTGCACGGCAGCCGGGTTCCCGCCGACCGCGCCGCGCTCGAAGCGCTGCCCGGCGTGGGGCGCAAAACCGCCAACGTGATTCTGAACACCGCTTTCGGCCAGCCGACCATGGCGGTCGACACCCACATCTTCCGCGTCGCCAACCGCACCGGCCTGGCTCCCGGCAAGACCGTGCTGGAGGTGGAAAAAAAGCTGCTCAAGACCATCCCCGCCGAATTCCGCATCGACGCCCACCACTGGCTGATCCTGCACGGCCGCTACGTGTGCCAGGCCAGAAAGCCGAAATGCCCCGCATGTCTCATTGCGGATCTGTGCGAGTACAAGGACAAGCTTGTTTAATCCCAGCCGCGACCAGGTGCGCCAGTTCTTCTTCGACGTGTGGGCGAAATACCGCGCCGGGCAGCCGCTGGCAGGCGCAGAGCAGCCGGCGCTCGACGCCGTGCTGGCGCACCCCGAATACCACGCCATGCTCGATCGGCCCGAGCGCCATAAAGAGCGCGACTACCTGCCCGAGTCCGGCGAAACCAACCCCTTTCTGCATCTATCCATGCACCTGGCGATCGCCGAGCAGCTCTCGGTCGACCAGCCGCCGGGGATCCGCGACCGCTACCAGCGCCTGCTCAGCCGGCATGGCGACGCCATGGCCGCCCAGCACGACGTTATGGATTGCCTCGCGGAAATGATCTGGCAGGTACAGCGCTACCAGACGGCATTCGATTCGGCGGCGTATTTGCGCTGCCTGGATCAAAAGCTCGGCGTCGCCTGACGGCCGCCCGCCAGCGCCCGGATTTCGCACAGCGGGCTTCATTTTGTCGAAATCCTGTCGATAACACTGCTGAAAATATGACAGCGGCGCCCCGGAAAGCCTCGCTGCATGCTGGCCACCCCGACACGGCCATCGATAGTCCGGCACCCATTCAGCCTGAAGATGCCGCCACACGGGTGGCAGCCGCAGTGCATTCAGGCCGGGATTTGCCGATCCGCAACGGCATTCATACGCTTTACCGAAAACAGGTTGATTGATGACACAGGTTGAACAGCTCAAAATCAGCGGCCAGCTGCCCAGTCCACGCGGGGTTGCGCTGGCCGTGCTTGAGTTATCCCGGCGCGAGAACGCGACCCTGAGCGAAATTGCCCGGGTGGTGCAGACCGACCCCGCGCTGTCCGGACGGCTGATCAAGCTGGCGAACGCCGCTTCGCACGGCGCGCGCCCGGTGGTATCGGTACAGGAAGCCGTGGTGCGCCAGGGCATGGCGACGGTACGCCAGCTTGCACTGGGGTTTTCGCTGCTGGACCAGTATCGCGCCGGCGCATGCGAAGCCTTCGACTACCAGGGATACTGGGCGCACTCGCTGCTGATGGGCCTGACCATGCAGGCGCTGGGCACGCGGATGCCGGTAGCCGCAGCCGACGAACTGTTCGTCTGCGGCTTGCTGGCCCAGGTGGGGCAACTGGCGCTGGCAACCGCCTACCCCGACGACTACAACGCGGTCCTGACGGCGCATCATGCCGATCCCGCGCAGCCAATCATTGCCCAGGAACGCGCCCGCCTGGAAACCGACCATAGCGAACTGGGCATCGTGATGCTGACCGACTGGGGCATCCCCCGGGTCTTCACCGAGCCGCTCGCCCATTACGAGAACCCGGATCGCCCCTGTTTTCCCCACGACTCGCGGACCAGCAGCCTGACGCAGATGCTGCGGCTGTCGCATCTGCTCGCCAATCTTGGACTGGCGAATGCCGCCGAGCGCCCGAAACTGGCGCGGGAATGGATGGCGCTGGCGGCCGAACTCGACATCCCGCAGACCGCTGCCGGGAGCTTCATCGACGACGTGATCGCCAGCTGGCATGACTGGGGCGCGCTGCTGAAGATTCCGACGACGATACTGCCGCCCTTTGCCGAAATCAGCCACGGCCACGCGGAGGCGACGGAAGACGGGGCGCCGCTGCGCATCGTGGTGGCAGACGGCAATGCCTTCAGCCGCCGCAAAACCATGGCGCTGCTGGTCGAAGACAGCGGCCACATCGTCTACCCGGCGGACAACGGCAACACGGCCCTGGCGCTGGCGATGGAAGTGCTCCCGCATGTCATCATCGCGCACTACAACCTGCCGCAACTCGACGGCCCGGAATTGTGCCAGGCCTTGCGCGCGACCGAAGACGGCCGCCGCATGCATATTCTGCTGATGGCCGACGATCACGGCGAAGCGCAGCTGGCGCGCGCCTACGAAGTCGACGCGGATGGCTATGTGCCCAGCACCATCAGCGCCAAGGGGCTGCGCACGCGGCTCAACGCCGCGCAGCGCCTGGTGCGATTGCAAAACGCCTGGGAAAAGGACCGCGCGCAACTGCGCCAGATCGCCGCCGAGCTGGCCGTGGCCAACCGGCGGCTGGCGAATGCCGCGCTGACCGACCTGCTGACCGGGCTGCCCAACCGCCGTTCGGCGATGGATCAGCTCGAACAGGCGTGGAGCGCCGCTTCGCGCTCCGGTGCACCGCTTGCCGTGATGGTGATCGATATCGACCACTTCAAGCACATCAACGACACCTATGGCCACGCCGCGGGCGACGCCGTCCTGCGCGAGGCGGCCGACACCCTGCGCATGTCGGCACGCCGGGGGGACAGCGTCTGCCGCATCGGCGGCGAGGAATTCCTGGTCATTTGCCCCGACACCGACCTCAAGGCCGCGCTGCAGTCGGCCGAGCGCTTGCGCGCCACCCTGGAAGCGAAAAGAATCACCATCGGACAGACGGAAAAAACCATCACCGCCAGCATCGGCGTGGCTGCCCGGGAAGCCGGCACCGCGGATATCGATTCCTTGGTCAGCACCGCCGACCAGGCGCTCTATGCGGCCAAGAAGGCCGGGCGCAACCGGACCTGCACCCGCCAGCATCCCGCGTCCCGTTGACGCGGCAAGCAGGCCGCGGCGCGGGGACAGCGGCCACGAACCGGTGACCCGGCTGCAAACCGCGCCCGGCTCGCCGCTTACAGTGCGCGCGAAACCCTTTGCACCGTATCGTCCTCCGGGTGCGGCTCGCTATGGAAGCCCAGGCCTGCCGCCAGTTTCAGCATCGGGCGGTTGGTTTTCAGCACCTCGCCCTCCATCATCTTCAGGCCCATGCCGCGCGCCACGTCCATCAGCACATCCATGAGCTTGTGGCCGATCCCCTGCTTCTGCCACGCGTCGTCGACCACCAGGGCGAATTCGCAGGACTCGCCGTCCGGATTGATGGCATAGCGCGCCACCCCCAGTTCCACCTCCCTGCCGTCGATTTCCGCCAGCGCCAGCAGCGCCATCTCCCGCGTGTAGTCGATCTGGGTGAGGCGCGCCAGCATGGCGGGGGACAGCTCGCTTACCGCGTCCATGAAGCGGAAATACTTGGTTTCCTCGGACAGGCTGCGCACGAAGCTCTGCGTCAGCTCGGCATCTTCCGGGCGAATCGGGCGAATCACGACGTCGTTGCCGCTGGGCAACTGCCAATGCGTCAGCAGATGCGCCGGGTAAGGGTGGATCGCCATGTGGCCGTAGCGGTCGGCCGTCGGCACGCGAGGTGCGATGACGATGCGGGCATCCAGCGCCAGCGCGCCGCGTTCGTCCACCAGCAGCGGATTGATGTCCAGCTCGGCCAGCCAGGGCAATTCGCAGACCATTTCCGACAGCCGCAACAGCACGTTCTCCAGCGCGTCCATGTCGACCGGCGGACGGTTGCGGAACGCGCCCAGCAGGGTGGCGACGCGGGTGCGCCGGATCAGGTCGTGCGCCAGATAACGGTTCAGCGGCGGCAGCGTCACCGCGCGATCCTGCAGGGCTTCGACGTCGACGCCGCCGGCGCCGAACACGATCACCGGCCCCAGCACCGGGTCCGAGGTCATGCCGAGCAACACTTCGCGGGCGTGCGGGCGCATCACCATGGGCTCGATGACGATGCCGTCCAGGGTAGCGTCGGGGCGCAGACGCTTCACATCGGCCAGCATCTCGCCGAAGGCGGAACGCACCGCCTGGCCGCTGGACAAGCCCAGCCGCACGCCGTTGACGTCGGACTTGTGGGTGATGTCCGGCGAATTGATTTTCATCACCACCGGGAAGCCGATCTGCTGCGCCATCAGCATGGCCTCCATGGGACTGCGCGCGATCAGCGTCGGTGCGATCGGGATGCGGAAAGCCGCCAGCAGCGCCTTCGACTCCACTTCGTTGAGCAGATGCCGGCCTTGCGCCAGCGCGCTTTCGACGATCAGGCGGGCGCCTTCCGCATCCGGTTCGGTCTGCTGCGACAACGGTCCCGGCGTCTGCATCAGCTGGCGCTGGTTCTCGTAGAAGGCGGAGAGGAAGGAGAACACCTCGACCGCCGGTTCCGGCGTGGTGAAGTACGGAATGCCGGCCTGCTTGAACAGGCGCCGTCCCGCATGCACCTGCGCCTCGCCCATCCAGCAGGTCAGCACCGGCTTGTGCGAGGTCTTCGCCACCGCCACCACCGCCTCGGCCACCTCGGTCGGCCGGGTCATCGCCTGCGGCGTCAGCATCACCAGCACGCCGTCGACGTTGTCGTCGGCGAGGCAGGCGTCCACCGCCGCGCGGTAACGCCCGGCGGCGGCGTCGCCGATGATGTCGAGCGGATTGCCGTGCGACCAGTTGGCCGGCAGCACGGCGTCGAGCGCATCGAGCGTCGCCGGCGACAGCTCCGCCATGCGCACCCCCAGGTCCACCGCGAGATCGGTCGCCATGACGCCGGGGCCGCCGCCGTTGGTGACGATGGCGAGGCGGTTGCCGCTGGGCCGGATGTGGGTGGACAGCGCGCGCGCCGAGGCGAACAGCTGCAGGATGGTGTTGACCCGCACCACCCCGGCGCGCCGCACCAGGGCGTCGAACACCGCGTCCGATCCCACCAGCGCGCCGGTGTGCGACTGCGCCGCCTTGGCCCCCGTCGCGTGGCGCCCCACCTTGACCATGACGACGGGCTTGACGCGGGCCGTCGCCCGCAGCGCGCTCATGAAACGGCGCGCGTCGCGGATGCCTTCGATGTAGAGCAGGATGCCGCGGGTCTGGGTGTCGTAGGCGAGGTAGTCGAGGATTTCGCCGAAATCCAGGTCGGCCGACGCGCCGGTGGAGATCACGCTGGAAAAGCCGATGCCGTTGGTTTCCGCCCAGTCCATCATCGCGGTGCAGATCGCGCCGGACTGCGACACCAGCGCGAGATCGCCGGTCAGGGTGGCGCCCTGGCTGAAGGTGGCATTCAGCCCGATGGCCGGCCGCTGGATGCCCAGGCAGTTGGGGCCGATGAAGCGGATGCCGTATTGCTTCGCCGCGCTGATCACGGCCGCTTCCAGCGCCGCGCCCTGTTCCCCCACCTCGCGGAAACCGGCTGACAGCACGACGGCATGGCGGATGCCGCGCTGTCCGCATTGCGCCATGATCGGCGCGACGGTCGGCGCGGGGGTGGCGATCAGCGCCAGCTCGGGCACCGCCGGCAATTCGCCGGCGCTGGCATAGCAGCGTTCGCCGAACACCGTGGCGTGCTTCGGATTGACCGCATAGACCGCGCCGCTGTAGCCGGATTTGCGCAGGTTCCGGAACAGGGTTCCGGCGACCGAATCCTCGCGTTCGCTGGCACCGAAGACCGCAACCGAGCGGGCGTTGAACAGGGGATGCAGATAGTGTTGGGGCATGGCTTGGTTGAGGACTGCGTGCGGCGGCGCGCCGATCGGACCGGGGACGCCCTATCCTAGGCCATCCCCTGTTACAGCGCCATCCCGCCGGGCGTATAGTTGAGCCCTTCTGCCCCTGGGCCGCGTCATGCACACCGCCTACATCACCCACCCTGAATGCCTCAAGCACGACATGGGCAGCTGGCACCCGGAAAGCCCGCTGCGCCTGCGCGCCATCGATGACCGGCTGCATGCCGCCCACCTGTTCGATTACCTGCTCCACCGCGAAGCCCCGCTGGTGCACCGCAGCCAGCTGCTCAGGGTGCATGACGCCGCCTATATCGATTCCATCGAGGCCGCCTCGCCCTACGAAGGCTTCCACGCGCTCGATCCCGACACCGGCATGAACCCGCACAGCCTGGACGCCGCCTACCATGCGGCCGGCGGCGCGGTGATGGCGGTCGACCTGGTGATGCGCGCCGAAGTGGCCAACGCCTTCGTCGCCTGCCGTCCGCCCGGACACCACGCCACCCGCAGCCAGGCCATGGGGTTTTGCATCTTCAACAACGTCGCCGTGGCAGCCGCGCATGCCCTGGCAGCACACGCCCTGGAACGGGTCGCCATCGTCGATTTCGACGTCCATCACGGCAACGGCACCGAGGACATCTTCAGGAACGATCCGCGCGCGATGCTGTGCTCCACCTTCCAGCATCCCTTCTACCCGTTCTGCGGCACCGACAGCGCCAGCGGACACATCGTCAATGTGCCGCTGCCCGCCGGCACCGCCGGCCCCGCCTACCGCGAAGCCTTCAGCACGCAAATCATGCCGCGCCTGGAAGCCTTCCGGCCGCAGCTGCTGTTTTTCTCCGCCGGCTTCGACGCCCACCGCGAGGACGACATGGCACAGTTCGGCCTGGTGGAAGCGGATTATGTCTGGATCACCGAGCAGGCGATGGGCGTGGCTGCGCGCCACGCCGAAGGACGCATCGTCTCGGTGCTGGAAGGCGGCTACGACCTCAGTTCCCTGGGGCGCAGCGCGGCGGTGCACATCAAGACCCTGGCGGGTTTATGAAGCGCTGCGCCGGCCGGATCGGCCGCGCCCGCCATCTTTCCGCCCCTGAATCAATACTTCAGGGTCAGTCCCTGCTGTTTGGAGAAATACATCGCCAGATCGAGCATGTCGGTATCGGAGAGGTTTTTCGCCTGGCCGGCCATGATGGGATTCTTGCGCTTGCCGGAGCGGTAATCCTTGAGCGCCTGGTAGAGATAATCGCGGTGCTGGCCCGCCAGTTTGGGAAAGGATGCCACGGTACTGACCCCGTCCGCACCGTGGCAGGCAGCGCAGCTGGCCGACTTGGCCTTGCCGGCCTCGTAGTTGCCCTTGGCATGCGCCGCCGGGGAAGCGCCCAGTGCAATCACGGCGAGGATGAAGCATGTCTTTTTCATGGGGCCTCCTCAGTTGGCAGCGCCGCTGTACGACGACGCGTAATACGCCGCGAGATCGTCCATGTCCCGCTCGGACAGGCTGCCCGCGATGGCCGTCATGCTGGGGTGGCTGCGTTCGCCGCTTTTATAGGCTTTGAGTGCCGCCACGATATAATCGGCGTGCTGCCCGCCGAGCTTGGGAACGCTGTATACGCTGGGATAGGCGGTACGCCAGCCGGCAATGCCATGACAACCGGCGCACATCGAGGTTTTAAGCTGTCCGGCCCGGGGGTCGCCCGCTGCCTGGGCCGGCACGGCCAACAGCAGCAGCGCGGATGCACACAACGTCATCGTGGTGAATTTCATCTTCCCCTCGCTCTCTCTGGTTGAGTTGTCGTTGCGCCCCTGTCCGACACGGGATTTGCGACTGATTATAGGTTGCCCGCAACAGGAAGCCATGCAAAAACTCCTTTGCTACAAATAGTTATAGTCTTATCCGCCAATATGCTTCTGGAGTCTGCGTGATCGATCTCAAAGCCTGTCCGCTCTGGCTTTACCGCCTGCTGCCCTTCCTGCGCTGGTGGCCCAACGTCACCCCGCAGACCTTCAAGGCCGATACCGTCGCGGCATTCACCGGCGCACTCATTGTGCTGCCGCAGGCGGTGGCGTTCGCCACCAT